>NZ_VKAC01000004.1:0-300000 GCF_008041935.1 Quadrisphaera setariae
CCAGGGCGCAGGCGTGATGGTCGGCTTTACCGACGTCCAAGCCGACGTAGACGTCGAAGTGGTGCTCGGATGGGTCCATCGCGTCCTCCTGGTCGCCGTCGACGCACACGCGGCAGGCCAGCCCGGACCCCCGCGTCGCAGCCACGTTACGAACAGCGAACGACTCCGCAGGTCCCTATCAGCGATCACCAGTGCCCACCCGCCGCCGGTGGCAACACCCCCCAGATCATCGGTGCACAGGGGAACTCAGCCGTGCCGGCGGCGGTGGCCTGCCACCCCATCGCTGGGGTGATCAAAAAGGTAACGGGGGAGGGGTGGTGACGTCGGAGTTCGCGCGCAGCGCTGTGCTGCCCCACCTGGAAGCCCGCCGCTCCTGCCAGCAGAACACCTGCTACCGGCCGCACGCCCACGACGCCCTCTCGGTCGGGCTCGTCGAGGAGGGCGCGTCGGTCTTCACCGCTCCCTCCGGCGACGCCGTGCAGCTCCACGTCGGGGACGTCGTCGTCATCGCCGCCGGGCAGGTCCACCAGTGCAACCCGCGCAGCGGGCCCTGGCGGTACCAGATGGTGCACGTCGACCAGGACTGGGCGGCCGCGCAGGCCGCGAGGACGGGGGCGGGGTCCCTCCTGGCGGGCGTCACGGTGCTGCGCGACGCCCGCGCGCACCAGCGGTTCCGGGAGTGGAGCGAGCTGCTCTTCTCCCCTCGCCCCGTCGAGGACGCCGACAGCATCGAGAGCGGCTTCCGCAGCCTCGCCCGGGCGCTGGCTGAGGCGGCGCCGGCGCACACCGTGGCGGGCGGCGTCGACCCCGTCGTGCTGGAACGGGTGCGGCCGGTGCTCGAGCGGCTGCGAGACGACGAGACCAACCCGCGCCTGGACGAGCTCGGCAGGCTCGTGGGACTGTCCCGCTTCCAGCTCGTCCGGGCGGTCAAGAGCGCCACCGGGCTCGCCCCGCTGGCGTGGCGCCAGGACCAGAGGGTCACCCGGGCACGCCACCTGCTGCGCCAGGGGACCTCCGTCGCGGATGCGGCGCACGCGCTGGGCTTCGCCGACCAGAGCCACTTCCACCGCGTCTTCCGCGCGCACGTCGCCGCGACCCCGAGCACCTACCGAGGCTGATCCCCAGGCTGAGGGCAACATCGTTCAAGACACCTCGCCCGCCGGTGGCTGACCGTGGTCGCAACGGTCCAGCGGACGACGGGGAGTGGCGTGGAGCAGTTCATCGCGGTGGCGGTCGCGCACTTCCTGGCACTACTCATCCCCGGAGTGGACTTCTTCCTCATCTCCCGCACCGCGATGGTGAGCGGCTGGCGGAGCGCGAGCGGGGTCTGCTGGGGGATCGCGGCCGCCAACGGGATCCCCATCACCGTGGCCTTCTGCGGCCTGTCCCTCATCTCCTCGCCGCTGGTGCTGCTGGTCGTGCAGCTCGCAGGCGGTGCGTTCCTGACGCACGTCGGAGTGGTGTTCGTCCGGTCCGCCGGCCACACCGACCTGGAACCTGCTCCGGCTGCCAGGCAGCTGACGTGGCGCAGGAACGTCGGGCTCGGTCTGGCCTCCGGGCTGCTGAACCCCAAGAACGCGCTGTTCTACGTGAGCCTCGCGTCGGTCATCGCCGGGGCCGCCCCGCACGTCCTGGTCGGCTACGGGGTGTGGATGGTCGCCGTCGTGCTCGCCTGGGACCTCCTCGTCGCGGGTGTCCTCGGGTCTCCGCGGGTGCTGGCCCGGTCGACGCGCGTCGTGCCGTGGGTGACGCGGGTCGCGGGCTCGTTCCTGTTCGTGTTCGGCATCGGCACGACCGTCGGCGCGCTGCTGCGCCTGGTCGCTCGTGGTTGAGCAGGTCCGCTGGTGCGAGCGTGGTCCGCTGGACTCCCGGCGTCACGCGAGGAGGCGGCTCCACCCGCGGGCGCCCGCTGCGCTCTGCACCAGGTGGCTCAGCGCCTGGACTGCGACGGCGTCTGCGGCGACCTCCTGGTCAGCCGTCAGCCCGCGGTGACCGATCGCGCACCAGGTGGAGTAGGCCAGGGCCCGCAGCTGGCTGTTGAGGAGCCCTGCGAAGCGGAGGGAGGCAGGTGCCTGGTGCTGCCCTCCTGACCTTCCGTAGGCGTCCAGCGCTCGTCGGACGTCCGACGGGCTGGGGGAGTGCGGCGGCACCCGCAGGAAGGACCACAGGGTGCGGAGCCACTCGAGGTCAGGGACCTCCGGCCCTGCGCTGTCCCAGTCGAGCAGCACCGGCCCGTCGGCGGTGACGAGGACGTTCTCCGGTGTCAGGTCGCCGTGGCACAGGCGCGACAGCTCGGCCAGGTCGAGGACGGGCTCGACGTGGGCCTGCACGTCGAGCACGACGGGCAGGGACGCTCGGAGGCGGTCACCCACCTCTCGGCCGCGGTGTCGGGCCTGGTCCGCCCAGTCCCGCCACTCCTCAGCGGGGAACGTCCGGTAGGTGGAGCCCAGAGGCGACCGGCTGCGCAGGCCGAGCCCGTGGAGGGTCGCCGAGGTCTGGGCCGCCCACTCCAACAGCTCGGGATGGGCTGAGCCGCTCGGCGTCGAGCCGTCCACCCACGTGTGGACGCGGTAGGTGAGCGTCTGCCCACCGGTCGGGAGCTCGGCGAGGACGTCCGCGAGCGGCTCGGCGGGTGCGACGGGTCGTGGCATCCGCACACCCGCTGACTGGGCCGCCAGCTCCAGTGAGGTGCTCTCCTGGAACCCCTGGAGCCACCAGTCCTCGTGGACGCGCTGCACCTGCTTGACCGCCCAGGTGCCGCGGTCCGTCGTCAGGCGGAAGAGCCGGTGGGTGTTGCCCCCGGGGACGCGCACGAGCTCGGAGGTCGGGGCGCCCAGGCCGAAGCGCCGGGCGATGAGCTGCGCCGCCGTCACCGACGGTCCGCCCAGCGCTCCTGGAGCCACGTCCTCGCCCCTGCCAGCGACCGCCGCTGGTAGGCCAGCAAATCCGGGACGCTGTCCGGACGGGCGCGGAACGCCGCCTCCGTCCAGTACCCGGCGAGCACCGCGAGGTGCGCGTCGACGGCGCGCGCCTCCGCGCCGCAGGACAGCGGGCTCGCCGCGAACAGCGCCGCGGCGTCGTGGCCGTCGCCCTGCGCGGTGACCAGGAACGTCACGAGGTCCACCCACGGCGCGCCGAGGCAGCCGCGGCTCCAGTCGATCGTCCAGACCTCTCCGGTGGCGTCGTCGACGAGGTAGTTGTCGGTCCGAGGGTCGAAGTGGCACAGCGTCTCTCCCGCCGACGCCGCCGGCCACGCCGCCTCCAGCGCAGCGAGCTCGCCGAGGCCCTCGCGCGCCCAGTCGTCCAGGTCCGTCACTGCGAGTGCCCGCTCGCGTCCCGCGGCGAGGTCGTTCCACACCCTGAACGCTGACCCGACCATCTCCGCCACCGACCGCAGCGGCGCCACGGGGCTCGGCGTCAGGAGTCGCCCCCTCCTCTCGACCGCCGCAACCACTGCCTCGACGTCGGGCGCCGTCCACGGCTGCGCCGCCAGGTGCGCGTGCAGCGCGTCGAACCACAGGACCACCCACTCGCCGTCGACAGTCCACCCGCGCAGCCTCGGCGCCGGCAGGGCCCCGGGCAGTTGCGCGCCGATGCGCGCCTCGGTCAGGTGGTCCGCGCGTCGCTCCGGGTCTCGCGACGCCTTGACGAACACCTCTTCGCCGTCCTGGAGGACGACGACGGCTGCCGCGTCCGAGGCGTAGGTCCCCGCTGCCGCCGTCGCCGTCACCGGTGCGCTGGTGAGGTGCCGCTCCAGGACGGCGACCAGCGTCGCGGGCAGGTCCACCGCGGCAGTGTCGGCGTCAGTCCTCGATCACGTCCAGGCCCTGCTCGCGCAGACGCGCCAGCCCGGCGAGCATCCCCTGCAGCACCTCGGGGGAGTGGCCCTGCCAGTCGGCCACCTCGCCGACCACGCGCAGCGGGTGCAGGGTCCGGTACGACCCGGTCGGGTTGCCGGGGAACTTCTTGTCGGTGACGTTCGGGTCGTCCTCGAAGGGGCCGAGCGGCTCGACGACGTACACGTGCCCCCGTCCGGGCTCCAGATCGGCCTCGCCCGTCAGCGCGGTCGACAGCTCCGCGCCCCAGACGGCCGTCTCCTCCTTGGCGGTGAAGTAGACGTGCCGCAGCGCTCGCTCGCGGAACGCCGAGCGGTGACCCGGCACCAGCTCGTCGCCGACCGCGAGCGCTGCGCGCGTGCCGTGGAAGAACGGCCCCTCGACCTGGTCGCAGTGCTCGTAGGTCACCGGCACCCGTGGCTGCGGCGTGTTGGCGTCGGCGCTCACTGGTCCGAGCTCCGCCCCGCGAGCGCGCGCGCCGCGGCGGCTTCGTCGTCGTCGAGGCCCTCGTGGTCGACGGCGGCGTGCTGGCGGACCTGGTGGTCGATCCACCGCTGGTGCGCCTCCCACGCGGACTGCTTGCTGATGCCGAGGGCGTCTCCGATCTGCGACCAGCTGGCGCCCGCCGCGCGCGCGGTCCGGACGGTCAGCTGCCGGCCGTAGCCGGCCTTGCGGGTCAGCACCTCGCTGAGCGCCAGCAGCTCCAGCGCGCTGGTCGGGTCGCCGACGGCGGTGTCGACGCCGGCGGAGTCGGCGATCTCCTCGCGCCGCAGCGCGTCGTAGCGCGCGGCGGCGGTGAGCAGCGTGTGCTCGCGCTCCAGGGCTGCAGGCGTCGTCATGGTGCCAGCCTGGTCGTCAGTCTGTCCTGACGTCAACCCTCGTAGGCTGGGTCCGTGGTCGAGGTGCCCGGGGCGTTCGCGCGCATGCCGCGCTGGTGGCACGACGACGCCGGGCGGGCGTGGCTCGACGAGCTGCCCGCGCTCGTGGGTGACCAGTGCCGCCGGTGGCAGCTCGTGGTGGACGGCCGGCCCTGGAACGGGTCGAACGCGCTGGTCGTCCCGGTCCGCGCGGCCCGCGGAGGTGGCGAGCCGCTGGCGCTGCGCCTGGCGCCGCCCGGAGACGAGGTCACCACCCACGCGCGGGCGCTGCGCCTGTGGGCCGGACGCGGCGCCGTGCTCCTCCACGACGTCGACGACGACCACCGCGCCCTCCTGCTCGAACGCCTCGACGGCAGCGCCACGCTCGGCGGGGTGCCGCTGCCCGAGGCGGTCGAGGTGCTGGCGGGGCTCGCCGTGGTGCTCGCGGTGCCGGTCCCCGACGACGTCCCGAGCACCGCGTCGGCCGCCGCAGATCTCGCCTCCTCCATCGGGGGTGCCTGGGAGGCGCTGGGGCGTCCCTTCCCGCGCCTCCAGCTCGACGCGGTGCTCCGCGCCGCCCGAGCCAGGGCCACCGCGCCGTTCCCCGACCTCGCCGTCGACGGCGACCTCCACCCCGATCAGGTGCTGCGCGGGCGCCGCGCGCCCTGGCTCGTGGTCGATCCGGTGCTCCTGCGCGGAGACCTCGAGCACGACCTCGGCCGTGTGCTCTGGAGCCGCCTGGACGAGGTCGACGACGATGCCGGCGTGGTGGCGCTCTTCGACCGCTTCGTCGACGCCGCCGGGGTCCCGCGCGAGCGCGCCCGGGACTGGGTGCTCGTGCGCGCGGCGTCCTACCTCGTGTGGGGGCTGCAGCGCGGCCTCACGCTCGACCCGCCGAGGTGCCGCCGTCTCCTCGACGTCTTCACGTGAGGCGTGCCAGGTCGGTGCGCAGGACGGCGTAGAGCACGCCGTCGCGGTAGGCGCCGTCGCGCCACTGCCCGCCGCGCACCACGCCTTCGCGCAGCAGCCCGGCCTTCTCCAGGCTGCGCTGCTCGGCGAGGTTCTCCACGTCGGTGTGCGCCTCGACGCGGTGCGCCGCGGTGTGCGTGAAGAGCAGCTCCACCAGCTGCTGCTGGGCCGCGCTGCCGACACCCCTCCCGCGGTGCGTCGGGCGCAGCCAGATGCCGATCATCGGGCAGCCTGACGCGGCGTTGGGGCCCCATCGCCGGGCCTGCCAGTGCCAGCTGACCTCGCCGGCCACCTCGCCGTCGTCGTCGAGGACGGTGAGGGCGCCGCTGTCCTCGAGGTCGCAGTCGGCGGGCTGCGTCGCCGGCCGCCGGGGGCCGAAGTCGTCGAAGGGGCTCTCACCCCCGGTCAGCAGCGGCAGGTCCTCGGGGAGCTGGGGGCGCAGGACGACCACCTGCCGCAGTCTGCCCGGCTCTGAGGCTCATGCAGTGTCGTGATCATGCAGAAGACCCGCACCGGCTGGCCCGGGGTGCGGGTCTTCTGCATGAGCATCGAGCGAGGGGAGGGTCAGCGGCCGCTCGCGGCGGGAAGGCCTGAGGCTGCGAGCGCTGCGGCGGAGGCGGCGAGCAGCCGCTGCACCTCGGCCGTGCTTCGGCTCGGCGGGTTCCACACCTCCACGCCCACCACGAGGTCACCGACCCGCGCAGCCCCGCGGGTGGAGTCTCCGCCGCCGTCCGCGAAGGAGGCCGCCCACGCCTCGTCGGCGCCCGGCACGCTGGCGGCGCCCAGTGACGTCGGGTCGCTCATCCACCGGCACGCACCGGTGTCCTCCACGGCGTCCCGGAAGGCGCGGGCGCCTCCACCCGTCGGCCAGCCGGTCACCACCATCGTCACGCTGACCTGCGTGAGGTCGTTGGACTGCGGGTCTTCCGCCCAGCTCCACTGCCGGCCGGCCACGGTGTCGACGTCGGCTCCGTCGCAGAACTGCCCCGGCACGGTCGGCTCCAGCCGGTACTGCCCGAGGTCCTGGCCGAGCTGCACGCCGGGAGGCAGCGCCGCCGCGGTCGACGCGGCGGTGGCGACGTCGGGGATCTCGTACGCCACCGCGAACGGGTTCCAGCCGGGGGTGTCGCGCGCGGGGAACGTCTGGCCCGGGGAGAGCGGAACCACCGTGGCGCTCGGCGCCTGCAGGCCCTGCTCGCTGCCGGGCACGGCGGTCGGGGTGCTGTCAGGGAGGCCGGTGGGTCCGATGCCGGTGAGGGTCGGTGTAGGTGTCACCAGAGGTGGCCCCGCTGTGGGCACGACCGTCGCCGTCGGCTGCACCGTCACGGCCGAGCCGCCGACCGGTGCCGACGGCGGCAGCGCGCTCACCGTCACCGCCACGATCCCGGCGGCGCACGCCGCAGCGATGACCCCCGCCAGTACGGGCACCCCCTGCGCGCCGGGTGCGCGCGCCGGCCGGCGCCGCGCCCCTCGCCGCCGCACCTCCTCCAGGTCCAGAGGGCGGGCCCCGCTCTCGCCGTCCACGCCGCGCAGCGCCTCCCGCAGTCCCGCTTCGAAGGACGACGACGGCGCAGCCGCGCCCGAGCGAGCACCGCGGGCGTCGTCGTCGCGGTCGAGGTCCTGGACGGGCTGGTCGGAGGGAACGCGGTCGTCGGTGTTCACAGCACCGCCTCCTCGCTGGTCGTGGGGCTGGTCGTGGGGCTGGTCGTGGGGCCGGTGGCGCCGAGGCGCGCGCGCAGCGTGCCGAGGGCGCGGGAGGCCTGGCTCTTGACGGTGCCCTCGCTGCAGCCGAGGGCCTCAGCGACCTGCGCGACGGACTGGTCCTCCGCGTACCGCAGCAGCACCACCGCGCGCTGGCGGGGCGGGAGGGCGCGCACGGCCTCCAGCACCTGCTCGGCGGTCTCGCCGCCCGTGGTCGGGGCCGCAGCCGGGGAGGATCGCTCGGGCAGCAGGTCGTGCACCACCTCCAGGCGCCGCCACGGCCGCCGGCCGTCGGACACGAGCACCCGCACCAGCGTCGTGCGGGCGTAGGCGGCGGGGTTGCCGTCGGAGCGCACGCGCGGCCAGGCCGCCCACAGGCGTTCGAGGGCCTCCTGGACGAGGTCGTCGGCGCGGTGCGCGTCGCGGCACCAGGCCCTGGCCAGGCGTCGGAGCCCGGGCGCGGCCGAGGTGGCGAACGCGTCGAAGGACGCCTCCAGGTCGGCGGTCACAGCACCCCCTCGGACTCCGTGCAGCAGCGTCACAGCAGTACTACGCGTCGCGACCCCGCTGAGGTTGCACGAGGACGACGACGAGGAGAGCGCCAGCGCTGGAGACGGCTGGCGCGGCGCGCTGGCGCTGGCCCGCCGCGGTGCGCGACCCTCGGCCATGACCACCGTCGACCACGTGAGGCCGGTGTCCGTGCGACGCCCGCGCGGGGGGTGGCGCTGGACGGCCGCGGGCACGGTCGCCTTCCCCGTGCTGTGGGCCCTGTCAGCGCTGCTCGTCGGATCGCTCGGCATGCACCCGGTCTGGGGGGCGGTGCACGTGGCCGTCCTGGGACTGGCGGTGTGCGTGGGCCTGGGCCACCGCTGGGCGTACACCGGCGTCGTGGTGCTCGGGTCGGCGGTGTTCGTGGACAGCGTCACGAACCCGGGGATGCTCGCTGCCGCGGGCTGGGTCTTCGGGACGCTCTACCTGGCGATCGGCGTCGCGCTGCTGCTCGCGTCCCGCCGCGGCGCCAGCGCCAGGTCCTGACGAACCATCAGGCTGCTGAGGCCGGACCTGGCCTCGAGACCCTGACGCTCCGACCCGACCTGGTACTGCGAGGCTGGTGCTCCCGCCACCGCGACCCTCGGGACCCCCACTGGACAGCGACCGCCGGCACGCCGCACGCCCCCGCTCCGCGGGGTTCGCCGTCGCCTCGACAGCCCTCGTCCTCATCTTCGTCTCAGCCGGGACGCCGATCCCGCTGTACAACCTCTACCGCGCCGAGGACGGGCTCTCCACCGCCGACCTCACCGTCGTCACCGCCGCCTACCTGGCCGCCGCCGCGCTGTCGCTGCTGGTGCTCGGTCGGCTGTCCGACCACCTCGGCCGCAAGGTCGTGGGCGTGGCGGCGCTGGTCTGCTCGGCGCTGGGCCTCGTCGTCCTGCTGGGGGTCGACGGCGTCGCGCCGCTGGCGGTCGGGCGGCTGCTGCAGGGACTCGCCACGGGGATGGCCTCCAGCGCGCTCGGTGCGCTGGTCGTCGACACCGCTCCGGAACGCCGCCGGTGGCTTCCCGCCGTGGTGACCAGCGCCGCTCCGACGCTCGGCATCCCGCTCGGCGCGCTGCTGTCCGGCGTGCTGGTCGACCACGCGCCAGCACCCCACCTGCTCGGCTACAGCACCGTGCTGGTGCTGCTCGCGGCGGTGGCCGTCGGCGTGGCGCTCGGCCCGGAGACGTCCACGCGCACGTCGGTGCGCGCGGCGCTCGGCTCGCTGCGGCCGCACGTCACGGTGCCGGCGGGGGCCGGCCGGCAGCTGGGTGCCGTCGCCGGGTTCATCCTCGCCACGTGGTCGCTCGGCGGCTTCTACCAGGCGTTCGGGCCCACCATCGCCGAGCAGCAGCTCGGCTCCAGCACGGCGCTGCTGGCAGCGGCCGTCTTCGCGTCCTTCACGGTGCTGGCGGTGGTCGGCGGGCCGGTGTCCGCGCGGTTCCGCCCCGACCTGGCCCTGCGCTGGGGCGCGGTGGTCTACCTGCTGTGCGTGGGCGGGATCCTCGCCGCACTGGCCGCCGCGGCCACGGGACCGTTCCTCGCCGCGAGCCTGGCCGCCGGCGTCGCCCAGGGCGTCGCGCAGACCGGCGGCATGCGCGCGCTGCTCGCCCGCACCGGCCCCGCCGACCGCGCGGGCGTGCTGTCCACGGTCTTCCTCGTCAGCTACAGCTGCGCCGCCGGTCCGAGCCTCGTGGCGGGCCGCCTGACGGACACCTCCACGCTGGTGCAGATCAGCGCCGGCTACGGAGCGCTCGCGGTGGCGGGCGTCGTCGTCGTCCTGCTGGTCGCCCGCCCGCCACGTCCGTGATGCCACCACTCGACCCGAGCGCGTGCTCCTCGTGGTCGAGGTGGTCTCACCCGGGTCGGAGACGACCGACCGCGTGGTCAGGCGCGACCAGTGCGTGAGGTGCTCACCACGGTCCTCAGGACCACTGCCCTGTCCGTGCTGGAGGTCGACCTCCGCCGTCTGTGGGCCGCTGGCTGCGGCTTCTCAGAGCTGCCGGCCGAGCTGGGAGTCCATCCACCGCAGCGTGGTCCAGTCCGCCTGCTGGTCGGCCTCGACGAAGAGCTTGAAGTCGTGGCCGAGCGGCTCGCGCTGGTAGGGGAAGTCGACGCCCTGCTGGGCGAACAGGTCCACCACCTGCTCCACGCGGTCGCCGTTGAGGTCACCGCCGACCAGCCGGACCTGCGGTCGCTCCGCCTCCACACCGGACAGGAACTCCAGGTAGGACTGCGGCTCGCGGCTCATCGCGCCGTCCACCGACCACACCGCGGCGAAGTCCGCCGGGTGCTCCACCCCGAACCGGAACGCGCCGTGGCCGCCCATCGACCAGCCCACCAGCAGCCGCTGCGCGGCACCGGGCTCCACGCGGTACGTCGACTCGACGTGGGGGATGAGGTCGTCGATGAAGTGCGTGTCGTACGCGCCCTCCCACCGGCCGTCCTCGTTGCTGTCCGGCGTGACGATGACGACGTCGCGCAGCGCCCCCGCCTCCACCGCCGCCCGCAGCCGCTCCGCCTCGGGCAGGAAGGTGGCGTTGGACTGGTCGCGGCCGTGCAGCGCGTAGAGCACGGGGTAGGTCCTGCACGCGGTGTAGTAGTCCGCCGGGAGGCTCACGCTGTACGGGACCGCCTCGCCGTCGGCGCCGGTCATCTCCGTGTCGAAGCGCAGGTCGCCCTGGGTCGAGCTGTCGCAGCCGGCTGACCCGCTGGGCGACGACGACGGCGGCCCCGCCACCGGCACCCCGCCCACGCTGACCCCGTCCTCGCCGCGCTGGCGGAGCTCGCGGACGGCCAGCGCCGCTGCCGCCACGAGCACCACCGCCACCGCGGCGGCGATCACGGCGGCGAGCTGCGTGCGCCGACGAGGGCTCGGAGAGGACGGGGAGGCTGCCACCCGACGAGTCTGCGCCACGGAGATCGTTCCAGGCACCTCGCAGACCGCCGATCGGGCGCCTTCGCCCCCGCGCGCCGCGGGTGGCGCGGGACAGCTGCTCTCAGGCGGCCCCGACCTCAGCCTGGAGGGCCCGGACGACGTCGGCGAGCACGCCGGAGCTCAGCAGCCCCGGTCCCAGCGGACCGGCGGAGTCCGCGCCGAGAGCCGGCAGCTGCCGCAGCGCGGCCCGCACCTGCGGGTCCAGGAGCGCCACCTGCGCGACGACCTCCCGCTCCAGCGCTCCCGCGCGGTCAGCGGCAGGTGCTGCCAGCGACGCCGCCTTCGCGGCGTAGGCGGCGGCCCCCAGCGCGTGCGCGCCCATGTGCGCCACGCCGCTGGCCTGACCCGCGGCCCAGGCGGCGGCCTTCGCGGCCGGTGAGGTCACCGCGCTCGCGGCCCGCCCGGCGACCAGGCGTCGCCTGATCTCGCCCGCGGCGTCGAGGTCTCCACGGCTGAACGCGCGGGCCCGGGCGATCCCGTCCCGGGGGCGTCCGTCGTCGGGGGCCTCGGCGGTGAACAGGGGCAGTGCGCGCTCCGCGCAGTCCGCCGCCCATGCGGCCACGCACCGGCGGTCCGCCTCGCTGAGGGTCTGCGGTGACACCACGCGAGCACCTTCCCACGCGTCCGCCCCATCACCGGCAGCGCACGTGCGGCGTACTCGCGAGGTGCAGTGGGCCGGTCAGGCGGGGAGCGGACCGCCGCGCGCGTCGAGCAGGGCGTGCAGCACCGCCAGCTCGCTGGTCTGCGAGCTGACGATCGCCTGGGCGAGCGAGCGCTCGGCGGTGTCGGACTCGGGGAAGAGGTCGAGCGCGACCTGAGCCATCTCCACGCCGGCCTCGTGGTGGGGGATCATCAGCTGCAGGTAGAGCCGTTCGGCGTCGGTGCCCCGAGCGGCCTGCAGCCTGGCGAGCTGGTCGGAGGTGGCCATGCCGGGCATGGAGTCCACGCCGCTGGCTCCGGCGCTCGGGCCCGCACCCCCGTGGTCCATCCCGTGCATGCCGCTCATGCCGTTCATGCCGTCTCCAGCACGAGCCATCCACGTCATCACCGGCTGCGACCCGGTCTGCGGCAGCCCCCACAGCTCCAGCCAGCCGTGCATCTGACCCGCCTGCTGCTGCTGGGTGAGCAGGACGTCGGTGGCCAGCTGCCGGACCTCGGCGTCGTCGGTGGCGCCCAGCACGGACAGCGACATCGTCACCGCCTGCCGGTGGTGCGCCTGCATGTCACGGGCGAAGCCCGCCTCGACGGACGTGTCGGTCGGCACCGCGAGCGACGCCCCCGCCGTCGGGCCGGCGGGGGCGCGAGCCAGCAGGAACACCCCGAGCACCACCACCGCAGCCAGCGCCACGGCGACGAAGACCGCCAGCGCGGTGAGCACGGGTGGTCGCCCTGCCCCCGCAGGACGCTCCGCGGCGACGTCGTCGAACGGGTCGTCGCCGCGCCCGTCGTCGTCGCCGTCAGGAAGGCTCTGCGGGGGGTGGCTCACGCGGGCGTGCCCACCCCGCCGCTGCACGGGGCACCGGGCTCGGGGGTCTGCGGGCCCTGGACGTACTTGCGCAGGAACAGCGCCAGGCGCGGGTCGTCGGCGCTGGACAGCTGCAGCTGCTCGCCCCACGCGCTGGCGACCACGGGGCTCGGCACCCCGGCGTACGGGCTGAGCAGCGTGTAGTCGCTCACCGAGACGGCCTCGCGCAGCGTGGCCACCTGGTCGGCGGGCAGCGACGGGTCGTAGGTGACCCACACCGCGCCGTGCTCGAGGGAGTGGACGGCGTTGCGGTCGGCCACCTGCGCCTGGTCGGTGTAGACGCCGCAGTTCTGCCACACCGCGTCGTGGTTCCCGCCCACCGGGGGCAGCGGGTCGTACGTGACGGGGGTGGTGACGTGCTCGCGGCCGAGGTCCTTGCCGTACGTCCCGCCGAACTCCTGCACGCCCTCGATCGGCTTGGCCGCCTCCGCCGCGACCGCAGCGTCCTTGCGCTGGTCGACGACGATGACCGTCGCCACCGCCCCCACGACGACGGCGACAGCCCCCGCCGTCAGGGAGATGACGAGCGTGCGGTGCCGCTTCTCGCGGCGCTCGGCCTCCTTGCGGGCAGCGGCGGCTCGTGCGGCGCGCTCGGCGCGGTCGATCTTCTTGGCTTCGGCCACACCACCGATCGTCGCACGGCGTCAGCGCACGTCACGGCAGGTCACGGCGGGTCACCGCGGTCTGGCCTGCACGTGCAGCAGGACGGCTGTCCACCGCGTGGGCAGCGTCACAGCCAGCGCACCCCCGGGCGCCTGCGCGGTGGAGGCGTCGCTGGAGCGCGGGAAGACCACCGAGGCCGATGCGGGGTCGAGCCCGCCGGGCAGCGCGAGCTCGGCCGTCGCGTCGTCGTCGTCCCTCCTCCACACCGCCAGCAGTGCGCTGCCGCGGGCGGCGTCGTGCAGGCCGTGCGCCACCCAGCCGTCCTCCCAGCCGGGCAGTCCCAGCGGCCAGAAGGCCGTCGAGGCGGGGATGCTCGCCCGGTGCGCCTTGTAGGCGGTGACCGCCTCCGCCACCAGCGCCTTCTGGTGCGCGTCCATGTGGTCCAGGTGCCCGGACAGGTGCACGCGTCCGAGCAGCGGGGCGACCAGGGTGAAGGCGATCTCGTCGTCGGTGTGGCCGGGCTGGGGGTAGGCCCAGCTGGCGGCCTGCTCGGGGAGCACGGACGTGGCCGCGGCGGCGGCGATGGGCGGGTAGCGGCGCAGGTCCTGCTGGTCGGAGGTCGACTGCACCTGCGCCCGTGACATGACGGCGTGGTCGACGCGCATCCCGCCGGAGGCGCAGCTCTCCAGCACGAGGGTCGGGTGCCGGTCGAGCACCCCGTCGAGCCAGGCCAGGTGCGCCCGCTGGTGGCCGAGCAGCCCCTCGCCGGGGGAGGTGGCCTCGCGGTCGGTGCCGGAGCCGATGTCGATGTTGTGGTCGAGCTTGAAGTAGCCCACGCCGTGCTCGAGCACCAGCCTGTCGACGACGCCGTCCAGGTGCGCACGGGCTGCGGGGTGGCGCAGGTCGAGCTGGTAGCGGCCGTGCTCGACCAGCCGGCGACCCCGACGGCTGAAGAAGGCCGCCTCGGGCAGCTGGTCGGCCAGGGGGCTGCGGACGCCGATGACCTCGGGCTCCAGCCACAGGCCCGGCACCATGCCCGCGGCGCGGATGGCGTCCAGCACCTCGTCGACGCCGCCCGGGAAGCGGTCCGCGGCGGGCTCCCACGCGCCGACCCCGTCCCACCAGTCCTCGCCGACGCCGCCGTACCAGCCCGCGTCGATGCAGAAGACCTCCGCGCCCGCCTCGGCCGCGGCGGCCACCAGCGGCAGCAGCTTCGCCGTGGTCGGGTCCCCCATGAGGGTGTTCATGTAGTCGTTGAAGATCACCGGCAGGCCGGCGGTGTCGGGATGGGGGCGGCGCGTGGCGCGGCGAGCGGCGGTGAGCTCGGCGAAGGCGCCGGTGACACCGCCGGCGGAGACGGCCAGCGTCACGGGCACCGTGGTGAACGACTCCCCGGGCGCCAGCTCGGTGGACCACTGGTGCTGCGCGTCGGTGGGGCCGAGCGCCGACAGGTACGCACCGTCGGCGCGCTCGCCGACCTGCCAGTGCCAGCCCCCGGAGGACTCCACCTGCCACGCCAGCGCGAGGTCGGTGACCGGGTCGTGCAGGACGCCCACCGGCAGCGAGCCGTCGGTGGACCAGTTGCCGTGCGAGCCGCGCTCGAACGCGCCGCGCGGGTCGTGCTGGTGGACGGCGCGGTGCAGGTCGGGCAGCACCTCGCGCACCCCGGCGGAGGTCCAGCGGTTCTCGGCCAGCCAGTCGTTGTCCGCCCAGTGCAGCCGCAGCCGCTCCAGCGGTGCGCCCGGCAGCAGGCCCGCGAGCACGAGGCTGGTGACCCAGGCGACCTCGACCGCGTCCTCGCCGGTGTTGGTCAGCGTGGTGCGGGATCGGACCGCGCGGGCGCCCGGCAGCGCCTCGAACACCGTGCGCACGGCCAGCCCGGTGGGGCGGTGGAGGCTGTCGAGCGCCAGTGCGCAGGCGCCGTCGAGGGTCTCGGAGCCTGCGAGGAGGAGGCTCGGCGTGGTCGCGCTGTCGGCGTAGCGGCGCGCCGACCAGCTGCGTCCCAGCCCCACCAGGCCGACCTCCGCGGGGGGCAACGGGGCCTCGGGGTGGGCGACGGCGGTGCCGCCGAGGTCGAGGCGGGCGATGCGGGCCACGCCGTCGGCGTCGGTGCCGACGGTGAGGGTGAGGTCTCCAGCGGCCCAGGTCAGGGGCGCGGAAGAGCTGTCGGTGCTCGCTCGGAGGACGGCGCTCGCGCTGCTCTGCGCGACGCGCTCCGATGACGAACCGGTCACGGTGCTTGCCATGACGGGGATGTTACCGGTTACATTCCTCTCGTGGTTGTAACCGGTAACACGACGACGCCGTCCGGCCAGAGCGCCCCGGCTGCGTCCATCCGCGACGTTGCGCGCCAGGCCGGCGTGTCTCACGTGACGGTCAGCCGCGTCATCAACCACCACCCCAACGTCAGTCCGGCCACGCGCGAGAAGGTGCAGGCGGCGATCGAGGCACTGGGGTTCCGGCCCAGCTCCACGGCCCGGGCCCTCGCCTCCGGCGGGGCGCACCAGGTCACGGTCATCACCTCCGACACGAGCCTGTACGGGTACGCCTCCACGCTGCGCGGCGTCGAGGAGGCTGCGCGCGCTGCCGGGGTGGGGGTGGCCATCTCGGTGCTCGACTCCGCCGAGCCGCACGTGGTGCAGGCGGCGGTGGAGCGCGTGAGCGACCCCCGCGAAGGGGCGGTCATCGTGCTGGCCTTCGACAAGGCCGGGGTGCGGGCCATGGAGGCGCTGCCCGCGGGCGTGCGCACGGCGGCCGCCGTCGAGTCCATCGTCGGGCGGCGGGCCGGGTCGAAGAAGAAGGCCGCGGCGTGGGCGTGGTTCGACGACATCGCCGCCGCCCGCACCGCCACCGGCCACCTGCTGGAGCTCGGGCACCCGACGGTCCACCACCTCGCCATCCCCTCCTCCACCCGCGTCGGAGACCGCCAGCGCGGGTGGGAGCAGGCGCTCACCGAGGCGGGCGCGCCGGTCCCGCAGCCCGTGCCGGCCAAGGGCTGGGGCACGGCCGCGGCGCACGCCGCAGCGCTGGAGCTGCTGGGTGAGGGGCGCGACGGCGACGGCCACCCGGTGACCGCGCTGCTGTGCGGCAACGACGACCAGGCCCTGGGGGTGCTGCGCGCGGCGCGCGACCTCGGGCTGTCCGTGCCCGGCGACCTGTCGGTGGTCGGCTTCGACGACGTGCCTGGAGCGGCGTACTACGCGCCGTCGCTGACGACCGTGCGGTTCGACTTCGCCGCGCTGGGCCGACGCACCTTCGAGCTGCTCGGCATCGGCCAGCGCTCCGCGGACAGCACCGAGGTGGTCGTCCCCGCTCCCGAGCTGGTGGTCCGGGAGAGCTCCGGACCACCCCGCTGACCCCCGGCTCCCTCGAGGTGGGGGAGCCGGCTGCAGACCCCCGTCGCCACCGGGTGCCGGGGGTGTCCCGACCGACCGACAAGGCAGGACAGAACCATGGCACGACTGCTCCACAAGGTGGTGGCGCTCGCGACGATCGGGCTGGTGGCGGCGACGGCTGCCTGCTCCGACCCGGGGGCGGCCCCGGCCTCAGGTGGCGACGGCTCGGCATCTGCGGCCGCCTGGCCCGAGCCCACCGCGAAGCTCGACGGCACCACGCTGACCATCTGGGCCGCCCAGAACAGCAACACCATCCCCGCGGAGGTCGCGAAGGACTTCGAGGCCGCGACCGGGGCGAAGGTCGACATCGTCACCGTGCCGGACCCCTACGAGCAGGGCGTGCAGACCAAGGTCGCCTCCGGCGACAAGCCCGACCTCGCCTTCTGGCAGCCCACGGGCTCGCAGCTCACCGCGCTCAACGCCAAGCAGAACCTGCAGCCGCTCGACGGCGCACCGTTCATCGACTCCTACAAGCCCGCGCTCAAGGACGTCACCGGCATCCTCGACGGCACCCGGTACGCGGCGCTCGTCACCACGCCCGCCGTCGAGGGGGTCTGGTACAACAAGGAGGTCTTCGCCGAGTACGGGATCACCGAGACGCCGAAGAGCTTCGACGAGATGGTCGCCGACGCCGAGAAGATCAAGGCCGGCGGCGGCGTGCCCTTCTACGAGATGGGCGGCGACAAGTGGGCCACCCAGTGGTGGGTGCAGGTCCAGCTCGCCGACGCCGCGAAGAGCGGCCTGTGGGACGAGGTCAACAAGGGCCAGCAGAAGTTCACCGACCCCACCATCCTCGGCGCCGTCACGAAGTACGACGACCTCGTCAAGCAGGGCCTGTTCAACAGCAACATCACCTCGGCCACGTTCGAGGACCAGGGCCAGGCCGTCCTGTCCGGCGAGGCCGCGATGGCCGTGCAGGTCAACACCTTCTTCAGCCAGCTGCAGGCCAAGGCCAGCACCGACGAGCTCAACCAGAAGATCGGCTTCTTCCCGATCTCGCCGTCGGGCAACGTCGGCACCTTCATCCCCGACCAGTCCAACGCCCTGGTGGCCTTCAAGACCGGTGACTCCGCACGCGAGGCCGCTGCCCGCCAGTTCCTGTCCTTCTGGCTGTCGGAGACCGAGTACACCAAGTTCGTCGAGGCGCAGAACACCGTCTCGATCCTGCAGGGCGTGGACACCCCGGCCACCGTGCCGACGGCCCTGACGGCCAACGCCGACTCGATCGGCGACTCGGTGGGCTCCATGCAGGTCGAGGCGATCGTCAACCCGGACCTCTACCTCAACCTGGCCAACATGCTCGCCGGCCAGGCGACGCCGGAGCAGGTCGCGCAGACCACGCAGGACCAGTTCGCCCAGCTCGCCCAGGCGATCGGCGCCCCGGGCTTCTGAGCCCGCCACCGACCGGTCCCGCCTGCGCCGCCCTCCAGCACGGCGCAGGCGGGACCACCCCAGACCCCCGTCCCTACGGGCCGCGCATCCCCGGCCGGCCCGCGGGACGGGCCCCACACGGTCCTCGAGGAAGAGGCAGCGATGAGCACCACCTGGGTACGGACCCAGCACCCCCCGGAGGACCGAGCCGTGAGCACCTCGACACAGTCCACCCGCACCGGCCGCGTCCGCGGGCGCGAGCTCCCCGGGAGGAACCGTCGCCGGCAGCAGCCGCCGTCGCAGCCCAGCTGGTTCCTCGTCCCGGCCTTCGTGCTGCTGACGCTGTTCTTCCTGGTCCCGTCGGTCTACAACTTCGTCTACGCGTTCACCGACTGGTCCAGCTTCAAGTCCGCCATCGGCTTCGTGGGGCTGCGGAACTTCGAGAACGTGGCCAAGAACGGCGTCCTGCTGACGGACCTGCGGACCACCGTCCTGTACGCGGCAGGGGTCGCCGTCTTCCAGAACCTCTTCGGGCTGGGGCTGGCGCTCCTGCTGGAGGCCGACACCCGGCTCAACCGCTTCGCCCGCACGATGTTCTTCATCCCCGTGGTGATGTCGGCGCTGGCGGTGGGCTACATCTTCCAGGCGCTGCTCAAGCCCGAAGGTGCCCTCAACGCCCTCATCGGGCTCTTCACCGGAGGCTTCGACTACGCCTGGCTCGCCGACACCCGCTGGACCCTCCTGTGGGTCGTCCTCATCCACTCCTGGAAGTGGATGGGCCTGGCGATGATCATCTACCTGGCGGGTCTGAAGACCATCAGCGGCGACGTGCTCGAGGCATCCCGGCTCGACGGCGCGAGCCGGTGGCAGACCTTCCGCCTCATCCGGTTCCCGCTGCTCGCTCCCGCGCTGACGTTCAACGTCGCCACCGCGCTGCTCGGGTCGATGAACAGCTTCGACATCGTGCAGGCCACCACCGGCGGCGGTCCGGCGCAGAAGACGGAGATCCTCAACATCTTCATCTACCGGACCTTCGGGCAGGGCCTGTTCGCGCAGGCCACGACCATGAGCCTGGTCCTGTTCATCACCATCGCCGTGATGGCCTTCCCCACCATCTACCTGCTGCGCCGACGGGAGCGCGTCCTGTGAGCACCCCGACCTCCGTGCCCCTGCCTGCCGGTGCGCCGGCGGCGCCCACCGCTGCCGACACCGCTGGAGGACGACGACGGCGAACGCGTCCGGCGGTGGCCCCCGAGGGCGGAGGTGGTCCGCTGCACGCCGTCGTCGTCGTCCTGCTCACCGCGGTGGTGGTCGGCGTGCCGCTGTGGCTGGTGCTGGTCACGTCGGTGAAGAGCCAGGGTGAGGCGCTGCTGCCGAGCCTGGCGCTGCCGCGCGACGGGTTCCACCTCGTGGCCAACTACTCGACGGTCATCACCGACGGGCGCCTGGGCGCGGCGCTGCTCGGCAGCGTCCTCGTGGTGGCGCCGTCGGTGGTCTTCGTGCTGCTCCTCGCCTCGATGGCGTCCTGGGTGCTGGCGCGCCGCAAGGGCCGCTGGATCTCGGTGCTGTACGCCCTGGGCATCAGCGGGCTGATCCTGCCGCCGGCCGTCGTGACGCTCGTGCTGCTGCTGCGCCAGCTGCAGCTGGCGGGCACGGTCGGGGGCATGGTCATGGTCTACGTGGGCATCTACATGTCCACGGCGATCTTCTTCATCACCGGCTTCATCCGCACCATCCCTCCCGAGCTGGAGGAGGCGGCCCGCGTGGACGGAGCCGGTCCGGTGCGCACCTTCTTCACCGTGGTGCTGCCGCTGCTGCGCCCGGTGATGGCGACCGCGACCATCCTCATCTGCCTCTACATCTGGAACGACGTCTTCTACGCGTTCTTCGTCGTCGGCGGGCGGCTCGACACGCTGCCGCTGAACCTGTTCCAGGTGGCCAGCGCCGGGGCGTACCTCAACAACTGGCACCTGATCTTCGCGTACGTGGTGCTCATGAGCCTGCCGCTGGTGCTGGTCTTCGTCATCGCCCAGCGGCGGATCATCTCCGGCATCACCGGCGGCGCGGTCAAGTAGCCGACCCGGACCCACCGGTCTCGCCAGCAGCGGCCTGGTGCTCCTCGAGGAGCACCAGGCCGCTGCCGTCCGGGTCGTCGACGTGGAGCATCGGCGGCACTCCGTCCCAGCGCAGCACCTGGGCGTCGGGCGTGCCCAGGCCATCGGGCTGCGGACCCGTCGGTGCTTGACGACCGCGTACTCAGTGTCGCAGAGTAGTGCTACTTAGCGACGCTGAGTACTGGCTCGAGGGAGGCTCCGCTGGACAACCAGGCCGAGGTGCTCAAGGGCGTCCTCGAGGGGTGCGTGCTGCAGGTCATCGACCGCGGCGAGACCTACGGCTACGAGATCACCTCGACGCTGCAGGAGCTCGGCTTCACCGGCCTCGTCGAGGGCACCGTCTACGCGATCCTGCTGCGCCTGGAGAGGAACGGCCTGGTCAGCACCGACAAGCGCCCCTCCAGCAGTGGGCCGCCGCGCAAGTTCTACGCCCTCAACGACGCCGGCCGGCAGCGCCTCGCCGCGTTCTGGGGCACGTGGGACCACGTCTCGACCACCATCGACCACCTCCGGGAGGACAGCCGTGCGTGACCTGCTCACCAAGCTCGTCGGCGAGAAGAAGGAGTGGCGGGCCATGCAGGCCCGCGCCGCCGCGCTCCCGGTGGACTACCGCGTGGTGTACGCGGAGATCCAGAAGTACGTCTTCAACCTCGCCGGAGGTGACGGCCGCTCGATCATCGCCCTGCTGGAAGACCTGCTCGGCCTCTTCGAGACCGGTGCCGCCGACGGCCGGCGCGCGCTGGAGGTCACCGGCGACGACGTCGCCGGCTTCTGCGACGAGCTGCTCCGCAACGCCCGCACCTACACGCAGGACTGGCGCGACAAGCTCAACCGCACGGTGCACGAGAAGCTCGGCGGGCAGTCCTGAGGGACGACGACGACGGCGGGCGTCGCGTCAGGCGCGGCCCCACAGCTCGAACGGCGTCGCGCCGGGTCTGAAGCCGCACGCCTCGGCGAGCGCCGCGGCGTCGCGGAAGCCGTGCGCGAGGGCTTCCGGGTGGTGGGCGTCGCTGCCGAACGCCACCGCGTCACCGCCGGCCTCGTGCCACCAGCGCAGCACCCGGCCCTCCAGCGGCAGACGGGTGTTGAGCTCCAGCGCCCGGCCGGAGGTGGCGAGTGCCGACAGGGCCGTGCGGACGTCGTCCTCCAGCGCCTCCCAGGGGATCGGCCCGGCGGAGGCGGGCCAGGTGCGCAGCGGGTAGTCGATGTGGGCCAGCACCGCGAAGGGCGCGTCACTGGCGGCCAGGGCTGCGACCTCGGTGAGGTAGGCGCGGACCACGTCGACGGGGTGGCGCTGGTCGTAGCCGTGGCCGGTCTCCACGTGCTCGACGCGTCCACTGGCCGCGGCGTCGGGGTGCAGGTCGGGCAGGGCGTGCACCGAGCCGACCAGCCGCTCCGCGCAGGTGGCCCGGACGAGCTCGGCGACGGGGTCGGGGTGCCAGTGCGGTTCGCTGAGCTCGAGCCCGGACCAGATGCGCAGGCCCGGGAACGCCTCGCGGCAGCGCTCCACCTCCTCCAGGTACGCCTCCACCTGCAGGGCGTCGCCCAGGAAGGCGCCGTGGTCGTCGACGTGACCGCTGTAGCGCTCGGGCAGCGGCTGGCCGTGGAGGTTCCACCGCGTGAGGTCGACGTGCTCGGTGAACGCCAGCGCCGGCACCCCGACCTCCACGGCGCGGGCGCACGTCGCGCGCATGTCACCGGCAGGGGCGTCCCAGGAGAACTGGCTGTGGACGTGGCCGTCGGCGGGCAGCACCCTGCGACGCTAGCGCCGTGCGCGGTGGTGGGCAGGGGCGGCAGCCGGAGGACCCGTCGAGCGTCGACGAGCGCCTGGGGGTGCTTCCGGGCTTCCCCGGCTCGGCCGACCTCGGCGGGCTGCCCCTCGCAGGCGGTGGGAGCACGGCGCTGCGGCGCGTCATCAGGTCCGCCGTGCCGATCGCCCTGCCGATCGCCCTGCCGATCGCCCTGCCGATCGCCGTGGCGGACGCCTCGCCCGACGCGGTGGCCGGCGAGCTGCCGGACGAGCTGCGGCGGTCCGCGGAGCGCTTCGGGGTGAGGGCCGTCGTCGACCTGCGCTCTGACGCGGAGGCGCGCCTGCTGCCCCATCCTCTCGCTGACCTGCCCGGGTACCGGTTGCTCCCGCTGATCGACGTGGCCGCAGAGCCCCAGCGCGACGTGACCTCCGAGGCCACGTTCGGCGACCTGTACGCCCGCAGCCTGGGGCGCAACCGCAGGACGCTGGTCGAGGTCTTCCGCGCGCTCGCGGCCCACGCGCGGGCCGCAGCTGCCGGGCCTGGCGCTGGCGCTGTGCTCGTGTGCTGCGCCGCGGGTCGCGACCGGACGGGCATGGTGGCCGCGCTGCTGCTCGACCTCGCGGGTGCCGAGCGGGGGGCCGTCGTCGACGACTACCACCGCGCCGGCAGCGGCTCGCCCGTCGTCGACCCCCCGACGGCTCCCACGCCGCACCGGAGAGGGGGGCCCGACGTCGAGGCGATGCTCGACCACGTGCACGCCCGCTGGGGCGGCCCGGCGGACTACCTGCGCTGGCTCGGCCTGGACGACGAGGAGGTCGTGACCCTCCGGTCTCTGCTGCGTCCAGAGGGCGCGGCGTGAGCGAGAGCCTGTCATCGCGCGGCGCGCTGCACCACGTCGAGCTGTGGGTGCCCGACCTGGCGCGGGCGCTGCCGCGGTGGTCCTGGCTGCTCGGTGAGCTCGGCTACGAGCTCTTCCAGGCGTGGGAGGGAGGCGCGAGCTTCCGGCTGGGCGCGACCTACCTGGTGCTGGAGCAGTCCCCGGCGGTGACCGCTGACCGCCACGAGCGTCTGCGCCCGGGGTTGAACCACCTCGCGTTCCACGCCGGCACGCGCGAGCAGCTCGACGCGGTGGTGGCTGCCTGCGCCGACCACGGGTGGAGGCTGCTGTTCGCCGACCGGCACCCCTTCGCCGGGGGTCCCGAACACTGCGCGGCCTACCTCGAGGACGACGACGGCTACGAGGTCGAGCTGGTCGCTGAACCGCCCCTCGGGCCGGTCTCCGGGTCGGGCGCCGGAGCCTGACCGGGGCGGTGCGCCCGCCAGAAGGTGTCGACCCCCGCGGCCGCGCGCGCCCGGATGCGCTCGGCCGGAGGCGGCGGCTCGCCCAGCATGCCGCGGTCGAGGTCGGCGCCCATCACGAGGAAGGCGAACTGCTCGGCTGCCAGCTCCGGGCTGGCCACCGCCAGCCGACCCCGCTCGGTGAGCGCGGCGAACGTGCTGGCCAGGGCGACGAGCACGGCCTCAGGCGCACGACGCCGGTAGTCCGCGAGCAGGTCGGGGAACCGCTCGCCCTCGCGCGCCAGCAGCCGGCGCAGCGGCACCACCGGACCGGCGAGCACCGTCAGCGCCAGCTCCTCCGCGACCCGCCCCAGCCCCGCGCGGAGGTCGCGGGCCCCAGCCAGCTCGTGGACGTGTGCGAGCAGCTCACCGGTGAAGCGCTCGGCGGTGTCGATCGAGCGCTCCAGCGCGGCGCGGAACAGCGAGGCCTTGTCGGCGTAGAGGTTGAAGACCGTCCGCTTGGCCAGGCCCGCCTCCGCCGCGACCTGCTCGACGGTGGACGCGTCGTAGCCGTGCGCGAGGAAGCACGCGGTCGCGGCCGTCAGCACGCGCTGGCGCGAACGCGCAGCGCGCGGATCCTCGCCGCGCGCCTCGTCGTCGTCGTGAGTCTCGGCGGACGCCACGATCGCTCCCTCCGGGTGAGGTCCTGGGACGAGGGTCCCGTCGGGGCTACCGTACGACCAGCGGTGTTGCACCGATCGGTGCAACAGGAGGGGGTGGGGGTCGTGGCGAAGGACGAGCTCGACACGTCGGCGGCGGTGACCCGCAGCCTGCTGGGCTGGGGTGTGGTCGCGGGGCCGTTCTACGTGGTGGTCGGCCTGGTGCTGGCGCTGACCAGGCCCGGGTTCGAGCTGTCGCACCACGCGCTGTCGCTGCTGGTGCTCGGTGAGCACGGATGGCTCCAGCGCACCAACCTCGTGCTGACCGGGCTCATGGTGCTGGCCGCGGCGGCAGGCGCGGCGCGCGCTCTGCGCGACGGCCGCGGGCTGGCCATCGCGACGGCGACGGCGGTCTACGGCCTGGCGCTGCTCGCGAGCGCCGCCGCCCTGCCCGACCCGGCGGCGGGGTTCCCGCCCGGCTCGGCGACCGCGTCGACGTCGGCGATCAGCACGCACGGACTGCTGCACATCGTCTTCGGGGCTCTCGGGTTCCTCGCGCTCGCGCTGGGAGCGTTCGCGGAAGGGCGCTGGCGCGCATCGCTGGGGGAGCGCGGAGCCGCTGGGCGCGCGCGGATGCTGGGGGCCGTGGTGCTGGTCGGGTTCCTCGCCGGGGCGGCTCTGGCGCAGCAGGCGGTCGGGACGCTGCTGCTGTGGGTGGCCGTGCTCGCCGGCTTCACGTGGCTGGCGCTGGCGAGCGCGCGGCTGTACGCGCAGGTGCCGCACCCGCTGTACGCCCGGCGCTCCGCCGCTGCCGCCGGCTGAGGCCGCTGGCCGAGTTCGCTGACCGCGGCGGGCGGCGGGTGAACGTCACCTGATCTTGGCGATCGATCGGCTCGTCACGCCCCCAGGGCCGGCCGATCGCCAAGATCTGCACCATCCGGGCGGAGCACAGCGCGGCGGGTGGCTGGCGCCGGCGGGTCAGGCGTCCCAGCGGACGGGCGTCGTGGTGCCGCTGACCCAGTCGGCGCGCATGAGGCCGTGACCGATGCCGTCGAACAGACGGCCGCCCTCGCCGGGCCAGGCGGACCGGTAGTGCGACTCCTTGACGAAGCCGCACCGCTGCAGCACCGCGCGCATGACCGCGTTGTCGATGCGGGTGTTCGCCTCGATGCGCTGCAGCTGGGGGTCGCGGTCGGACAGGTGCTGGCTGAGCCAGCGCACTGCCGCTGTGCCGAGCCCCCGCCTGCGGTGGGACTCGTCGATGCGGAGGTCGAACAGCGGTGTGCCGTCGTCGACGTCGTCGAACCGGACCAGGCCCGCGCGCTCGCCGTCGGCCAGGAGCCAGTGGGCGTGGGTGTGGGGTCCGACCCAGGAGCCGTCGGCTGCACTGGCGAGCGCCTGCTCGCGCGTCCAGCGCTCGCGGACGTGGAACGGCCAGGCCTGCCGGGTGAGGAAGTCGGCGAGGTGCTCGGCGTCAGCGGACAGGTCGAGCGGAGCGGTGGAGAGCGTCATGCGCGTCGCTCGTCTCCAGGCTGGGCCGACCGCCCCGCGGTGAGTGACGCGCTGCGGGCCGTGACCGGGACCGCCGGCGCGGCTGCAGCCGGCGGCTCAGGACGAGGCGGGCGCGAGGCGCCGACGAGCGCCCCTGGATCGTCAGGGCCGCTGCTCTCCGCCTTCTGCACGCCGCGTCCCACCGGTCGAGCATCGTCAGCATCGCGGTCCGGCGTCCACCCGTTTCTGCCCGGCCAGCGGTCAGGCTGGCGTGAGGTTCCGCCGGGGGAGGGGGCTCGAGTAGACGACGCTCGTGGTGATGCCGCCGAGCGTCGCCAGCTTGCCGGTGATGCGCTCCAGGTCGCGCATGCTGCGCGCGAGCACCTTGAGGATGAAGCAGTCATCGCCGGTGACGTGGTGCGCCTCCACCACCTCGGGCAGCACGGCGAGCAGGTCGTGGAACGGCTTGTAGTTGCCGCTCGGGTACGCCAGCCGCACGAACGCCTGCACGGCGTAGCCGAGCGCCTCCGGGGCGACCACCGCTGTGTACCCGGTGATGACGCCGAGGTCGGTCAGCCGCCGCAGCCTGTCCGCGGTCGCGCTGGGGGAGAGGTTCACCGCGCGGGCGAGGTCGGCGACGCTCATCCGCCCGTCCCGCTGGAGGGCCTCCACGACACCCCTGTCGACGGTGTCCAGCACGATCTGCGGGTTCGACGGCACGAGCGGCAGGATGCCAGCCGATCCACGGCTGATCCGCCCCGTCGCCGTGGAACGCCCCTGTCCAGCGCAGCGCCGCGCCGGTTCCATGGACGTCATGAACGGTCTCACCACCTCAGCCACCGCAGCGATCTCCGCCGTCGGCTTCTTCGCCACCCGCCTCGCCCACCAGACCGACCCGGCCGACCTGGCGCACGCGCGCGCCACGGGCGCAGCGCCGCTCGTCCTCGACGTCCGCTCCGCCGCCGGGTGGGCGCAGGGCCGCATCCCCGGCGCCGTGCACATCCCCCTCGCCGAGCTCACCGAGCGCATCGGCGAGCACGCCCCCGACCTCGACGCCGACGTCGTCGTCTACTGCTGGGGACCCGGCTGCAACGGCAGCACCCGCGCCGGCCTCGCCCTGGCGCTCGCGGGCTACGGCTGCGTGAAGGAGCTCGTCGGGGGCTACGAGTACTGGGTCCGCGAGGGCTTCGCCGTCGTCAGCGACGCCGGTCGCAGCCGCCAGGTGCCCGACCCGCTCACCGCGCCCGCCGGGTGATCGGCAGGATGGGCGGGTGGTGCGCGAGCTGACCTACGAGCACGTCGGTGCCACCCGCCCTGCCGACGCCGACTGGCCGCCCGCCGCGGTCCCGGCCGGCTACCGCCGCCACGAGTCCACCGTGCTCATCGGTCAGGACGACGACGGCGAGGACGCCGTCTGGCGCGCAGCTTCCGCCGCCGTGCTCGCCTGGGGCGTCAAGACGCGCAGCGGCTTCACCGTCCACCCGCCCTCAGGCCCGGGCGGTGTCCGCGATGGCGAGGAGCTGTGGCTGCACGCCGCGCTGGGAGCTCGCGCCGCCACGGTCACCGTGCGCGAGCCGGTGCGCGTGGTCGCCGTCGTCGACACCGACGACCGCCGCGGCTTCGCCTACGGCACGCTGCGCGGCCATCCCGTCAGCGGTGAGGAGGCGTTCGTCGTCCACCGAGACCCCGAGGGCCGGGTGCACCTGACCCTGCGCTCCCTGACCCGCCCGGCGCCGGGCGGTCCGTGGCGCCTCGTGTTCCCTGCGCTGCTGGTCGCCCAGCGCGTCTACCGCCGGCGCTACCAGCAGGCCCTGGTCAGCCTGCGCTGAGGCACCCGTCGCGCAGCACCGGCACGCGGTCGCTGGTGTCGGGCTCGGCGGCCACGAGCACGTCGCCCCGGTGCCCGGCGGCCACCAGCTCGGCGCCGCTGGAGCACTCGAGGAGGGCGCTCCCGACGTCGTCCTGAGTCGCTGAGGAGGCAGCGCGTGCGGCGCGGGCCTCCTGCGACAGCCCGGTCCACCCCAGCGCCACCAGCCGGTCGACCACGGCGCCAGCGCCCCACACGTCCTCGACCGCCGGCCGCAGGCTCCCGTCGGGCCAGCGCTCCCCGGCGGCGACCACCGCCACGCTCGCGCTGTCGACTCCGCCCGCCAGGTCGGTCAGCCAGCGCGCCACCGCTGCGGCGTTCCGCAGGCACGCCGCCACCACCACCGGTGCTCGACCGGCCAGCTCCGCGCACAGGCGCGAGCCGTTCGGGGAGGGCAGCACCAGCCGCTGCGGCGATGCAGCGCGCAGCGACACCGGCGACAGGCTCACCCCTCCCGCAGCCCGCGCGCGAGAGCGCCCGACGGCGAGCACCGCGTCGTGCTGGAGCGCCAGCGCGGTGGCGCGCTCGTCGTCGTCCCACGGGCAGGGCCACACCCGGCCGCCGCCGTCCAGCACCACGCTGACCGCCGTCGTGAAGGACAGGACGTCGACGACGACGACCGCGGCGACGTCCTCGGCGATGGCCAGCGCCCCGGTCACCCCCTGCTCGAACCGGATCCTGGCGCTGCCCTGGCGATGGGCTGCCGGCACCGTCAGGCGAGCGCCGCCCTGGCAGCGGCTGCCTGGCCGACGCCCGGCCCGTGGACGAGGGCCTCGGCGAGCGTCGCGTGCAGGGAGACGACGCGGTTGACGCCGGTGATGGTCAGCAGCCGGACGGCCTGCTCGCTCGCGCCGACCAGGGCGAGGCGCCCGCCCAGCGCCAGCGTCCGGCGCAGGGTGTTGAGCAGCGCGCCGAGCCCAGCGGAGTCGATGAACTCCACCGAGGCGAGGTCGACCACCACGTCCGAGGCGCCGCCGGTGCCGTCGGCGGGCAGCGCGAGGTCGGTGGCCGAGCGCAGGCGGTGGATCGAGGCGATGTCGAGGTCGCCGACCAGCGTCATGACGCGCAGCGGCAGCGCCGATCCGGCACGGGAGTGGTCTTCCACGGCGACGCGCAGGCCACCGGTCCGCAGGGGGCGGTTACCGGACGCGCCGGCAGCTGAGCAGCTCATGGACGACCCATCGAGGAGGGCGCGTCGAAGACCGCGGGCGCGCGAGACCGAGGTGCGGGAAGCTCCGGAGCCGTCCGCCTGGGGCGGACGGTGCTGGAGATCACCCAACGTAGCCCTGTGGCTGCGGAGGATCAAGGCTGCGGAGGACGCACAGGGCAGACAGGACGCACCGCACCTAGCCTCGACGCATGGACCTGGGACTGAGCGGACGCGTGGTGCTCGTGGTCGGGGGCACCGGGCTCGTCGGGAGCGCCGTGGTGCAGCGGCTGCGCGAGGAGGGGGCGACCGCCGTGGTCGCCTCCCGCTCGACGACCCCTGACGAGCACGGAACGAGCCTGCGGCTCGACGCCCGCGACGACGCCTCCGCGGCCGCCGCCGTCGACGCGGTGCTCGCCCACCACGGACGCCTCGACGGCCTCGTGGTGGCCGCGGCGCCCAGCGCGCGCACGCTCGACGCCTCCCGCAACGACGACCCGGCCCAGGTGCTGGAGGCGTTCGACGCGAAGGCCGTCGTCTTCCTGCGGCTCGTCAACGCCGTCCTGCCGGCGATGGAGGGGGCCGGCTACGGGCGGGTGGTCGGCATCAGCGGCCAGAACGCCTTCCTCACCGGTAACACCACCGGCGCGGTGCGCAACGCGGCGCTGGTCGTGATCGCCAAGAACCTCGCTGACGCAGTGGCCGGCAGCGGAGTCACGGTCAACACGGTGAGCCCCGGAACCGTCACCCCGACGCCGGCCGCGGAGGTGCAGCCGGGACGGGGCGGGGAGTCGAGCCCCGACGAGATCGCCGACCTGGTGACGTTCCTGCTGTCGCCGAGGGCGCGAGCGATCTCGGGGGAGTCGATCGCCACCGGGCACCGCGTTCGCGGCGTCGTCTCCTGCTGACCCGCACCGTCAGGACGACGACGGGCGTCACGGCGGCAGGGCCGGTCCTCGCCGCGGCGGAGTCGAGGGTCACGACGGATCCGGTCCTGGCCCTCGACTCCGCCAGCGTGGAGAGCGGAGGTGGCACCGCCGAACTGCCAGCGGTCGGCCTGTTGACGCATCTGCCGTGAGCCGTCAGGCTTGGCCCCGCACCACCTGAACCACCAGCTCCACGTGTTCCACAGGTCATGAGCGTCAGCGACAAGCCCTGGCTAGCTGACCGGCAACCCTCGCTCTGCGGCGGGGTGCCCCAGGTGACGACCCGACCGGACCCGCACCACGCGGTCTCCGGTAAGCGCGAGGCCCCTCCTCGGGGCAGAAGACGAGGTGTCGCGATGTCCTCCCTGCACCTGGCGCTCGCCCTCGGCGGCGACCGCCCCAGCTCCCCGGCCACCTGGGCGCACCTCGTGCGCGAGGCGGAGGTCGGCCTGCTCGACCTCGTCACCCTCGACGTGCCCCCGAGCACCGTGACCGCTGCAGACGCCGCGGCGCAGGACGCCGACGGCCTCGACGCCGTCCGCGCGGCCACCCGCCTGGCCGCTACGACGCGGTCCATCGGCCTCGTGCCCACCGTGAACGTCGGGCGCACCGACCCCGGTCAGATCGCCCGCGCCCTCGACGCCCTCGACCGCGCCAGCGGCGGCCGCGCCGGGGTGCACCTGCAGGTGCCCGTGCCCGCCGACGAGCAGGGCTGGGTCACCGCCGTCCGCCGCCGCTCCGCGGCCACCCACCCGGGCGCCGGGCCGCTGGTCGCGCTGCCCGGCCGGCCCGGCCGTGGCAGGCACACGCTCCCCGGCCGTGCTGACCTGGCCTTCGTCACCCCGCGTGACGTCGCCGCCGCCCAGCGCCTCGCCGCGGCAGCGCGCAGCGCCGAGCAGGCGCCGCGGCACCTGCTCGCCGACGTCGTCGTCGTCCTCGACCACCACGAGGAGCACGCGCTCGAGCGCGCAGCGCACGCCGCCCACCAGGCCGCCCCGAGCACCGCACCCGACGGCGCGCAGGTGTTCGCCGGGACCCCCGCGCAGCTGGCCGACCTGGCCCTCGACCTCCACGGCGCCGGGCTGGCCGGCCTGCGGCTGCACCCCGCCGACCCCGCCCGCGACCTGCGGGGCATCACGCGCGGCCTGGTGCCCGAGCTGCAGCGCCGCGGCGCCTTCCGCCGGGCCTACCGCGGCACCGACCTGCGCGAGCGCCTCTCAGACCAGCGCCCGGCCGACCAGGACCTCGCCGCGCAGCACCGCACCGCCGCCTGAGCGGCCGTCGAGCCATCTGTCCACTGCTGGAACACCCGACAGAGAACGAGGAGACCGCACCATGCCGCTGCACCCGAAGGGTTCCGTCCTGACCTTCGAGCTCCACGGTGAGGGGGAGGGCGTCCTGCAGGAGGTCGCCATCACCGGCGGGCCGCACGTGGTCCGCGCCGAGGGCCACCCCGCGTTCGGGGGCACCGACAGCGCCCCCAGCCCGCTCGACCTCGTGCTCGCCGGCTACGTCTCCTGCAACCAGGTGACCTCGAAGATCGTGGCGCTGGGCCAGGGCGTCGAGCTGGGCGAGTTCCACGGCCGGGTCGACGCCGAGCTCGACAACTCCGTGCTCGTCTTCGGCGCCGAGGGCAACCCCTCCTTCTCGAAGGTGACGCTCACCGTGGAGCTGGAGACCGACCTCGACGACGCCGCCTTCGAGGCCTTCGTCGCCGAGGTCAGCCGCCGCTGCCCGGTGACGCAGCTGCTGCAGCGCGCCGGCACCGAGGTGGTCAACCGCTGGACGAACAAGGTCCGCGTCGCCGCCTGACCTGCGACGTCCCACGTCCGAGCGGGCCGGGGGAGCCCCTGGCACCCCCGGCCCGCCCGCGTGGCAGGGTCCACGTCAGCTCCACAGCTCCACCAGATGCACGGACCCACAGGTCATGAGCGTCAGCGACAAGCCCTGGCTCGCTGACCGGCAACCCCCACTCGCGGCGGGGTGCCCCAGGGGAAGACCCGGCAGGGCTCGACCGAGCCCCTGTCAGCGCGACAGCCCCTCCCCGGGGCAGGACACGGACGGACACGACCATGACGACGACGAGCGCCCTGCTGACGCGCCGCCGCCACGTCGACCTCCTGCGCACCGCCGCGCAGCGCTGTCGCCTCGTACGCCGCTCCGCCTGAGCCCACCGCCCTCCCGCCGGGCTCGGCGGCCCGCTGGCGCCCGGCGATCCGCCGACGCGCCCGCCACTCCTGGATCCACGCCCTGACGCACCCCTGCGCCGACTGCAGCGGGCGTGCGCCACCCCCTGCCCTGAAGGACCCCCGTGAGCGACAGCCCGACCGCCGTGCGCCCCGCGCCGGCACCCCCGAGACCCCCGGACGACGAGCGCGTCGTCCCGCTGCGCCACCCCTGGCGCTGGGTGGCCACCGCCCTCGTGCTGGTGCTGCTCGCGCAGGTGGTGCACGGGCTGGTGACCAACCCCTTCTACCAGTGGGACCGGTTCGGCTACTGGTTCTCGCGGCCCGTCATCCTCGAGGGGCTGCTCATCACCTTGCAGGTCACGGCGTACTCGGCCGTGCTCGGCCTGGCCGGAGGCGTGCTGCTGGCGCTCATGCGCCTGTCGGGCAGCCCCGTGCTGCAGGTGGTCAGCTGGACGTTCACCTGGGTGTTCAGGTCCGTGCCGCTGATCGTCGTCCTGATCTTCCTCTACAACGTCAGCGCGCTGTACCCCGAGCTCGGCCTCGGCGTCCCCTTCGGGCCGCAGCTCGTCACGTTCGGCACCGCCGACCTCGGCGACGAGATGCTCATCGCGGTGGTCGCCCTCAGCCTCAACGAGGCGGCGTTCGCCTCCGAGGTGGTCCGCGGCGGGCTGCTGTCGGTGGACGCCGGGCAGCGCGAGGCCGCCGCGGCGCTGGGCCTGCCGCGCGCGTACCGGTTCTGGCGGATCGTCATGCCGCAGGCGCTGCGCTCGATCGTGCCGAACTACGTCAACCAGCTCATCGGCATCATCAAGGGCAGCTCGCTGGTGTTCTACGTCTCCCTGCTCGACCTGTTCGGCACCGTGCAGACGATGGGCGCCACCTACCCCGGCGACGTCATCCCGCTGCTGCTCGTGGCCACCACCTGGTACGTCGTGCTGACCAGCGTCGTCTCCGCCGCCCAGTTCCACGTCGAGCGGGCCTTCGCCCGCGGCGCCGACAGGACCCCGCCGCCCACGCCGTGGCAGCGCGTCCGGGCCGGGGCCGGTGACCTGGTCGCGAAGGTCCGCGCGGCGTCGTCCCCGGCCGCCCCGGTCAGCCCCCGGCCCGGCGGCCCCGCCGGCGGGAGCGTCCGGTGAGCGCCGCGGTGGAGGTGGTGCGGGCGAGCAAGTCGTTCGGGGACCGCCGCGTGCTCGACGACGTGTCCCTGTCCGTGCCCGCCGGGCGCGTCGTGGCGATCATCGGGCCGTCCGGCTCGGGCAAGTCGACGCTGCTGCGCGCCGTCAACCACCTCGAGGAGCTCGACGGCGGGCACGTCGAGGTGGGCGGGGAGCTGGTGGGTGTTCGCCGGCACCGCGGCGTGCTGAGGGAGGTCGCCGAGCCGGTGGTCCTGCGGCAGCGCCGCCGGATCGGGTTCGTCTTCCAGTCCTTCAACCTCTTCGGCCACCTCACCGCGCTGGAGAACGTGGCGGCCGCTCCCGCCGCCACCGGACTGCTCAGCCGGGCCGAGGCCAGGCAGCGGGCGGCCGCGCTGCTGGCGCGCGTGGGCCTGGCCGCCCACACCGGCGCCTACCCGCGCCAGCTGTCCGGCGGGCAGGCGCAGCGCGTGGCCATCGCCAGGGCGCTGGCGATGGACCCCGAGGTCATCCTCTTCGACGAGCCCACCTCCGCCCTCGACCCGGAGCTCGTGGGCGAGGTGCTCGAGGTGATCCGCGACCTCGCGGCCAGCGGCACCACCCTCGTCATCGTCACCCACGAGATCGCGTTCGCCCGCGAGGTGGCCGACACCGTCGTCTTCCTCGACGCCGGCCGCGTCGTGGAGAGCGGACCGCCCTCGGCGGTGCTCGACGCCCCGCAGCACCCCCGCACCCGCGACTTCCTCCGCCGCGTCCGCTGACCGTCCGCCGACGCACCCCCGCCCCAGACCCCCTCAGCACCACCCAGGAGCCCGTCATGTCCCGACCGCACGCCCCCACCGCCCTGTTCGCCACCGCCGTCAGCGCCGTCCTCGCGCTGTCGCTGTCCGCCTGCGGCGGCTCGTCCGCCGACGCCGCCGGCAGCCCGTCGGCCGCGCCCGGCACCGTCACCGTCGGCGCCCTGTCCAACGGCGCGGCCACCGAGACCACCCTCGACGTGCCGGTCGTGCAGGAGATCCGCGACGAGCTCCCGGCCGAGGTCAAGGAGTCGGGCGAGCTCGTCATCGGCGTCGGTGCGCTGCCGTCGGGCTTCCCGCCGCTGGCCTACGTCGGCGACGACCAGAAGACCCTCACCGGCTCCGAGCCCGACATCGGCCGCCTGGTCGCCGCGACCCTCGGCCTGGAGCCCGTGCTGGAGAGCTCCACCTGGGAGAACCTCTTCGTGGGCATCGACTCCGGCAGGACCGACGTCGGGTTCAGCAACATCACCGACACCGAGGAGCGCCAGCAGAAGTACGACTTCGCCTGCTACCGCAAGGACGAGCTGGCGCTCGAGGCCCCCGAGGACGCCTCCTGGACGTTCACCGGCGACCCGTCGGTGCTCGCGGGGAAGACCATCGCGGTGGCTTCGGGCACCAACCAGGAGCGCATCCTCCTGGAGTGGCAGCGCCAGCTGCAGGCCGCGGGCCAGACCCTGGACGTGCAGCGCTTCGCCGACACCACCTCCACGTACACCGCGCTGAGCTCGGGCCGCATCGACGCGAACTTCGGTCCCAACCCGACGGCCGCCTACCACGTCACGCAGACGAAGGGCACGCCGCAGGCCACCAAGATCGTCGGGACGTCGTCCGGAGCGGGCGCCTCCCTGCAGGGCCTCATCTGCGCCACCTCCAAGAAGGACAGCGGCCTGGCCGAGCCGGTCGCCGACGCCCTGAACCACCTCATCTCCTCCGGTCAGTACGCCAAGACCCTGGAGGCCTGGAACCTCTCGAACGAGGCCGTGCCGACGTCGGAGATCAACCCTCCCGGCCTGCCGCTCACCGACCAGTGACGGAGGCTGTACCAGTGACGTCCTCTGCTCGCAGGGAGCACCTGCACCTCGCCGTCGCGCTGGACGGCGCGGGGTGGCACCCCGCCGCCTGGCGCGAGCCCACCGCCCGCCCCACCGAGCTGTTCAGCGCGGCGTACTGGACCGACCTCGTCCGCGAGGCCGAGGCCGGCCTGCTCGACCTCGTCACCGTCGAGGACGCGCTGCGCCTGCAGTCCGACGACCCCAGGTACACGGGCCGCCCCGACGAGCGCACCGACAGGGTCCGCGGCCGCCTCGACGCCGTGCTCCTCGCGGCGCGGCTCGCGCTGGTCACCGAGCACATCGGCCTCGTGCCGAGCGCCACGGCCACGCACACCGAGCCGTTCCACCTGTCCAAGGCCATCGCCACGCTCGACCACACCACCCGCGGGCGCGCCGGGGTGCGGGTGCAGGTCTCGCTGCGCCCCGACGAGGCCGCCCAGTTCGGGCGGCGTGCTGAGCTGGTGGCCCTCGCCGAGCTCGCGCCCGGCCGCACCCCGCCGCCCGCCCTCGTCGAGGACGTCTTCGACGAGGGCCGCGACTGGGTGGAGGTGCTCCGCCGCCTCTGGGACTCCTGGGAGGACGACGCCGAGATCCGCGACGCCGCCACCGGCAGGTTCGTCGACGCCGCCAAGCTCCACACCGTCGACTTCACCGGTCCGCGCTTCTCCGTGCGCGGCCCGTCCATCACGCAGCGCCCGCCGCAGGGCCAGCCGCTCGTGGCGGCGCTGTCGCACGTGCCCGTGGCGCACCGGTTCGTCGCGCGGTGCGCGGACCTGGGCTTCCTCACCCCCCACGACGACGACGAGGCGCGCCGGCTCGTCGCCGCCGTCCACGACGAGCGGGAGGTCCAGCCCCCCTGGCCGGACGGCGCGGGCGACCAGCCGCTGCGCCTGCTCGCCGACGTCGTCGTCGTCCTCGACCCCCGGCCCGGGGCCGCGGCGGAGCGGCTGGCCCGCCTCGACGAGACCGCCGGCACCCCGCTCTCCCGGAGCAGCGACGCCCTCGTCTTCGCCGGCACCCCCGGCGAGCTCGCCGACCTGGCCCTGGCGTGGCGCGACGCGGGGCTGGACGGGCTGCGGCTGCGGCCCGCCGCCCTCCCCGACGACCTGCACGCCATCACGCGCACCCTCGTGCCCGAGCTGCAGCGCCGAGGGGCCTTCCGCACCGCGTACGCCGAGCGCACGCTGAGGGAGCGCCTCGGCCTGGCGCGACCCGCCAACCGCTACGCCCTCACCGGCCACCACGACACCGCCACCACGGAGAGCAGCCGATGAGCCGCCACAGCACGCGCAAGCGCCAGGTGCACCTCGCGGCGCACTTCCCCGGCGTCAACAACACCACCGTGTGGTCCGACCCCGCCGCGGGCAGCCACATCGACCCGGACTCCTTCGTCCGCTTCGCGCAGACCGCCGAGCGCGGGAAGCTCGACTTCATGTTCCTCGCCGAGGGGCTGCGGCTGCGCGAGCACGCCGGGCGGATCTACGACCTCGACGTCGTCGGCCGGCCCGACACCTTCACCATCCTCGCGGCGCTCGCGGGCGTCACCACGCACCTCGGGCTGACCGGCACCATCAACTCGACGTTCAACGAGCCGTACGAGGTGGCCCGGCAGTTCGCCACCCTCGACCACCTCTCCGAGGGCCGGGCGGCGTGGAACGTCGTCACCAGCTGGGACGCGTTCACGGGCGAGAACTTCCGCCGCGGCGGCTTCCTGGGAGCCGGCCAGCGCTACGACCGCGCCCGGTCCTTCCTGGAGACGGCGCTGGAGCTGTTCGACTCCTGGCGCGGAGACGAGGTCGTGGCCGACCAGGCCACCGGCCAGTTCCTGCGGGCCCCCGGGCCCGGGGCGTTCTCCCACCGCGACGCCTTCTTCGACATCGCCGGCCACACCACCGTGCCCCGCAGCCCGCAGGGCCGGCCGGTCGTCTTCCAGGCCGGTGACTCCGAGGAGGGCCGCGAGTTCGCCGCCGAGCACGCCGACGCCATCTTCAGCCGCCACGCGACCCTGGAGGAGGGGCAGCCGTTCTACGCCGACGTCAAGGCCCGCCTCGCGAAGTTCGGTCGTCAGCGCGACGAGCTGCTCGTGCTGCCCGCCGCCACGTTCGTGCTCGGCGACACCGACGCCGAGGCCGAGGAGCTGGCCCGCGAGGTGCGCCGCGCGCAGGTCAGCGGCGCCACCGCCATCGTCTTCCTCGAGCAGGTGTGGAACCGCGACCTGTCGCACCTCGACCCCGACGGCCCCCTGCCCGACGTCGACCCCGTGGTCGGCGAGCAGGTGATGAGCCAGGGCCGCGCCAGCGTGCGGATGCACCGCGACCCGCTGGCCACCGCGAAGGCGTGGCGCGAGCGCGCCGAGGCGGAGGGCCTGTCGATCCGCGAGCTGATGATCGAGCAGACGGCGCGGCAGACCTTCGTCGGGTCGCCGACCACCGTCGCCGACCAGGTCGAGCACCTCGTGGAGGCGGAGGCCTCCGACGGGTTCATCCTCGTCCCGCACCTCACGCCAGGCGGCCTCGACCCCTTCGTCGACCAGGTGGTGCCGATCCTCCAGGAGCGCGGCGTGCACCGCACCGAGTACGAGGGCACCACCCTGCGCGACCACCTCGGCCTGCGGCCCCTGCCCGCCCCCGGCCTCCTCACGACGACGACGGGGGCACGCGCGTGAGCACGCCGCTGGCCGTCCTCGACCTGACGCCCGTCCCCTCGGGCAGCACGGCCCGGCAGGCGCTGGCGAACAGCGCCGACCTCGCCGAGTCCGCGGAGCGCTTCGGGTACGCCCGCTACTGGGTGGCCGAGCACCACCTCAACCCCGGCGTGGTGGGCGTCTCGCCCGCGGTCGTCCTGGCGCTGGTCGCGGGCCGGACGACCACCATCCGGCTCGGCGCAGCCGCCCTGCAGACGGGGCACCGCACGGTGCTGAGCGCCGTGGAGGACTTCGCGCTGCTCGACGCCGTCCACTCCGGGCGCATCGACCTCGGCATCGGGCGCCCCGGGGGGCCGCCGCGCGGACCCGACGGCTCGCTGCCGGCGCCCCCGCCGCCTCCCACGCGCGAGCAGGCCGAGGGGACCGTGGTCGACGGGCTGCGGGTGCCCGGGCCGTTCCCGCTGGGCCCGCTGCTCACGTCGCCGCGGTTCGCGGCGATCCCCGAGCTGGTCCCGGTGCCCGGGGCTGAGGCGCCGTCCTTCGCGCAGCAGGTCGACACCGTCCTCGGCCTCCTCGCCGGCACGTGGAAGTCCTCCACGGGCGTTCCCCTGCAGGTCCACCCCGGCACCGGTGCCGACCTGCAGCTGTGGCTGTTCGGCAGCACCGGCGGCACCACCGCCGCCGTGGCGGGGGAGCGCGGCCTGCGCTTCGGCGCCAACTACCACGTGGCCCCGCAGGGCGTCCTCGACGCCGCCCGCGCCTACCGGGCGGCCTTCCGCCCCTCCCAGGGCGCCAGCGGTCTGGCGCAGCCGCACCTGACGGTGTCCGCCGACGTCGTCGTCGCCGAGACCGACGAGGAGGCCGAGCACCTGGCCGCCGGCTACGGCCCGTGGGTGCGCTCCATCCGCACCGCCGCCGGGGCCATCCCCTACCCCAGCCCGTCCGAGGCCGCCGACCTGGCATCTCCGGACCACTGGACCGACGACGACGACGCCCTGGTCCGCGACCGGCTCGCGACGCGCTTCGTCGGGTCTGCGCGGACCGTGGCCGACGGCCTGGAGCGCCTGCGCAGCGCCACCGGCGCTGACGAGCTGCTCATCACCACCACCACCCACGACCACGCCGCCCGCGTCCGCTCCTACGAGCTGCTCGCCACCGAGTGGGGCGACCGGTGACCCAGCTCGCCCCAGACCCGCGCGGCGCGGACCTCCCCGTGCTCGACCAGCTCGACAGGTCCGTGTGGAACGCCCTCCACGGCCCGCACGCCGCGCTCGCGGTGCGGCGGGGCCGCGTGGTGACCTACCCCGACGACGTCGCCCGGTTCTCCTCCCTCCCGGAGCACCCGACGCCTGACGACTGGTCCGACGCCGCCGCGCTCGTGGGGACGCAGGGGATGCTCCTGCTCACCGGCGACGTCCCCGAGGCCCCCGCGGGCTGGACCGTGCTCATGGACCTGCCGGGCGTGCAGATGGTCGCCACCGACGCCGTGGCGTCGGCCCCTGACGCCGAGACCGTGCGGCTCGACCTGCACGACCCGGCCGACGTCGCCGACGCCCTCGCCCTGGTGGAGCACACCCAGCCCGGACCGTTCTTCGAACGGACGATGGCGATGGGCACCTACCTCGGCGTCCGCCGCGAGGGCCGGCTCGTGGCGATGGCGGGGGAGCGGCTGCACCCCGAAGGGGCGGTGGAGATCAGCGCCGTGTGCACCGACGCCGCGTGGCGGGGGCAGGGGCTGGGCACGCGCCTCGTGCACGCCGTGGCCCACGGCATCCGCGAGCGCGGGGAGGTGCCGTTCCTCCACGCCTCGGCGTCGAACACGGGCGCGATCCGCCTGTACGAGCAGCTGGGGTTCCGCCTGCGCCGGCCCACGCGCTTCGCGGCGCTGCGTCCGCCCGGCGGCACCGCCGAGCTCTCCTGACCCGGTCCGCCCTCCCGGCCCACCAGTGGGGCCGCAGCGCCACCCGGAGGCGTGTGAGAAGTCACTCAGTCGTGCATGCCGGACTGGGCGCGCGGCCCGGCGGCGACCTTCCTAGCGTCGGAGGAGCCGGTGGACGCCGGTGACCTTCGAGACGAGGAGGCGTGACGTGTCCGCAGTGGACAAGGCCAAGAACGTGGTGCAGCAGACGGTGGGCAAGGTCGAGGAGGCCGTCGGCAAGAAGACCGACGACGCCGAGCTGACCGCGCAGGGCCAGAAGGACCAGGCCATGGGCGCCCAGCGCCAGAACGTCGAGAAGGCCAAGGACGCCTACAAGGGCTGAGGCGGCCCCTGTGAGCACGCCGGTGGGCACGGTGACCGGTACCGGCGCCCCGTCGCTGGGCGCTGTCGCGCTCAGCGGGGCGGCCGAGCCCGTCGTGCACCAGCTCGTCAGCGCCGTCAGCTCCTCCGCAGAGCTGGCGGCGCTCGACCTGCACCAGCAGCTGTCGCTGCTCACCGCGGCCAGCGAGCCGTGGCGCCACCCGGACACCCGGCGCCGCTCGCGGGTGCCCGTGGTCCTGGCCCAGGCCCTGGGGCGGGAGTGGCCGAGCCGCATCCACGCCGGCCTCAGCGACCGCCCCGGTGACCCGGTGGCACCGCACCAGCTGCCGCACCTCGCCGAGGAGGTCCGGGCCGTCCTGGACGGTGACCGGGCCCGCCGCGACGAGTTCGTCGCCGAGGTGGTCCGCCTGCTGGGCGAGGGCCAGCCGCGCTGACCGGCTCGCGCGTCGGCCCGGGGTCTGTGACGGCGTCGTGGCGACGCCACCACCCTCGCCCGCTCAGCCCTCGCCCCGGACCGCTCCCGCGGCCGGGGCGTCGTGCTGGGCGGGTGTCGTGCTGGGCGGGTCCGGTGCCGGTGGGCCCTGCTGTCCGCGACCGCCGACGCGCCGTGTCGATCTGGGGCCAGTAGCGTGGTCAGCCGTGCTGACGGCGCCCTCCGACGACCCCGCCCTGACCGAGACGAGCTCGGACGCCACCCAGGTGGTGCCTGCTGACGTGGTGCTCCCCGAGGGCGAACCGCTCGCCGGACCCTGGCGGCAGGTGCCGCTGAGCGGGCTCCTCGCCCTGCTGGAGCACTCCGCGGGCGTGCCCGCGGGCCGCCCCCGCGTGGTGGCGGTGGACGGGCGCGGTGGCAGCGGCAAGTCCGCCCTCGCGGACCGGCTGCTGGCCGCCGTCGAGGGCGGCGTGCTGGTCCGCACCGACGACATCGCCTGGAACCACGGCTTCTTCGACTGGACCGACCTGCTCGTCGAGGGGGTGCTCCAGCCCGCCCGGGACGGGCAGGCCGTGAGCTTCCGGCCGCCGGCGTGGGAGGAGCACGGCCGCGAGGGCGCGATCGAGGTGCCCGAGGGCACGAAGTGGCTGTTCCTCGAGGGCGTCGGCGCTGCTCGCCGAGAGCTGGCGGACCACGTCGACGTGGCCCTGTGGGTGCAGTCCGACCCGGCCGAGGCCGAGCGCCTCGGCATCGAGCGCGACGTCGCCCTCGGCGTCAACGGCGAGCGCGAGGGCGCCACGCGGTTCTGGCACGAGTGGCAGGCCGAGGAGCTCCCCTTCATCGCGGAGCAGCGCCCGTGGGAGCGCGCCCGCATCGTCGTCGCCGGTGCTGGACTGGCGGGCGTGCTGCGCGAGGAGGTCGTGGTGGCGCCCCGCCCCCTCGTCGCGCCCGCCGGCACCCCGACCGGCATCTCCGCGGCCGAGGACGGCGGCGAGCCCGGCGAGATCACGTTCGACGAGGCGCGCTACCCGGCCCGTCCGCGCCGCCTGCGCCCGGCCGCCCAGCTGGAGACCCGCCGCCGCCGAGCGCCGCACCGGCGCACTGCTGACGGCACCAACCCCGCCTACGTGGCGTGGCTGGTGCAGCAGTCGATGCTCGCCGACGCCGAGGGCCTGTCCCGCCAGCTCAGCGGCAGCCCGGCGATGTGGCGCAACCCCTACGCCCGCCCGAACGCGCGCCGCGCGGTCTCCACGGCGTCGGTGTGGTTCACCGCCTACCCGATCTCCCTCATCACGCGGGAGGGGGAGTCCTTCCTGGCGTCGGTGGCCGACGAGCGCCTGTGGAGCGCCTTCGAGCAGATCGGCATCGACGGCATCCACACCGGCCCGGTGAAGAAGGCCGGAGGTATCACCGGCTGGGAGGAGACCCCCAGCGTCGACGGGCACTTCGACCGGATCAGCACCCAGATCGACCCGCTCTTCGGCACCGAGGACGAGTTCCGGGCCGTCTGCGAGGTGGCCGACGCGCACGGCGGCTCCGTCATCGACGACATCGTCCCCGGCCACACCGGCAAGGGCGCCGACTTCCGCCTGGCGGAGATGGGCCACGGCGACTACCCCGGCGTCTACCACATGGTGGAGATCCCCCGGGAGGACTGGCACCTGCTGCCCGACGTCCCGGAGGGCCGCGACGCCGTCAACCTCGACGCCATCACCGAGGCCCGCCTGGCCGACGCCGGCTACATCATCGGCGCCCTCCAGCGCGTGATCTTCTACGCCCCGGGCGTCAAGGAGACCAACTGGAGCGCCACCGCCGAGGTCACCGGCGTGGACGGCCAGGTGCGCCGCTGGGTGTACCTGCACTACTTCAAGCAGGGCCAGCCCTCCATCAACTGGCTCGACCCGACGTTCGCCGGCATGCGCCTCGTCATCGGCGACGCCCTGCACTCCCTGGCCGAGCTGGGCACCAGCGCGCTGCGCCTGGACGCCAACGGCTTCCTGGGAGTGGAGAAGTCCGCCGAGGGCGCCCCGGCGTGGTCGGAGGGCCACCCCCTGTCGGAGGCCGCCAACCACGTCATCGCCAGCACCGTCCGCAAGGTCGGCGGGTTCACCTTCCAGGAGCTGAACCTCGGCATCGAGGACATCCGCGACACCGGTCGCGTGGGCGCGGACCTGTCCTACGACTTCGTCAACCGCCCCGCGTACCAGCACGCGCTGGTCACGGGCGACACCGAGTTCCTGCGCCTCACGCTCAACACCTCCCTGGAGGTGGGCGTCGACCCCGCCTCGCTCGTGCACGGCATGCAGAACCACGACGAGCTGACCTACGAGCTGGTCCACTGGGCCACCGCCCACACCCACGACGAGTACCCCTTCCGCGGCCGCCCCACCACGGGCGCCGAGCTCGCCGAGGCCGTGCGCGCTGACCTGCTCCGCGGCATCACCGGTGAGGCCTCGGACTACAACCACGTCTTCACCACCAACGGCATCGCGTGCACCACGGCCTCGGTCATCGCGGCGTCCCGCGGCCACAGGACGCTGGACTCCATCGGCGACGACGACGTCGAGATGATCCGGCGGGCGCACCTGCTCCTGGCCATGTTCAACGCCTGGCAGCCGGGGGTGTTCGCGCTGTCCGGGTGGGACCTCGTCGGGGCGCTGCCGGTGCCGATCGAGCAGGTCGCGGCCCTCACCGACACCGGCGACACCCGCTGGGTGGAGCGCGGCGCGCACGACCTGCTCGACGTCGACCCGCAGGCCACCCACTCGGCCAGCGGCATGCCGCGGGCCCGCGTGCTCTACGGGTCCCTGCCCGAGCAGCTGCGCGACGAGGCGTCCTTCGCCTCCCGCCTCAAGGGGCTGCTGGCGCTGCGGGCCAAGCACGGGATCGCCACGGCCACGCAGGTGGACGTCCCCGCCGTGGCCCACCCGGGGATGCTCGTCATGGTCCACCGCCTCGACGGCGGCGACCCGAACCGCTCGGCCGGCCTGCAGGTGACGGTGCTGAACTTCACCGGCGAGACCATCGAGGGCACCGTCCGCTCGGAGCACTTCGAGCCGCGCATGGCGGTCCTCGACGCCCGCGACGACGGCGAGATCGGCTGGGTGGACGACCTGCGCAGCTTCAGCGTGTGGCTGAGCCCCTACAGCGGCCTGTTCCTCACCCTGAAGGACCCGGGCGCCCCCGAGGACGACCTGCGCCGCTCGGGCGCCCACCGCTGACGGCGGCCCCGGGGACGCTCCGGGGGCACGACGACGACGAGGGCCGGCCGCTGGGAAGCGGCCGGCCCTCGTCGTCGTCAGGTTGACGTCGGGTGGGGCGGTGCTGAGCGGTCAGGCCCGCCCGGCCACGCGCTCGCGCTGCGCCGTGCGCTCGACGCGGACGTCGCCGCGCTCCTCGCTGGTCGCCAGCAGGGACTTGTGCACCAGCGCGGCGATGACGCCGCCGACCAGCGGGGCCACGACGAAGAGCCACACCTGCCCGAGCGCCTCCGGGCCCGCGAACAGCGCCGGGGCGATGGACCGGGCGGGGTTCACGGAGGTGTTGGTCACCGGGATCGAGATGAGGTGGATGACCACGAGGGTCAGGCCGATGGCCAGCGGCGCGAGGCCGGGAGCGCCCTTGGGACCGGTGGTGCCGAGCACGACGAGCACGAACACCGCCGTCAGGACGACCTCGACCAGCAGCGCGGCGACGAGGCCGTACCCCTCGGGGGAGCGGTCGGCGTAGCCGTTGGTGGCGAAGCCGCCGGTGGGGTCGAAGCCCGCGCGGCCGCTCGCGACGCCGTAGAGCACGGCGGCCCCGGCCACCGCGCCGACGAGCTGGGAGACCACGTAGACGGGCAGCTCCCGCCACGGCAGGCGGCCCGCCACGGACAGGCCCAGGGAGATGGCCGGGTTGAAGTGGCCACCGGAGATGTGGCCGAAGGCGTAGGCGCCCGTGGTCACGGCCAGGCCGAACGCCAGGGCGACGCCCAGCCAGCCGATCGCCACCTGGGCGCCGGTGTCCCCGGGGGCCGCGGTGGTGGCGAGCACGGCGGCGCCGCACCCCGCGAACACCAGCCAGAACGTCCCGAGGAACTCAGCGGCGACCTTCTGCACCTCTCTGCTCACGGCAGTCCTCTCTTCGTCGAAGCCCCCGCGTCCGAGCGGTACCGGGGGAGTGCGGTCATGGGAACGGCGCGGGCAGGGCCCGCGCCGTCACGGCTTCTCATCGTGCGCGACAGGCCTCGGCTGCGCGATCCGGGACGAGGTCTGCCGCGCGGGTCCGAGGGTCAGCAGGACGCGTCGCCGGGGCCGGCCGCGTCCGTCGGGCCGGTGGCGCCAGCCGTGTCGACGACGTCGACCACCTCGACGTCGACGGCCGTGACCTCCAGGCCCATCAGCTCGTGCAGGGCCGTGGCCACGGCGGCGCGCACGTGCTCGGCCACCTCCGGAGCGCTCCGCCCCAGCTCGGTGACCACCGCCACGCCGACGCTGGCCTGCCGCTCACCGACCTCCACCTCCACGCCCGGGCAGCCGCCGCGGGAGGAGCCGGGGATCTGCTGGCGCAGAGCCGCCGCAGTCCGCTCGACCGTGCGCGCGGTGGGCGTGCCCAGGTCGTGCACGCCGGGGACCTCGCGCGCGGCGAGGCCCGCGAGGGTCGCGATGACGGCGTCCGTGGTGGTCGTCGCGCCGGCGGCGCGCACCGCTCGGGGAGCCGGTGCGGTCGCCCGCGTGAGGTCCGGCGCGCCGGGAGGGGCGGTCGAGAGTCCGCCGGCGCCGCTGGCGGTGCCGTGGAGCGTCGAGGTGCTCGGGGCGGCGGTCTCGGTCATGATCCTCCTCATCACGGCGGCGGCCGGGATGACCGCGGGCGCCGTGGGCCGGATCACCAGGCTTACACCGTAAGTGAGGGCCCGCCACTCGTGGGGGGTGCCGCGAGGCGCGTCGGCAGGGCGGCGAGGGGCCCTGCTCCGGACGAGCCCGACGACCTGCGCACCTCGCCGCAGGGTGACAACCTCAGCGGGTGACGATCAGCGATGGCCCCAGGAGCGGCGCTGCAGGGGGAGCGGGCGAGCCCGACGCGGACCTCCTGGCCGTGCAGGGCAAGGAGCCGCCCTCGGCGAGGGTGCCGCTGAGCCGCGAGCGCATCCTCGCGGCGGCCCTGGCCTTCATCGACGAGGAGGGCGTGGGCTCCCTGACCATGCGCCGCCTCGGCTCGCGCCTCGGCGTGGAGGCCATGTCGCTGTACCGGTACGTGCCCGGGCGGGAGGACCTGCTCGACGGCGTGGTGGACTTCCTCGTCACCGAGCTCGACCGCGATGAGGACGTGCTCAAGACCCCCGAGCACGGCTGGCAGGACTTCCTCCAGCGGATGGCGCACGGCGTGCGGCGCATGGCCATCGCGCACCCGAAGGCGTTCCCCCTCATCGCCTCCACGCCCCCGGAGGCCCCGTGGCTGCGGCCCCCGCTGCGCTCGGTGCGCTGGGTGGAGACCTTCCTGGCGGGGCTGCTGGCCGAGGGCTTCGACGACGAGCAGGCCGTGGCCGTCTACCGCGCCTTCACGAGCTTCCTGCTGGGCAACCTGCTGCTGGAGGTGTCCCACCGCGGCGGGGCCGTCGGCCCGCTCGACCTCGTCGACGAGGAGGTCCCCGCGCACGGCCTGCGCGACGCCCCGACCGTGGAGCGCCTGCGCGACCTCCTGGCCGACGACAGGTCGCTGCAGGAGTTCGAGGAGTCCTTGGAGAGCCTCATCGACAGGATCACCGTGCAGGTGGTGGGTGGAAGCGGGTCCTGATCTCGCGGAGGCGAGCGCTTACGGTGTAAGAATCTCGCCGTGCTCGACAGTCCCACCAGCGGGCCGACGGCGCCCGCAGAGCCCGTCGACGACGACGCGCGCGACCGCTCGGCCGCCGCGGCCCCCCTCGGGGCGGTGCGCGCCGTGGTCCGACAGCTCGACCGAGCCTGCTCCGCCGCCACGACCAGCACCGCCTCCTGGGAGGCGCTCGTGGTGGCGCTGCGGGCGTGCGCCGACGAGCTGGCCCGCCAGGACGCCGCCGCGTGGCGCCTCGCGGTCGGGTCCGCGGTGCCGCTGGAGCACTGGGTGGCGGGAGAGTGGGCGACCCGTCTGCGCGACGCCCTGGTGGACGACGGGTTCACGAGCCGGTGCGCGGTCCAGGCCGTCGAGGTGGTGGCGGTGCACCTGCAGCGCACCTGCCCGGCCGCGGTGGTGACCCCGAGCGGCTCCGGCGCCTCCAGCGCTCCCGGGGTCCCCGGGGCAGTGGGTCCGCTGTCCGCCTACCCGGTGCTGCAGCGGCTGCGCCCGCAGCTCTCCGCAGACACCGAGGGCGCCCCGGCGGCCTCGGTCCAGGCCCTCCTGGCGCAGGTCGCGGCGCTGCGCGCCTGAGGGGTCCGGACCGCCTCAGCCGCCCGCACCGACGTGAGCTGGCCTGCGCGGCCGGGTGAGCAGGACGACGACGACCCCCACGGCCACGCCGAGCAGCGTCTCCACGCCGCGGTCGGCCAGCAGGGCGGGCACCGGTACGGGGTGGGCGAGCTGGCCCATGAGCAGCGCGAGCGGCGTGATGACGAGCATGGCGGCGCCGTAGTGCCGCACCACGAGCAGCTCCGCGAGCACCTGCAGGACGGCGGCGACGGCCACCACGGCCACCGTCGGCAGCGGCAGCGACAGCAGCACCGCCGCCACGCCGAGGCCGGCGAGGGTGCCGAGCACGCGGTGCGCGGCGCGCACCAGCTGCGAGGACAGCGTCAGCGCGGTCAGCGGGGCGACGGCGGCGACCGCGGCCCAGTACGGGTGCTCGCTGGTGGTGGCCACGCCCAGCGCCCCGGCCACGGCCACCGCCGCAGCGCACCGGACCACCTGCACCCGCCGCCGGAGCGCTGGCCGCGCCGTCAGCGTCGACCGCGCAGCCGAGGTGGCGTGCGCACCAGGCGCCGCAGGTGTCACCGGGCGCGCCGCAGGACCCGGAGCCGCTGGGCCGGTGCCCGTGCGCGTGCTCGTGCTGGAGTCGGAGCTGGCCCTGCGCCGGGCCAGCCGGCGCACCAGAGGCCCCGACGCCGCGGTCAGCGCCAGGGCGAACGCCGCGGTGCCCAGCGCGGTGCCGACCGCTGCGACCGCTGCCACCGCGACGTCCACCGCGCCGCTGACGGCGCCACCCACCGGGACGGCCGAGCACGCCCCCACCGCGAAGACGCAGAAGAGCGGTCCGGGTGGCCGCCAGCCCTGCCGGTCGGACAGGTGCGCGGCGAGCGCCGCCCACGCCGCGGTCACGACCACCGCGAGCCACGCCCCGGCGCCGCTGAGGGAGACCGCGACGCCCGTGGCGACGGCCGCCACCAGCACCACGGCGAGCCGCAGCTGCACGCGCGGGTCCGCGGAGCCGTCGGGGCGGCGGCCGTAGACGGCGGTGAACGCCCCGAACGCGGCGTAGAGGGCGAGGTCCGTGCGCTCCAGCGCCACGAGCAGCCCCAGCGGCGCGGCCACGGTGGCCCCTGCCCGCAGCGCGGCGGGCAGCGTCCCCGACTGCGGGGAGTGGGTCACCAGTGCCCTGACCGCCGTGCCCGCCCGCGCTCCAGCCACGCCCCCATCTTCGCGGGCCGTCCGGTGATCACCCGGTCGACCGCCGGTAGCGTGCAGGGGTGACCACCCCTGACCGCGGCGCGCTGCGCGCGGTCAGGTCGGCGGTGCTGGCGCTGTTCGTGGTGGGCCTGTCCGCCGTCGGCCACGCCGCCGCGGGAGGTCACCTGCCCGGTCCCCTCGCGGCGACCGGCCTGGTCGCGGCCGTGCTCGCCTGCTGCTGGCTGGCGACCCGCTGGCACCTGCCCGCCGGTGCCGCGGTGCTGCTGCTGGCCGGCAGCCAGGTGGCGCTGCACGCCGCGCTCGAGGCCCTGGCCCCCACCCACCACCCGGGTGCTGCGCCTGCGCCCGCCCTGGCACCGCACCTCGCCGGGGCCGCCGGCCTCGACCACACCGGACACCTCGCCACCGCCGGGACCGCGTCGTCGCTGTGGCTGGGCGGTCCGTCGACGGCCGACGCGACCATGCTCCTCGCGCACGTGGTCGTCGCGTCGGCCCTCGCCCTGGTCTACAGCCGCGGCGAGGACGCGGTCTGGGCGCTGTGCGCCTGGCTGGCGCCGCTGGCGGCCGTGGTCGTCGCCCTGGTCCGGCTGCCCGTCGCCCCGCGTCCCCGGTCGCTGCCGGCGGTCGGCGTCGTCGTCCCGACCGGCCTGCTCGTCCTGCGCGCGGTGCGGCGCCGCGGCCCTCCGGCGGCCCTCGCCGGCTGACCCCGCACGGGGAGCGGCCGGCCTCGCGCCACCCGACCCGCCGGACCCCGGCCGCACACCCTGGAGCCCCACCGTGTCCTCGACGACCCCGTCGTCCCTGCCTGCCCGCCTGCCCTCCCGCCGCCTGCCGGCCGGAGCGCGCGCCGCCGCGACCGCCGCCCTGGCCGCGGGGCTGCTGCTCGTGCCCGTGGCCGCCGCCTCGGCGCACGTGCACGTCACTCCCGACACCACCGCGGCGGGCAGCTACGCGCTCCTCGACGTCCGCGTGCCGAACGAGTCGGCCACCGCCAGCACCACGAAGGTGGAGCTGACCCTGCCCACCGACCACCCCTTCACCTACGCCGCCGTGCAGCCGGTGCCGGGCTGGACCGCGCAGGTCACCGAGGAGCCGCTGGCCACGCCCGTCGTGGTGGAGGGGACCACCCTGACGAAGGCGCCCCGCACCATCACGTGGACGGCGCAGGCCGGCGCCGGCATCGCCCCCGGCCAGTTCCAGCAGTTCCCCGTCTCGGTCGGTGCCCTGCCCGCCGCCGGCACCACCGTGCAGCTGCCCGCCACGCAGACGTACTCCGACGGCACCGTGGTCGCCTGGGACCAGCCCGTCCCGGCGAACGGCGCTGAACCCGAGAACCCCGCCCCGGAGTTCACCACCACGGCCGCGGCGTCCGGCCACCACCACGACGACGAGAGCACCTCGGCGACCGCCTCCGCCTCCGGGGCGAGCGGGACCGGCGACGCCGGTGCGTCCGCTGGCGGCACGTCCGCGGGTACGTGGCTCGGCGCGACCGGTGCGCTGCTGGGCGCCGTGGCCCTCGTCGTCTCCCTGGTGCGCCGGCGTCCCGCGGCGGTGACCTCGTGAGCCGCGGTTCCCGACGCCTGCGCGGCCGGGCGCTCGCCCTGCTGGCCGGTGCCCTCCTCGTGCTGCTGCCCGCGCTGCCCGCGCAGGCGCACGACCGTCTCGAGGCGTCCTCGCCCGCGGACGGCAGCACGGTCCCGACCGCGCCGTCCGCAGTGGTGCTGACCTTCAACGCTCCCGCCATCGCGCTCGGCTCGAAGGTGGTGGTCACCGGACCGGACGGGGCCGTCGTGTCCGAGGGGGACGCGCAGTTCGTCGACACCGCCGTGACGCAGCAGCTGGCCGGTGACCTCCCCGCCGGGCAGTACCGCGTCGAGTGGCGCGTCACCTCCTCCGACGGCCACCCCGTCTCCGGGACCTTCGCGTACACGGCCTCCGCCCCGGCCGCGGGCAGCACCACCGCGAGCCCGTCGGGCACCCCGTCAGCGACCGAGTCGTCCACCCCGTCGGCCGCGGGGTCGGCGACTCCGTCGGAGGCGGCCTCCTCACCGGCAGGCCCGGTGCCGGATCCGTCGTCGACCTCCTCCGGGGCGCCGGCGTGGCTCGTGGCCGGCGGAGCCGTGGTGGCGCTCGCCGTGGTGGCGGCCGTGGCCGCTGCCGTCCTGCGCCGCCGCTGACTCGGAGGCTCTGTCAGGTGGAGCAGCAGCGCCAGGTCGTGGAGGCCGGATCCGGCCTCCACGACCTGGCGCTGAGCGTGGACCTGGGACTGCGGTGACCGACGTCCGCGCGGGTCAGCGCCGGTCAGCGCCGGTGAGCGCCGGTGAGCGCCCGTCAGTGCTCGGGGTGCAGCGCGGAGTGCGACGCGCCCAGCTGGTGCAGCAGCTCGTGGGCGGTGTCGTCTGCGAGGTGCCACCGGCTGAGGCGCCCGTCCCGCACGCGGTCCGCCAGGCCGCACGCGCGCAGCGCCGCCAGGGCCTGCGTGGTCGTGTTCGGCGACTGCCCGGTCGCCGCCGCCAGCGCCTTCACCGGCGAGCCGGGAGCGGCGTGGATCGCCACGAGCAGCTCCAGCCGGGTCGGGTCGGACAGGGCCGCGAAGCGGGCGAGCGCCTGCTGCAGCCCCGGGCGCGCCGCGGCGACCGCGTCACGCGCTGTGACCTCCAGCGGGTCCACCGCCGCCCCTTCCCGCTCCGCCCTGGCTGCCCCGACGTCATGTGTCTGCCCGCACACTTGTGACGGGCCTCCAGCACTTAGCATCCCGCCCATGGGCACCGCCACCACCGCCGGGCGGCACCCGCTGCTCACCAGCCACGGGCGGGCGGCGCTGCCGTTCCGCCGTCGCGTGGGCGCGGCGTTCGCCGTCGTCGCCGGCCTGCACCTGGTGGGGCTGGGCCTGCTCTCGCTGGGCGTCCTCGCCGGGGGCGCGGGCGCCGTCACGGTGGGGCTCGCGGCCGTGGCCTACCTGCGGGGGCTGGTGCACTCCTTCGACTTCGACCACATCTCGATGATCGACAACAGCACCCGGAAGTTCGTCGCCGAGGGGCGCAGCCCCGCATCGGTGGGCCTGGCGTTCTCCCTCGGCCACTCCACGGTGGTGGTGCTCACCGGAGTGCTCGTGATCGCCGGGGCCGGCTTCGTCCGCACCGCGCTCGACGAGTCCTCCAGGGCCGCGCGCGTGCTCGGCGTCATCGGCGTGAGCGTCTCCGGGCTGTACCTCGTGCTCGTCGCCGTGGCGAACCTCGCGACGTTCTGCCAGGCTTGGAGGCTGCGCCGCGCGCTGCGGCGAGACCCCGGCATGCACGTCCCGCCGCAGGCCCTCACCCCGCGCGGACCCGCTGCGGTGGTGATGACCGCGCCGCTGCGCCGCGTCCGCCACCCCTGGCACGTCTACGTGGTGGGCTTCCTGTTCTCCCTCGGGTTCGACACGTCCAGCCAGATCGGCGTCCTCGTGCTCACGGCGGGCGCCGCACTGGCCGGAGCCCCGGTCGTGGCCCTGCTCTGCCTGCCGGTGCTCTTCACCGCGGCCATGACCCTGGGTGACACCGCCAACGGCCTCATGATGGTGCGGATGTACAGCGCGGCCCAGGAGGACCCGGCCCGCAAGATCACCTACAACCTCGTCATCACCGGCGTCGGCATCCTCTCGGGCCTGCTCGTGGGCGCCCTGGCCGCGGCGACGCTGCTCAGCGAGCAGCTGGGCGTCACCGGCGGCGTGGTGGGCGCCCTGACCGCGCTCGACACCGAGCACGCCGGGTACGTGCTGGCGGGCTTCTTCGCGGTGGTGTTCGTGGTCTCGGGCGTCGTCTGGAAGCGTTCGCGGGCGTGACGCACCAGCCCGACCCCCCGAGCGACCTGCCGTACGACGCGGTCCTGTTCGACTGCGACGGGGTCCTCGTCGACTCCGAGCCCATCACCAACGAGGTGCTGCGCCTCATGCTGGCCGACCTCGGCTGGGACATGACGCCGCAGGAGTGCCTGCGCCGCTTCGTCGGGCGAGCCGTGGCCGACCAGGCCGACGCCATCGAGGAGCGCACGGGAGTGCGCATCACCCAGGCGTGGGTCGAGGAGTTCCGGCGGCGCCGCAGCGCGGAGCTGGCGGTGCGGGTGCAGGCCGTCGAGGGGGTGGCCGACGCCCTGGCCGCCGTCGCCGCCGCCTACGGGGGCCGGGTGGCGTGCGCCTCCGGCGCTGACCGCGCCAAGGTGCAGATGCAGCTGGACGTGACCGGCCTGGCCGCACCCTTCGGCGACCGGGTGTTCAGCGGCGTGGAGCTGCCCCGCAGCAAGCCCGCTCCCGACGTGTACCTCCAGGCCGCCAGCGCGCTGGGCGTCGACCCCCGCCGCTGCGCCGTGGTCGAGGACTCCCCGGCCGGGGTCACCGCGGGAGCGGCCGCGGGGGCGGTCGTGCTGGGGTACTGCCCGGGCGGGCCGGCGAGCAGCACCCCGGACGCCCTCGCGGCGGTGGGCGCGGCCACCGCGTTCACGTCCATGGACCAGCTGCCGGCCCTGCTCGGCGTCTCGCCGCGGTCGGTGGCCCCGGGCGCATGATGCGGCACGGACGGCGCCGCGCGGCGGCGCCGCGCCGGAAGTCGACCGTCGAGTTCTCCGAGATGGCGGACACAGCGCTGCGGCTGCCGCAGACTGGTGCCCGTGGCGGGGCAGACCGAAGGCAGCGGTGAGCGTCGGCGTGCGTTGGACGCCGAGCGCGCCGGCTCAGGACGGCGGGTCGCCGGCCACGTCGCGCCCGTCCTCCCGGTCGACTCCGCGCCCCCGGCTGCGCTGAGCCCGGAGTCGAGCCCCGCGTCGAGCCCGGCGCCGGCCGCCGCGGCCCGGGACCCGTTCACCACGCCGCCCGCTGGTGCGCCGGTCGTCCGGCCCGCGACCGGCGCCCACGCCAGCGCCAGCGCTCCCACGCCGCCGCTGGGAACCCCCCTGCCCAGCCGCCGCGACCGCGTCGCGCTGCGCCGCCCCACGGCCCTGGACGAGGCCGCCGTGCAGGCCTCCGACACCGCCGCCTGGCGCACCTCGCCGGCCCTGGAGGACCCCCGCACCGCCAGCGCCATCGCCCGGCCCTCGCCGCTCACGCACGCGCTGGCCCGCACGCTGACCGAGCACCTCGAGTCGCTGACGCCGCCCGCCGGCCTCTCCTCGACCCCGCCGCCGGCCTCGTCGACGACTGCGCCGTCCTCGCGCTCCGCAGGTGCGCTGCGCGAGGCGCCGTCGGTGTACGTGCCCCGGCGTCGTCCCGCCCCCGCCGTCTCCGGCCCCCTCCCCGTGGTCAGCGCGACGACGACGCCCGCCGAGTCCCGCCGCGAGCCGTCCTGGACGACCGAGCCCGTCGCGCCCCGCAGGTCGCAGCGTCCGGAGCCGCGCTCTCCGTTCACCTCCGCCCCCCTCGGTGCCAGTCCCCTCGGTGCTGGTCCGCTCGGTGCCGGCACGGACGGCGCCAGCCCCTTCGCCTCGGCCCCCGCCGCACCCCGCTGGTCCGGTGACCACAGCGAGCCCGAACTGCCTCCGCCCCCGCCCGCCGCGGAGGTCGAGGCCGCCGCCCGGGCGCGGGCCGCGCGGTTCTCCACCGCCCCGGTGCCGCCGCCGATGCCGGACCGGGTCAGCCCTGACCCGGCCGGCCGCACGTCCCTGGTGGTCCCCGGGCTGCCCACGACCGGCCTCCCCTCCTCGGCGGCACCCGCCGCCGGCGCCTCCGCTCCGTCGGGAACGGCCTCCTCGGGCCTGCCCACGACGGGCCTCCCGCCGGTGTCCGGGCCGACCGCCGCCCTGACCGCCGCCGACCTCGCGGTGCTGCGGGCTGTCACCGCCGACCGCACCGGTGCCACTCCCGCCGCGCCCGCCGCCCCCGCGGCCAGCTCGAGCGCCAGCAGGACCGCGAGCACGACGGCGCTGCCGTCCGAGCCCCGCCACGGCCGGCCGTCCCGCTCCTCCGCCCCCCGGACCGACCGCACCGCGCGCACCGGTCGCGCCGCGGGCCGCTCGGCGGGCCGCGGTGACCGCCAGGCCGCCGCTGAGGCCCCCACCACGTCGACCCCCTCGACGGACCCGCGCAGCGCAGACGGCGCAGCCAGCGCGGCCAGCGCCGGTCGCGGGGCCGCCAGGAGCGGCGGGAGCACCCGACCGCCGTCGCGCCCCGGTGCCCGTCCCGCTGCGGGCGGCCGCCGCTGGCACCAGCGCCGCGCCCTCGGGCTGCCGGTGGGCGTGCTGGCCGCAGCCGTCGCGCTGGCGGCTACCGTCGTCGTCGGCGTCGCCTCCAGCGGCACCGGTCACGACTTCGCCGCGGCGCTGACCTCCAGCAGCACCACCGACACCCCCGGCACGGCCACGCCCCCCGCTGCCTCTCCGGCCGTCGACGACGCGGCGAGCGCGGCGGCGAAGAGCACCGAGGAAACCGCGAAGGCGGCCGACGGCGCAGACAGCGCGGCCGGAGCCGCCGCTCCCGCCGCGGGGGAGCAGCAGAAGACCGCCGCCGAGCCGCCCGCCTCCTCCGCGCCCGCCGCGGCGGCCTCAGCGCCGGCCGCTGAGCCGCGCACCGCTCCGCTGGGCGACGTCACGTACGAGGGCTTCGGCACCGCGAAGAACACCTACGTCGAGCTCGGCACCAAGGACTCCCGCGAGGTCCACCAGGACCTCGGCGCCACGTTCACCAAGGCGGTGCCGGACTCCAAGGGCTGGCCCGGCTGGTACGTCGCGGTGAGCTCGCTGGGGCAGAAGAGCGACGGCAGCGTCGGTTGCCGCATCAAGGACGCCGACGGCACGGTCCTCGTCGAGCAGAAGTCCGACGAGGGCAAGCTGGTCATGTGCACCCTCGGGCTGCCGGCCGGCGTGAACTAGCCGCGGGCGAGCCCCCGCGCGGTGCGTACGGTGGGGCGATGAGCTCCACCCCGGACCCTCAGGACGAGGTCGTCAGCATCTGCCGCGACCTGCTGCGCATCGACACCACCAACCCCGGAGACGGCTCGGGCCCCGGTGAGCGGGCCGCTGCGGAGCTGGTGGCGGAGCTGCTGGCCGAGGTGGGCCTGGAGCCGCAGCTCTTCGAGAGCGAGCCGGGCCGGGCCAGCGTCGTCGTGAGGGTCGAGGGGGACCCCGACGGCACGCGCGAGCGGGGGGCGCTGCTGCTGCACGGGCACCTCGACGTCGTCCCCGCCCGCGCGGAGGACTGGACCGTCCACCCGTTCTCGGGAGAGGTCACCACCGAGACCACCTCAGACCCGGAGTCGCCCGAGCAGGAGTTCCTGTGGGGCCGCGGCGCGGTGGACATGAAGGACATGGACGCGATGCTCCTGGCGGTGGTGCGCGACCTCGTGCGCCGCGGCGAGCGGCCTCCGCGCGACCTCGTGCTGGCGTTCATGGCTGACGAGGAGGCCGGCGGCGTGCAGGGCGCGCACTGGCTGGTCGACCACCACCCCGGCCTGTTCGAGGGCGTCACCGCGGCGGTCAGCGAGGTCGGCGGGTTCTCCACCCAGATCGGTGGTCAGCGCGCCTACCTGCTGCAGACGGCCGAGAAGGGCATCGCGTGGCTGCGGCTGGTGGCGCACGGCCGCGCCGGCCACGGCAGCCAGGTCAACACCGACAACGCCGTCACCCGGCTGTGCGAGGCGGTGGCCCGCATCGGCGCCCACCCGTGGCCGGTGGAGGTCACCCCGACCGTGCGGGCCTTCCTCGACGGCGTCACCGACATCACCGGCGTCGCGTTCGACCCGGACGACCCCTCCGCTCTGCTCGACCAGCTCGGCACGACGGCGCGCTGGGTCGGCGCGACCCTGCGCGACACGGCCAACCCCACGCTGCTGGAGGCCGGGTACAAGCACAACGTCATCCCCGGCACCGCCACGGCGCTGGTCGACTGCCGCTTCCTGCCCGGTCACGAGGAGCGCCTCGTGCAGACCGTCAGGGAGCTCGCGGGGGAGTTCGTCGAGGTCCAGGACGTGCACCGCGACGTCGCGCTGGAGACGCCCTACGACGTGCCCCTGGTCGACCGGATGGTCGAGGCGCTGCTCGCCGAGGACCCGTCCGCCCGCGTGCTGCCCTACTGCCTGTCGGGGGGCACGGACAACAAGTCCTTCAGCCAGCTGGGCATCCCCGGCTACGGCTTCGCGCCGCTGCGCCTGCCCGCGGACCTCGACTTCGCGGGCCTGTTCCACGGCGTCGACGAGCGCGTGCCGCTGGACGCGCTGCGCTTCGGCACGCGCGTCCTGCAGCGCTTCGTGGCCAGCTCCTGACCGCCGGCCCAGCTCCTCAGCTGGGACGGACCACTCTGACGATGCGCCGCCTCAGCTGCACCTGGCGCCGCCCGCCCAGGTAGAGGCGCACCCGCGACAGCTCCCAGTGCCCGTGCTCGGCGGCCTCCGTGAGGAGCCGCCGCGCCTCGCTGCGGGAGGTGTCGCGGGACAGCGTGATCGTGCGGTACTCGTACTCGACGTCGGACCGGCCGGGGCGTCGGCCGCTGGTGCGGGGCGAAGGGATCTGCTCCATCGCCGTCCATGATGCCCACCCGCTACCGTTCGGGCCATGGCGACCGATCCCCGCGCAGCTCTCGACCGACTCGTCGCTGCGCTGGAGTCCCACCTGGCAGCCGCCCAGCGGCGGCAGGGCGACGAAGACCCCGCGGTCGAGGCGGCCTACACCGCCCTGGCCGACGCGTTCGAGGTGTACGAGGAGTCCCTCTACACCGCGTACGAGGAGGTCACCCCGTTCGAGCTCTTCGACGAGGACGAGGACGGCCTCGACGACGACGAGGACGAGGACGACGACCTCGACGACGACGCCCCCGAGGACGACGACGCCGACGGCCCCGCCGGCCCGGACGCCGTTCGGCGGTGAGCCTGCCGCAGCGCCTCAGCCGGCGCTGAGCTCGTCGAGCACCGCGCGGATCTCCGCGGGGAGCTCCAGCTCGTCGGCCGCGAGGCTGCCGAGCAGCTGGCCCGGGGTGCGGGCGCCCACGACGGCGCTCGCCACCCCGGGGTGGTCGCGCACCCACGCCAGGGCCACCTCCAGGGGAGCCACCCCCAGCCCGTCCGCGGCGGTGGCCACGGCCTGCGCCACCCGGCGCGACCCGGTGCCCAGGTAGGGCTGCACCCAGGCGGCGAGGTGCTCGGAGGCGGCCCGCGAGTCCGACGGCGTGGTCGAGCGGTACTTGCCCGTGAGCACCCCGCGCCCCAGCGGCGCCCACGCGAGCACACCGAGCCCGTGGTGGGCGGCAGCGGGAAGCACGTCGGCGTGGTCGCCGGCGAGGACGCTGAGCTCCACGCCCGCGGCGGCCAGCGGCTGGCCGGCGGCGCGCGCCGCGGCCGCGGCGGTGGCCAGCTGCCACCCCGCGTGGTCCCCGACGCCGGCGTAGCGGGCCCTGCCGCTGCTCAGGGCGCGGGCCTGGGCGGAGACGACCTCCTCTGGCGGGGTGCACCCGTCCCAGGCGTGCACCATCCACACGTCCACGTGGTCGGTGCCCAGGCGCGCCAGCGAGGCGTCCAGCCCGGCGAGCAGGGCGCGGGCGGAGGTGTCGGGGCCGGGGCGGCGGCCGCGGCCGGACTTCGTCACCAGCACCACGTCCTCGCGCGGGACGACGTCGCCGAGGAGCTCACCGAGCAGCTGCTCGGCGGCGCCGCCGCCGTAGACGTCGGCGGTGTCGACGAGGCTGCCGCCGGCCTCCACGAAGGGCACGAGCAGGTCGCGCGCCTCGTGGGCGTCGGTCACGCCGTCACTGCCCCAACCCATGGTGCCGAGGCCGAGCGCCGAGACGCGCAGACCCGACCTTCCGAGGGTGCGCTGCTCCACCGCGGCAACGTACTTCAGGCCGGTGACGCTCCGTGGCGGCACGGGGCTCGCACCGCGACCGGCCGGCCACCCCCTAGGGTCGGCGCGCATGAGGCTGGCGCTGTCGCTGGGGTACTTCGGCTCCGACCGCCCGGTGGCAGCGCAGGCCGCCGACGCGCTCGCGCTGGTGCAGCGCGCCGAGGAGCACGGCTTCGCCTCCGCGTGGGTCAGCGAGGCGTACGGCTCCGACGCCGTCAGCGTGCTCGCGTGGCTCGCGGGGCAGACGCGCACCATCGGCCTGGGCAGCGCGGTGCTGCAGGTGCCCGCCCGCAGCGCGGCGGCCACGGCCATGACGGCCGCCACCCTGGACGGGGTCTCCGGCGGCCGCTTCAGCCTGGGCCTGGGCGTGTCGGGGCCGCAGGTCTCCGAGGGCTGGCACGGCGTGGCCTTCGCGCAGCCGCTGGCCCGCACCCGCGCCTACGTGGCGGACGTGCGCCGCGCTCTGGCCCGCGAGCCCGGGCTGCACGGCGCGTCCCGGCTGCGCCTGTCGCTGCCGGCGCCGCGGCCCGACCTGCCGCTGCTGCTGGCGGCCGTCGGCCCGAAGAACGTCGAGCTGGCGGGGGAGGTGGCCGACGGGTGGCTGCCGGCGTTCCTCGTGCCCGAGGCGTCCGAGGAGCAGGTGGCCGCCCTGGCCCGGGGTCGGGCGCGCTGCGAGCTGCCCGGCGGCGCGGACCGGCCCCTCGACGTCGTCGCCGCGGTGACGGCGCTGGTGGTCCCGGAGGGGGCCGACCTCGACGACCCGGCCGTCGCCGCCCCGCTGCGCGCGCACACGGCCCTGTACCTGGGCGGGATGGGCAGCCGCGAGAAGAACGTCTACGCCGAGCAGGCCGCCCGGCTCGGCCACGGAGCGGCCGCCGCGGCCGTGCAGGACGCCTACCTCTCCGGCGACCGCACCAGCGCCGCGGCGCTGGTGCCGACCGAGCTGCTGCGCGCGGCGTGCCTGCTGGGCACCCCCGAGGAGCTGCGCGCGCGGCTGGGCGCCTACGCGGCGGCCGGGGTGGGCACCGTCGCCGTCGCCCCCTTCGGGGCCACCCTGGCCGAGCGGCTGGCGGTGCTGGACGCGCTGGCTCCCGCTACAGCCAGCCCGACCGCTTGAACGCCCGCCACAGCACCAGGCAGACCACCACCATGAGGCCCAGGGCGTACGGGTAGCCGTAGTGCCACTTCAGCTCGGGGATCACGTCGAAGTTCATGCCGTAGATCCCGGCGATGAGGGTGGGAACCAGCGCCATCGCGGCCCACGCGGAGATCTTGCGCGAGTCGGCGTTCTGCTGCACCGACACCTGCGCCAGGTGGACGTTGAGGATGTCGGTGAGGGACCTCTCGTACCCGGCCACCCGGTCCTCGGTGCGCATGAGGTGGTCGAGCACGTCGGCGAAGAACGGCCTCAGCCGCTTGGTCACCCCCGCCACCTCCCCCCGCGCCAGCGACGCGACCGGCTCCACCAGCGGCGCCACGGCGCGGCGGGCCTCGGAGACCTCCCGCTTGAGCCGGTAGATGTCCGCGGCGTCGACGTCCCCGGGGGCGCCGCCGGCGCCGGTGAAGACGCGGCGCTCCAGGTCGTCCAGGTCGTCCCCGAGCTCGTCGGCCACCACCACGAAGTGGTCGACCACGGCGTCCAGCACCCCGTGCAGCGCCCCCATGGCGCTGGCCCGCAGCGGGCCCGGTGCGGCGTCGAGGGTGTAGCGCACGCTCTTGAGCGGGGTGTGACCCCCGCGCCGCACGCTCACCACGTAGTGGGGGCCCACGAACATCGTCAGCTCGCGGGTCTCCACGCTGGAGGTGGGCTCGTCGTACTCCAGGGGCCGCAGCACCACGAGCAGGGAGTCGTCGTCGTAGCGGTCCACCTTGGGCCGCTGCCCGCCGTGGACGGCGTCCTCCACGGCCAGGGGGTGCAGGTGCAGCTCGTGGGCCAGGCGCTGGAGCTCGTCGGGGTCGGGCTCGTCCATCCCGATCCACACGAAGCCCTCGCCGCCGTCCTGGCAGCCGCTCAGCGCGCCCTGCCAGTCCTCCACCTGGTGGTGCCCCTCGGGACCCCACACCCACGTGCCCGCTATCACGCGCGCCATCCTGGCTGACGTAGCGTTCCGGCGTGCCCGTCCTCCTCCTGGTCCGCCACGGCCGCACCGCTGCCAACACCGGTGGCGTCCTGGCCGGCCGCACCCCCGGTGTCACCCTCGACGAGACCGGGCGGGCCCAGGTGGCAGCGCTCGCGCAGCGCCTGGCGCCGCTGCCGCTGGTCCGCGTGGTCGCCTCGCCGCTGGAGCGCTGCCAGGAGACGGCGGCCGCTCTGCTGGCGGTCCCCGGCCCCGACGGCGCCCCACGGCCCGAGCTGGTCACCGACGAGGGCCTGTCCGAGTGCGACTACGGCGACTGGACCGGCCGCCCCATCGCCGAGCTGCTCAAGGAGCCGCTGTGGGGCGCGGTCCAGGCGCACCCCAGCTCGGTGGTCTTCCCCGGGGGCGAGCCGATGCGGATGGTGCAGCAGCGCGCCCTCGACGTGGTCCGCCGCATCGACGCCGAGGTGGCCGCGGAGCACGGGCCCGACGCCGTGTGGGCCGCGGTCAGCCACGGCGACGTCATCAAGGCGGTGCTCGCCGACGCGCTCGGGGTCCACCTGGACGGCTTCCAGCGGATCGTCGTCGACCCGGCCTCGGTCTCGGTGGTCAGGTACACCCCGCTGCGCCCGTTCGCGGTGCGCACCAACGACACCGGCGGTGACGTCACCTCCCTGCTGCCGCCCCCGCCCGAGCCCTCCCAGCAGGGCGAGCCGGACGGTGACCAGCCCGACCAGCCCCCCTCCGTCCCGTCCTCCGACGCCGTCATCGGTGGTGGCGCCGGGGGAGGCCGCTGAGCGGGAGGTAGGTTCGCCACCATGCCCCGGCAGGTCTTCGACTTCGACCCCCCGGAGCGGTTCGTGGCCGGCACCACGGGCCCCCCGGGAGCGCGCACCTTCTTCCTCCAGGCCCGCTCCGGCACCGTCCTGACCTCGGTGGCCCTGGAGAAGACCCAGGTCTCCGCCTTGGCCGAGCGCGTCGAGGAGCTCCTCGACGAGGTGGTCCGCCGCAGCGGCGGCGCTGCCCCGGTGCCTGCGGTGACCCCGGCCGACGCCCGCGACGACGCCCCGCTGGACACCCCCATCGAGGAGGAGTTCCGCGTCGGCACGATGACGCTCGCCTGGGACGGCGACCGCCAGCTCGTCGTCATCGAGTGCTTCGAGGTCGGTGACGACGACGACGGCGGATCGGCCGTCGGCGCGGAGGAGGAGGACACCCGCTCCCTCCTGCGGGTCAACCTCACCGGCGCCAGCGCCAGGGCGTTCTGCAGCAGGGCCCTGGCCGTCGTCGCGGCGGGCCGCCCCCCGTGCCCGTTCTGCGGGGACCCGCTCGACCCGGCCGGGCACGTGTGCCCGCGCGCCAACGGGTACCGCCGCTGAGCAGCACCCAGCACGGCGGCGAAGGCGCTCCGGACCTCCTGACCCTGTTGTCAGCGGGTGATCTGGAGGTGACCGGCCGAGTGCTCGGCGCCTCCAACACCACGCTGCTCGCCCGGGTGACCTCGGGTGAGCGGTCGCTGGCGTGCGTCTACAAGCCCGTGGCGGGGGAGGCCCCGCTGTGGGACTTCCCCGACGGCACGCTCGCCGGGCGCGAGGTGGCCGCCGCGCTGGTCTCCGAGGCCGCCGGGTGGGGCGTCGTCCCGCCGACCGTGCTGCGCGAGGGCGAGTTCGGCCTCGGATCGGTGCAGGCGTGGGTGGGACCCCCGCCCGACGACGGGCCGTACGTCGACCCTCCCGGGACCCGGCGTCGCGCTGGGGCCGGCCGGGGCCTCGGTGAGCCGGGCGCGGGCGTCATCGACGTCGTCGCGCCCTCGCGGGTGCCTGACGGCTGGCTCACCGTGGTGCAGGGGGAGGGCTACCGCGGGGAGGCGGTCTCGCTCGTGCACGCCGACGACCCGGGCCTGGTGCGGATGGCGGCCTTCGACGCGGTGGCCAACAACGCCGACCGCAAGGGCGGTCACGTGCTGCGAGGCCTCGACGACCGCATCTACGGCGTCGACCACGGCCTGACCTTCCACGACGACCCCAAGCTCCGCACGGTGCTGTGGGGCTTCGCCGGCAGGTCGTTCGACGACGAGGTCGTGGTGCTGCTGGAGCGCACGGCCGCTGCCCTGGACGGCGACCTGGCCGACGTGCTGTCCACCCTCCTCACCGACGACGAGCTGCTCGCCGCGCAGCTGCGCGTGGAGCGGCTGCTGGAGCGGCGGCGCTTCCCGAAGCCGCCGCCGGGTGGTCGCGCGCTGCCCTGGCCGCCCTTCTGAGGCGCCCTCCGGCGCTGGGGGCCGCTCGCGCTGGGTAGGGTCGCGGGCGATGCGTCCCTGGTCAGCCCCCGCCGTCCCCCAGCTCCCCGGCAGGGGTGGCCCCGTGCGCGTGCACGACACCTCCACCGGTGAGCTGCAGGTCGCCGCGCCCGGCCCGAAGGCCCGCCTGTACGTCTGCGGCATCACCCCGTACGACGCCACGCACCTCGGCCACGCCGCCACCTACCTGGCCTTCGACCTGCTGCAGCGCGCCTGGCGCGACTCCGGCCTGCAGGTGAGGTACGCCCAGAACGTCACCGACGTGGACGACCCGCTGCTCGAGCGCGCCACCCGCGACGGCGTCGACTGGCGCGAGCTGGCCGCCTCCCAGGTGGACCTGTTCGCCTCCGACATGGAGGCGCTGCGGGTGCTGCCGCCCGACGCCTGGGTCGGCGCCGTCGAGGCGATCCCGCGGATCGCGGCCACCGTCCGGGCGATGCTCGCCCGCGGCGCCGCCTACACGGTCGAGCCGTCCACCGAGAGCCCCGCCCAGGTCGACCCGGCGAAGGGCGACGTCTACGCCGATCTCTCGGCCGACCCGGGTTTCGGCGCGGTCGCTCACCTGGCCACGGAGCAGATGCTCGCGCTGTCCGCCGAGCGTGGAGGAGACCCCCAGCGCCCCGGCAAGCGCGACCCGCTCGACCCGCTGCTGTGGCGCGCCGCCCGCGAGGGCGAGCCCGCGTGGGACGGCGGCACCCTCGGGGCTGGTCGCCCCGGCTGGCACGTCGAGTGCACCGTCATCGCCGCCGACGACCTGGGCTCCGGCTTCGACGTCCAGGGCGGCGGCTCCGACCTGGCCTTCCCGCACCACGAGATGAGCGCCAGCCACGGCGCGGTGCTGTACGGCCCGCCCTTCGCCGGCGTGTACGCGCACGCCGGGATGGTCGGCCTCGACGGCGAGAAGATGAGCAAGTCCAAGGGCAACCTCGTGCTCGTCTCCAAGCTCCGCGCCGCCGGGGTGGAGCCTGCTGCGGTGCGCCTGGCGGTGCTCGCCCACCACTACCGCTCCGACTGGTCCTGGACCCAGGCGGGTCTGGAGGAGGCCGTGGAGCGCCTCGTGCGGTGGCGCGCCGCCGTCGCCGTCGGCGGGGCCGACGACGGCGCAGACCAGCTCGCGGTGCTGGCGGACCTGCGCGCCCGCCTCGCCGACGACCTCGACGCCCCCGGCGCCCTCGTCGTCCTCGACGCCTGGGCCGCCACGGTCCTCGCCGCCCCCGGCGGCGCGGAGAGCGGCCAGCGCGCGGACCTCGTCGCGGACGCCGTCGACGCCCTGCTGGGCATCGCCCTCTGACGGGCTGACCCCGCGAGTGCGGAGGACAGGCGCAGGGACAGCGCGTCCCTGCCCCTGTCCTCCGCCCTCGCGGAGCCCCTCGACCCGAGGGCCGAGCGCTCAGCCGCTGGTGAGCCCGTCCTTGCCCTCGTCGGGGCGGCGGCGCAGGTACCTCTCGAACTCCCGGGCGATCGCCTCGCCGGTCGCCTCGGGGAGGTCGGCGGTGTCCTTGGCCTCCTCGAGCTGGCGGACGTACTCGCCGATCTCGGCGTCCTCCCCGGCCAGCTCGTCCACACCGTGCTCCCAGGCGCGGGCGTCGTCGGTGAGGTCTCCCAGCGGCACCGGCTCCCCGAGCACCTCCTCGATGCGGCCCAGCAGCGCCAGCACGGCCTTCGGCGAGGGCGACTGCCCCACGTAGTGCGGCACCGCCGCCCACAGGCTCAGCGACGGCAGCCCGGCGCTCGCGGCGGCCTCGGAGACCACGCCGACGATGCCCGTCGGGCCCTCGTAGGTGGACCGCTCCAGCGAGAGGCGGCGCAGCAGCTCCTCGTCGTCCGTGGTGGAGGAGACGGGGATCGGGCGGGTGTGGGGGACGTCCGCCAGCAGGGCCCCCATGGTGATCACCGTCTCGACGCCGAGGCGACGGGCGTGCTCGAGGAGCTCTCCGGTGTACCGGCGCCACCGCATCGACGGCTCGATGCCGTGCACGAGGACGACCGTGCGGCCGCTGGCCGGGGCGGTGGCCGCGAAGATGCGCGTGGTGGGCCAGGTGATGGTGCGGCGCCCGTCGTCGTCGAGCGCCACCTGCGGTCGGTTGACCTGGAAGTCGTGGTACTCCTCGGGGTCCAGCTCCGCGACCTGCTCCGCGCCCCAGACGCGACGCAGGTGGTCGAGCGCGCCGCTGGCGGCCTCGCCGGCGTCGTTCCAGCCCTCGAACGCCGCGAGCATCACCGGCTCGGCGAGCGGGTGCTCCTCAGGTGCCACGTCTGCCTCCTGTCAGCGCCCCCGTCTGCAGGGCGCCACGCGGCCAGCCTAGGCGGGGGGTGGGTCCACGGGCGGAGGCGCCGGGCGACGCGCTCACCCACCAGGACGACGCCGGGGCGCCCACCCGGCCCTAGCGTGGCCCGGTGATGGAGCGGGGCCAGCGTCAGCCCACAGGGGTGCGCGGCCGCGTCGACGCCTCCGAGGCCTGGGTGAGGACCCACCCCGTGGTGGTCGACGCGGCCCTGTTCTGCCCCCCTGCGCTGCTGCTGGCGGGGATCTTCGCCTCCAGCGGCTCGCCGTGGCAGTCGCTGGCCGCGCTGCTCCAGGTGGGCGTGCTCGCGCTGCGCCGCGCGCGGCCGGTGCTCACCGCGGTGGTCGTGTACGCGTTCGCCGCGGTGCACCTGCTGACCGGGGTGGTGGGCAGGGGGGCCAGCGAGGCGCTGCTGGTCTCCCCGTCCGACGTCGCCGTGCTCGTGGCGCTGTACTCGGTGGCCGCCCACGGCCCCCGCTGGGCCCGGTACTGGGGCCTCCTGGTGGCGCTCGCGGGGGCCCTGGGGCTGGGCGTGGCCCTGGGGTGGGCCTCCACCGACGTCGGCGAGGCGTTCGTCGTGGTGGTCTCGGTGACGGTGACGGCCGGGGTGCTGGCCCTGCTGGCGTGGACCCTGGGCCAGTGGCGCCGCACCCGGCTCGCGCACGTGCGCACCCTGGAGGAGCGCGCCCGCGGCGTGGAGACCGAGCGCGAGCAGCTGCAGGCGCTGGCAGCGGCCGCTGAGCGCGCACGGATCGCGCGGGAGATGCACGACGTCGTCGCGCACTCCCTGTCCGTGGTGATCGCCCAGGCCGACGGCGGGCGCTACGCCGCCGCCGCCGACCCCGCCGCGGCCGTCCGGGCGCTGGAGTCCGTGGCCGCCACCGGGCGGGCGGCCCTCACGGACATGCGGCGCCTGCTGGGGGTGCTCCGCGAGGACGGCGGCGCGGTCTTCGAGCCGCAGCCTGGCGTGGAGGACGTCCCCGCCCTGGTGGCCTCGGTGCGGGCCAGCGGGCTGCCGGTGGCGCTGGTGACGACGGGGGAGGCCCGCCAGCTGCCCGCGGGGGCGGGCCTGGCGGTGTACCGGGTGGTGCAGGAGGGTCTGACGAACGTGCTGAAGCACGGTGGACCCTCGGCGCGGGCGACCGTCCGGCTGCACTGGGCGCCGGGTCGGCTCGAGGCCCACGTCGAGGACGACGGGCGCGGCGCGTCGGCCACCGTCGACGGCGAGGGCCGCGGCGACGGGGTCGGTCGCGGCCTGGCCGGGATGGCCGAGCGGATGGCCCTGTACGGGGGCACCGCGCACGCCGGGCCGCGCAGCGGGGGCGGCTTCGCGGTGCAGGCCGTGCTCCCCGTGCCCGCCTCCGGTCGGAGCGCGCCGCCGCCTGCGGGTCAGCCGGCGGTATGACGGCGCGGGCGCAGCGCGGTCCCGGGCGCCGATGCGCTCGCGGCCCCGCGGCGCCGACAGTGGGGGCATGACCTCGACAGCACCCGCCGCGACGCCCGCCGGCAGCCCCTCGGGTGGCGCAGCGGCCACGGCCGTGGGCCTCACCAAGACCTACGGACGCGGCCCGGCCGCCGTGCACGCGCTGCGGGGCGTCGACGTGAGCTTCGAGCGGGGTGCCTTCACCGCGATCATGGGGCCGTCCGGTTCGGGGAAGTCGACGCTGCTGCACCTGCTCGCGGGCCTCGACACGGCGACCTCCGGCCGCGTGCTGCTCGGGGAGACCGACCTGACGGCCCTGGGGGACACGGCGCTGACGCTGCTGCGCCGCCAGCGCCTCGGCTTCGTCTTCCAGCAGTTCAACCTCCTGCCGGTGCTCACCGCGGAGCAGAACATCACCCTCCCCCTGGAGCTGGGTGGCCGGCGCGGGGGGCGCGGCGCCGAGCTCGACCGGGAGTGGATGGCCGACCTCGTGGACGTCCTGGGGCTGCGGGAGCGCCTGTCGCACCGGCCCAGCGAGCTCTCCGGCGGCCAGCAGCAGCGCGTGGCCATCGCCCGCGCCCTCATCGGCAAGCCCGAGCTCGTCCTCGCCGACGAGCCCACCGGCAACCTCGACTCCCGCTCCGGCGCGGAGGTGCTGGAGTTCCTGCGCCGCAGCGTGCGCGAGCTGGGCCGCACCGTCGTCATGGTCACCCATGACGCGGTCGCGGCCTCCTACGCCGACCGCGTGGTGCTCCTCGCCGACGGCAGGCTCGCCGGGGAGGTCACCGACCCCACCCCCGAGGCCGTCGCCTCCGCTCTGGACGCTCTGCGCACCTCCCTGCCCCCGGCTGGCGGGGTCGGCACGACGACGGCCCAGATGCGCGCCGTGGCCGCCGCGCACGTCCCGTCACCCGCTGCGGGCCTGTGATGCTGCGCCTCACCCTCCGCCAGGCCCGCTCCACCGCGGGCCGCCTGCTCCTCGCCGGCGTGGCCGTGGCCCTCGGGACCGGCTTCGTGGCCGCCGTGCTGCTGACGTCCGCCCTCTTCTCCCGCACCACCACGAGCTCGGTCGCCGCCCAGTACGCCGGCGCCGACGTCGTGGTCCGCACGAACGGCTCCCCCCTCACCGACGCCCAGGTCGCCTCGCTCTCCGGCACCCCGGGGGTCGCAGCGGTCGAGGGCCGCGTCGACGCCGGCGTCCAGCTGGTCGGGGCCGTCGGCACCGAGTACACCGCGCTGCGCAGCACCGCGACGGCGCCGGAGCTCGCGCAGGTCGACGCCTCCCAGCTGACCGCCGGGTCCCTCCCCGCGGCGGCGGGCCAGGTGGCCGTCAGCGCTGCGACGGCGCAGCGCCTCGGGGTGGACGTCGGAGGCACCGTCAGCGTGCGGACCTACCCGCCGGCTGCCGCCACCACCGGTGACGGCGCCGCCGCCGGCGACGCTCCGCTCGCCGACCCCGCTCCCGTCGACAGCCCGGTCACCGTGGTCGGGCTGGTCGAGGACGACGAGGGCGTCTTCTCGGGCACGGGTCCCACGACGCTGGCCACCGCGCCCGACGCCCTGGCCTGGTCCGCGGACCTCTACGGCGACCTGCCCAGCGGTCAGCCGCGCAGCGGCTACGGCACCGTCCTCGTGGTGGACGCGGCCGGGACGAGCCCGGAGCAGGCCCGGGACGCCGTCGCGCAGCGCCTGGGCTCAGCCGGGCTGCCGGTGCAGACCGGGAGCTGGGACCCCTCGCAGGGCTGGAGCGGAGACGCGCCGCCCGTCGACGTCCTCACCGTCGCGCAGGTGGTCGACAGGTCCGTCGACAGCGCCCTGGGCGGGACCCGGGTCCTCACCGGCGTGGTCCTCGCCTTCGCCGCGGTGGCGCTCTTCGTGGCCACCACGGTGATCACCAACACGTTCTCGGTGCTGGTGGCCCAGCGCACCCGGCAGCTGGCGCTGCTGCGCTGCGTGGGGGCCACCAAGGGGCAGGTGCGCCGCAGCGTGCTGCTCGAGGCCGCTGCGCTGGGGCTCGTCGCGTCGGTCGCCGGTGTGGCGCTGGGTTCCGGCCTGGCCGCTGTCGCCGCCCTGGTGCTCGCGCACTACGCGCCCGGGGCGCCGGTGCCCACCGGCGTGGTCGTCACGCCGGCCGCCGTGCTCGTGCCGCTGGCCGTCGGCGTCGCGGCGACCCTCCTGGCGGCGCTGGTCCCCGCCAGGGCGGCCACCCGGGTCTCCCCGCTCGCGGCGCTGCGACCGGCCACCGCGCCGGACCTGCGCACCCGCACCTCCCGGGTGCGCCTCGTGCTGTCCCTGGTCCTCCTGGTGGGCGGTGGCGCGCTCCTCGTGCTGGGGACGCTGTTCGCCACCGGGAGCTTCGCCGACGCCGTCGGCGCGGCGACGGGCACGTCCGACGAGCTGGCCCAGTACGGCGTGCTCGTCGCCGTCGCCGGGGGGATGGCGTCCTTCACCGGGGTGCTGGTCGGCCAGGTCTTCCTCGTGCCGCGCACGGTGTCGCTCGTCGGCGGGCTCGTGGCCCGCGCCGGCGGTGCACCGGCGCGCCTGGCCGCGCTCAACGCCGTCCGCAACCCCCGGCGGACCGCGTCCACGGCGGGCGCCCTGCTCATCGGCACCACGCTCGTGGCGCTCATGGTGGTCGGCGCCGCCACCACCAGCCGGACGCTCGGCGCAGCGCTCGACCGGCAGTTCCCGGTGGACGTGCAGGTCACGACGGTTCCCGAGGGGACGTCCCGCACCGGGCCGGGCCTCGACGCGTCCGTGGTCAGCGCGGTGCGCGCCGTGCCGGGGGTGTCGGCGTCCGCGCTGCTCACCACCGGTGAGGTGGTCACCAGCGGAGGGCCGGCCGCCCACTCGCGGGGGGAGGTCTACGGCCTCGACGTCATCTCCGGGAACCGCGACGACCTCGCCTCGGTGCTGGCCCACCCCGCGGACGTCGCCCCCCTGGCCCCCGGCACCGCGGTCATCTCCCCGGAGACCGCCGAGCGCCTCGGGGTCCGCGACGGCGATCAGCTCGACCTGAGGGCCGTCACCGCGCTCGACGGCGGAGAGGGCGCCGACGGCGCCACGACGACCGACGCCGCGGACGCCGCTGGCGCCGAGCACGCCGTGCGGGTCGCCGTGACGGACGTCGGAGGGCCGCAGGTGGTGCTGGACAGCTCCGACGCAGCGGCGCTGCAGCTGGGCGACGCCCAGAGCGAGATGTGGCTGCGCACCGGCCCGACCGCCGACGCCGTCGAGGTGGTCGACCAGGTCCAGTCCGCCGTCACGGAGGTCGCCGGCACCGACACGGGTGCCGCGCCGGTCTCCGTGAGCGGCCTCGCGGCGCAGCGCGCGGTCTACGAGAAGGTCATCGACACGATGCTGCTCGTGGTGGTGGGCCTGCTCGCCGTCGCCGTCGTCATCGCCCTGGTGGGGGTGGCCAACACCCTGAGCCTGTCGGTGATCGAGAGGACCCGCGAGAACGCGGTGCTGCGGGCGCTCGGGCTCACGCGGGGCCAGCTGCGCCGCATGCTGGCCCTCGAGGGCGCACTGGTGGCGGGCGTCGGCGGGCTGCTCGGCGTGGTGCTGGGGTCCCTGTACGGCTGGGCCGGGGCGGCCTCGCTGCTCGGCGGCGTCGCCGCCGCCGGCGGAGACGCCATCTGGACGCCCTCGCTGCCCTGGGGGCGGCTCGGGCTGCTGCTCGCCGTCGCCGTCGTCGCCGGTCTGCTCGCGTCGGTGCTGCCCGCCCGGCGCGCGGTCCGCACCCCGCCCGTCGCCGCCCTGGCGGACCAGTGAGCGGCGCTGCTGGTGGGTCGGGCGCACCCTCGGATGCCGCTAGGTTCGACGCCGTGACACCGGGTGACGACGTGATCAGGGTCCTCCTCGTCGACGACCAGCAGCTGCTGCGCGCCGGCTTCCGCATGGTCATCGACTCCCAGCCCGACCTGCAGGTGGTGGGGGAGGCCGGTGACGGCGAGCAGGCCGTCTCGATGGCCCGCGCGGTCACCCCGGACGTGGTGCTCATGGACGTGCGCATGCCCCGCGTCGACGGCATCGAGGCCACCGCGCGCATCACCGCGTCACTGCCGGACTCGAAGGTGGTGGTGCTCACCACCTTCGACATCGACGAGTACGCCCTGGCCGCCATCCGGGCCGGGGCCAGCGGGTTCCTCCTCAAGGACGCCCCGCCCGAGGAGCTGCTGGCCGCCGTGCGCACCGTGCACGCCGGCGACGCGGTCATCGCGCCGTCCACCACGCGGCGCCTCCTCGAGCACGTCGCGCCCCTGCTGGCCGCCGAGGGGGCCGAGGACGGCGGAGCGGCCAGCGCCCTGGACGCCCTCACCGAGCGCGAGCGGGAGGTGCTGGTGCTCATGGCCCGCGGCAGGTCCAACACCGAGATCGCCGGAGACCTCCACGTGGCCGAGGCGACCGTCAAGACGCACGTCGGCCGGGTGCTCGCCAAGCTGGGCGCGCGCGACCGCGTGCAGGCCGTCGTCACCGCCTACGAGACGGGCCTGGTGCGCCCCGGCGGGTAGCCTCGCCGCACGTGAGCGACGCACACCACCAGACCGGCACCAGCGACCAGCACCCGCTGCCGCAGGCGGTGCTCTGGGACATGGACGGCACCCTCGTCGACACCGAGCCGTACTGGTTCGCCGCCGAGTTCGGTCTCGTCGCCGACCACGGCGGCTCCTGGAGCGAGGCCCAGGCCCGCTCGCTGGTCGGATCCGACCTGCGCGAGTCGGCCCGCCGGCTGCGGACCGAGGGCGGTGTCGACCTCGTCATCGACGAGGTCGTCGCCGAGCTGCTGCGCCGCGTGGTCGAGCAGTTCCGCCGCGACGTGCCCTGGCGCCCCGGGGCTCGCGAGCTGCTCACCGCCGTCGGCGACGCCGGCGTCCCCTGCGCGCTGGTGACCATGTCGTGGAAGGTGCTGGCCGACGAGCTGGTCGCCCTGCTGCCCGAGGGGACCTTCGCCGCCGTCGTCACCGGGGACGCCGTGACGCGCGGCAAGCCCGCCCCCGACCCCTACCTCGAGGCCGCCCGGCGCCTGTCCGCGGACCCCTCCCGCTGCGTGGCCCTGGAGGACTCCACCACCGGCGTCACCAGCGCGCTCGCGGCGGGCGTGCCCACCGTCGGCATCCCCTGCGTGGTGGAGCTGGAGGGCCGTCCGGGCCTGGTGCGGGTGGCCTCGCTGGAGGGGCGCGACCCGGCGTGGCTCGCCGCCGTGGCCGCCGGTGCCGCCCCCGACGAGGGCGCCTCGACGCCCCTCGTGCGCTGAGCGGTCGCCCCAGGGACACCGGAAGATCACCGGCCGGCCGTGTCCGGATCGTGACCTCCAAGGTGGACCCCAGGGTGTTCGCAGGAGTTCCTACGGCTTAACGTGCTCGACGCCGCAGATCCAGCACCGGGACCGCGGCTCGACCGTCGATGCTCGAGGAGACCCCTGTGCGAGCCCTCCGTCGTCCCTCCCGCCCCGTGCGGCGCCGCGCGCCGCGTCTGGTGGGGGCCGCCGCCGCCGTCCTGGCCGCCGCTGTCGCCCTGACGGGCTGCGCGCAGAGCCAGCGCGACACCTCCTCCGCCGACGGCTCGTCGGGCTCCGGCGGCTCCGGGGGCGGCACGTTCGTCTTCGCGGCCTCCTCCGACCCGGTCATGCTCGACCCGGCGTTCGCCTCCGACGGCGAGACGTTCCGCGTGGCGCGGCAGATCTTCGAGGGCCTCGTCGGCACCCAGCCCGGCACCGCCGACCCCGCGCCGCTGCTCGCGGAGAAGTGGACCGGCAGCGCCGACGGCCTGACATGGACCTTCGACCTCAAGCAGGGCGTGAAGTTCTCCGACGGCACCGACTTCAACGGCGAGGCGGTCTGCGCGAACTTCGACCGCTGGTACGACTGGACCGGCGTCAACCAGTCCGGGAACATCAGCTACTACTACGGCTCGATCTTCAAGGGCTTCAAGACCAGCGACGACCCGGCCAAGCAGGGCGGCATCTACGGCGGCTGCACGGCGCCGTCGGCCACGCAGGCCACGGTGACCCTCACCAAGCCCTTCGCGGGCTTCATCCAGGCGCTGTCGCTGCCCGCGTTCTCCATGCAGAGCCCCACGGCCATGGAGAAGTACGACGCGAACAACACCGGCGGCACCGAGGACGACCCGCGCTTCTCCGCCTACGCCACCGAGCACCCCACCGGCACCGGGCCCTTCGTCTTCGACTCCTGGGAGCGCGGCCAGCAGGTCACCCTCACGCCGAACCCGAGCTACTGGGGCGACAAGCCCAAGGTCGACGAGGTCATCATCCGCACCATCGCCGACGGCAACGCCCGCCTGCAGGCGCTGCAGGCCGGTGACATCGACGGCTACGACCTCGTGGCACCCGGTGACATCGACGGCCTGGAGTCCGGCGGCTTCCAGGTGGTCAACCGCCCGGCGTTCAACATCCTCTACCTGGGCTTCAACCAGGCGAACCCGGCGCTGGCCGACGTCCGCGTCCGCCAGGCGATCTCCTACGCCATCGACAAGGACGCCGTCATCAGCCAGTCCCTGCCGCAGGGCAGCAAGCCGGCGGTCGAGTTCATCCCCGACACGGTGGCGGGCTACAACCCGGACGTCACGACGTACGACTACGACCCCGCCAAGGCCAAGCAGCTGCTCGCCGAGGCCGGCCAGTCCAACCTCACCCTGGACTTCAACTACCCGACCGACGTCTCCCGGCCGTACATGCCGGCGCCGGAGGCCACCTTCACGGCCATCCAGAGCCAGCTCGAGGCCGTGGGCATCAAGGTCAACCCCGTCGCCAACAAGTGGAGCCCGGACTACCTGGACAAGATCCAGGGCGGCTCCGACCACGGCATCCACCTGCTGGGGTGGACCGGCGACTACAACGACCCCGACAACTTCCTCGGCGTCTTCTTCGGCCAGAAGTCGAACGAGTGGGGCTTCGACAACGCCCAGCTGTTCGACGCGCTGACCGCCGCCCGGGGCCTGCCCACGCGCGACGAGCAGATCCCGGCGTACCAGGCCATCAACGAGCAGATCGCGCAGTTCGCCCCGGGCGTGCCGATCTCCTCGCCGGTGCCCTCGCTGGCCTTCGCGAAGAAGGTCCAGGGCTACCAGCCCTCGCCCGTCCAGGACGAGGTCTGGAACACCGTCACCCTCGCGCAGTCCTGATCCAGGGCTGACGCCAGCTCGTGCTGAGGTTCGTCGTCCGGCGCCTGCTGCTGCTGGTGCCGGTGCTGGCGGGGCTCGTGGTCCTGCTCTTCGCATGGCTGCGGGCCCTGCCCGGCGACCCGGCCCGCGCGCTGCTCGGCCAGCGCGCGACGCCGGAGTCCATCGCCCAGGTCAACGCCGCGTACGGCTTCGACCAGCCGCTGCCGGTGCAGTTCCTCACCTACGTGGGGCGGCTGCTGCGCGGTGACCTGGGCTCCTCGAGCGCCTCCGGTGAGCCGGTGCTCGACTCGTTCCTGTCGCGCTTCCCCGCGACCATCGAGCTGAGCGTCGCGGCGCTGCTGTTCGCCGTCGTCCTCGGCATCCCGCTGGGGTACGCGGCGGCGCGGCGCGCCGGAGGTGCGCTGGACACGCTCATGGTGGGTGGCTCGCTGCTCGGCGTGACCATCCCGGTGTTCTTCCTGGCCTACCTGCTGAAGATCGTCTTCTCGCAGTGGCTGCCGTGGCTGCCGACCTCGGGCCGCCAGGACCCCCGCATCGACGCCACCCACGTCACGGGCTTCTACGTGCTCGACGGGATCCTCACGCGCGAGTGGGACGCCAGCTGGGACGCCGTCGTGCACCTGGTGCTGCCGGGCATCGCCCTGGGCACCATCCCGCTGGCGATCATCGTGCGCATCACCCGCGCCTCCGTGCTGGAGGTGCTCGGGGAGGACCACGTTCGCACCGCGCGGGCCAAGGGCCTGCCGCGGGCGCTCATCAGCCGCCGGCACGTGCTGCGCAACGCGCTGCTGCCCGTGGTCACCACCATCGGCCTGCAGACGGGCCTGCTGTTCTCCGGGGCGGTGCTCACCGAGTCGGTGTTCGCCTTCAACGGCATCGGCAGCTACCTGTTCCAGGCCATCAGCCAGCTCGACTACGCCGTCCTGCAGGGGTTCATCCTGTTCATCGCCCTCACGTACGCCCTGGTCAACCTCGTGGTCGACCTGCTGTACGGCGTCATCGACCCCCGGGTGAGGCTCTCGTGACCCAGATCTCCGAAGCGCTGGAGCCCGCCACCCCCACCGCGCCCGACCCGGACGCGGTGGGCAGCGGCGGGCTGTGGCACAGCGCGTGGCGCCGCCTGCGGCGCAACCCCACCGCCATCGCCGGCGCGGTCATCGTGCTGGCGTTCCTCCTCGTGGCGCTGTTCGCGCCGCTCATCGCCCCCGGGCAGCCAGGCGTGCCGCTGCCCGACAGCGGCGTGACGCCGTCCTCGGTGCCCGGCCCCTCCCCGGGCCACCCGCTCGGGCTGGACAGCCCCGGCACCGACCTGCTGACGCAGCTCGTGTTCGGCGCGCGGCAGTCGCTGCTGATCGGCGTGGTCTCCACCGCGCTCGGACTGGCCGGCGGGGCCGTGCTCGGCGTGCTGGCCGGCGGCGTCGGCGGCTGGGTGGACACCGTGGTGATGCGCCTGGTCGACATCCTCCTGTCGATCCCGTCGCTGCTGCTGGCCGTCAGCGTGGCCGCCGTCCTCGGTCAGCGGCCGATCTCCGTGATGATCGCCATCGCCGCGGCGCAGGTGCCGATCTTCGCTCGGCTGCTGCGCGGCTCGATGCTCGCCCAGCGCGGCTCGGACTACGTGCTGGCCGTGCACTCCCTGGGCGTGCGGCGGCGCACGGTGGTCATGAGCCACCTGCTTCCCAACTCCCTGGGGCCGGTGATCGTGCAGGCCACCCTGACGCTGGCGACGGCGATCATCGAGGTGGCTGCCCTGAGCTACCTGGGCCTGGGCGCCTCCAACCCCTCCACCGCGGAGTGGGGGCGCATGCTGGTCAACGCGCAGTCGCGGCTGGCCACCGACCCGCACCTGGCGATCTGGCCCGGTGCCTGCATCGCCGTCACCGCGCTCGGCTTCACGCTCCTCGGAGAGGCCCTGCGCGAGGCGCTCGACCCCAAGGGACGCAAGTAGTGGCACTCCTCGAGGTCAGGGACCTCTCCGTGGCGTTCCCGGGCGGGTCCGGGCGCGGCTCGTCGTCGTCCCGACTGTCCGACCGGGCCGTCGACGGGGTCTCCTTCGACGTGGAGGCCGGCCGGGTGGCCGGGCTCGTCGGGGAGTCGGGCTCTGGCAAGTCGGTGACGTCGATGGCGGTCATGGGCCTCCTCCCGAAGACCGCGCAGGTCTCCGGGACGGCGGCCTTCGACGGGCGCGACCTGCTCTCGCTGCCCGAGCGCGAGCTGGAGGGCGTGCGCGGCCGCGACGTCGCGATGGTCTTCCAGGACCCGATGACCTCGCTCAACCCCGTGGTCACGGTGGGCACCCAGATCACCGAGGTGCTGCGCCGCCACACGGGGGCCTCGCGCAGGGCCGCGCGCGACGAGGCCGGTGAGCTGCTGGCGCGCGTGGGCATCCCGGCGCCCGTGCGCCGGCTGCGGGAGTACCCGCACCAGCTGTCGGGCGGGATGCGGCAGCGGGCGATGATCGCCATCGCCCTGGCGTGCAACCCCAAGCTGCTCATCGCCGACGAGCCGACGACCGCGCTGGACGTGACCATCCAGGCGCAGGTGCTCGAGCTCATGGGCGACCTCGTGCGCGAGCGCGGGACGGCGATGCTCCTCATCACCCACGACCTCGGCGTGGTGGCGGGTCTGTGCGACACGGTCACGGTCATGTACTCGGGGCGCGTGGTGGAGCGGGCGGGGCGGCACGAGCTGTTCGCCCGCCCGCGCCACCGGTACACCTCCGGGCTGCTGGCGTCCGTGCCGCGCCTGGACGCCCCGCGCGGGCAGCGGCTGACGCCCATCCCGGGCACCCCGCGCGACGTCATCGGGTGGACCGACGGCTGCGCCTTCGCGCCGCGGTGCACCGCCGCCTCCGACGCCTGCCGGGGGAGCGACCTGCCCCTGGAGCAGGACGACGACGCACCCGCCGGCGCTGGGCAGCACCTGCTGCGCTGCGCCCACCCCGTGCCGGCCCCTCACGACCACGAGCAGCACGACCAGCAGCAGGAGCGCAGCGCATGAGCACCCCGGACGCGAGCTCCCAGGGCGACGTGCTGCTGTCCGCGCGCGGTCTGGCGGTGCACTACCCCGGGCGGGGCACCCTGCTGCGCCGGGCCGCCCCACCCGTCAAGGCCGTGGACGGCGTCGACCTCGACGTGCGCCGCGGCGAGACGTACGGCCTGGTGGGGGAGTCCGGCTGCGGCAAGTCGACGCTCGGCCGGGCGCTGCTGCGCCTCACCGAGCCGACCGCGGGCACCGTCAGCCTGGACGGCACCGACCTGCGCTCGCTGGGCACCGAGCAGCTGCGGCGCGCCCGGCGGCGCATGCAGATGGTCTTCCAGGACCCGATGGCCAGCCTCGACCCGCGCATGGACGTCGAGGCGGCCGTCGCCGAGCCGCTGCGCGCCCACGGGCTCTTCACCGGCAGGGGCGAGCGCGGCCGGCGGGTGCGCGAGCTGCTCGGCCTGGTCGGGCTGCCGGCGTCCGCGGCCACCCGGTACCCGCACGAGTTCTCCGGCGGGCAGCGCCAGCGCATCGGCATCGCCCGGGCGCTGGCCGCCGAGCCGGCGCTCGTCGTCGCCGACGAGCCGGTGAGCGCCCTCGACGTGTCGGTGCAGGCCCAGGTCCTCAACCTCCTGGAGGACCTCCAGGAGGCCCTGGGCCTGACGTACGTGCTCATCGCGCACGACCTGGCCGTGGTGCGGCACTCCAGCGACCGGGTGGGCGTCATGTACCTCGGCGGGATCGTGGAGGAGGCCGACTCCGACGACCTCTACGCCCAGCCGCTGCACCCGTACACGCTGTCGCTGATGTCGGCGGTGCCGGTGCCGGACCCGTCGGCGGAGGACTCGCGCGAGCGGATCCTGCTCACCGGCGACCTGCCCAGCCCCGCCGACCCGCCCACGGGGTGCCGCTTCCACACCCGGTGCCCGTTCGTGCAGCCCACGCGCTGCGCTGACGAGCGTCCCCAGCTGCGCGAGCTGGGCCTGCCCGGAGCGGGCGCACCGGCGGCTGCTGTCAGGCCACCCGGCACGGGCACGCCGCACCGGGTGGCCTGCCACTGGGCGGAGGCCATCCGCGACGGGCAGCTGCAGCCGTCCCGGGCCTCCCGCGACCCCGCGGCGGTGGAGCCGGCCTGACGGCCGGCTACCTCACGACGTCGACGACGGCGTACACCCCGTCCTGGGGGATGCTGATCGTGGTCCTGTCGAGGGGCAGCCCCGCGCGCCGCACGAGGTCCACCAGCTCCTCGACGCTGCGCGGCACCAGCTGCGGCCAGCCGATCGCGCGCTGGTTGAACTGGAGCTCGCGGCGGTCGGAGAGCATGTTGGCCACCACCAGCGAGCCGCCCGGCCTCAGCAGGCGGAACGCCTCGCGCAGCAGGCGCACGCACGAGGTGTCGCGGAAGTACTCGAAGATGCCGAGCGCCTCGACGAGGTCGGCGCTCCCCTCGCCCACCTCCTGCAGCAGCGCGGGCCGGACGAGCAGGTCGCGCACGAGGTCACGTTGGAGCAGGGCGACGTCGGGCCCGAGCTCCAGGCCCTGCTCGACCACCATGCGCTCGGCCAGGGAGAGGGCGTGGGGATCGATGTCCACCAGGGTCAGGTGCGGGCGCTGCGCGAGGCCCTCGATGCCGGCCATGGCGTCCAGGACTGGGACGGCGGCTCCGCTGGCGAGGCTGACCCAGCGAGGGCGAGCTGCCTCGCTCAGCGTGCGGGCGTCTCGGCGCGCGATCTCCTGGAGCACCACGGCGCGGGTGCGCACACCGATCGAGTCCAGGGCGTCGCGGTAGATGGTCGCCGAGGTCTGGTCGAGCGCTGCCCCCGAGGGCAGGTGGCTGATGCCGGGGCGCTGCACCGGGAGCAGGGCGCCAGCGCCGGGGACGAGTGCGGTGCGCCACTCCCGCATGGTGGGGGAGGCGTAGAAGTACTCCGAGGCGGGGTTCTGGATGACGAGCTCGCCGTTCCGGACCACCGGTGCCTCCCACTCGGGGTGTGCTCGCAGCAGCGCGTCGTGGGCGGCGAACTCCGCCTGCAGCGCGGTGCGGGTCGGCGAGCCCGCATGGGCGTCGTCGACGACCAGCCTGCGGTGGCGCACGCCGTGCTGGTGGTCGACCACGTCGACGGCGAGCTCGACCCGGCCGCTGCGCTGGTGCGGCAGCAGCCGCACCCGCGTGGTCGCGGCCGCGGGGCGTGCTGTCACGGAGGCTGGATCAGCAGTCACGTTCTGTAGTGTCCCCGACGCGGGGGACCACACAGGGCCGACACGCTACTGTCTGTCACAAATTGGTGCGCTGCGAACACACTAGGTGAAGTCTGGGTGCTTCGTCAGTGCTGAACAGCGATGCGGGTAGGGCCATCGCTGCGCCCTGAGGCCGTCGCGCGCTCCAGGTGGGGCGCCGGGCGCCCGAAGAACCAGCCCTGCGCTGCGTCGCAGCCGTGCGCCACGAGCCAGGCCGCCTGGGCGCGGGTCTCGACCCCCTCCGCGACGACGCGCAGCCCGAGCGCCTTGCCCATCGCCAAGATCGCCAGGACCAGCGGCGCCTCCGAGGTCTCGGAGGTGATGTCGTCCGTGAAGCTCTTGTCGATCTTGAGGATGTCCACGCCCGACCGGCGCAGCCTGTCGAGGCTCGAGTAGCCCGTCCCGAAGTCGTCCAGCGCCGTGCGCACACCGAGCTGGCGGATCTGGTGCAGGTTGTTGGCCAGGTGGAGCGACTCGATGTCGTAGTGGCTCTCCACGAGTTCCAGCACCAGCCGCTCGGCCGGCAGGCCCGTGGCGGCGAGGGCGTCGTGGACGGTCCGCCAGTAGGTCGGGTCCTGCAGCTCCGGCCCCGAGGCGTTCACCGTGAGGTAGGGCACCGCGTCCTCGGAGCCGTCCGCCGTCCAGGTGGCCGCGGCGCTGCACGCGGTGCGCAGGACCCACGCCCCGAGCTGGACGATGACGCCGGAGCGCTCGGCGTCGGGCAGGAAGTCGCTGGGGGGCACCAGGCCCCCCTCAGGAGTGCGCCAGCGGACCAGCGCCTCGGCGGCTGTGGTGCGCCCTGTGCGGGGGTCGACGATCGGCTGGTAGTGCACCTCGAACTCCCCGCGCTGCAGACCCTCGAGCACGGCGCGCCCGTCTGGTCCGCCGCCGGCGTGCACGTGGGTGCGGGACCGCCCGGCGCGCTTGGCCGCGTAGACGGCCGACTCCGTGCGGGCCGTCAGCATCGACGCGGACTCCCCGGGCTCGTGCTGGGCCAGACCCGCGGAGCAGGTGGCGCCGGACGGCAGCGCGGCGTGCAGGCGGGTGAGCAGCAGCTCGGCCTCGGCCGCAGAGGTCTGCGGCAGCACGAGCCCGAACGCGTCGGCGCCCAGCCGGCCCAGGGCCGTGCCCGGGGGCACCACCTCCGCCCAGGCCCGCGCGACCTCCTGCAGCAGCCTGTCGCCCGAGGCCCTGCCGCGGGTGTCGTTCCAGGCCCTGAAGTGGTCCAGGTCGAGCAGGGCGTAGGCCAGGTCGGCCGCCCCGCCCGAGGCGATCGCCTCGTCCAGGGCCCTCTCGAGACCGCGGTGGTTGGCCAGACCCGTCAGGTGGTCCGCCTCGGCCCGCTGCAGCGCCCGCGCCATCCAGCCGACGACGGCGCCGAGCAGCACGGCGACGGACCACACGACGACCTGCTCGGCCGGGCCCACGCCCGCGGACAGCGCCAGCGACGGCGCTCCGACCAGCACGGTCAGCAGCAGGTGCACCGTGGCGGACCGCGGGGGCAGCAGCATGAACGCGTACCCGGGGGCCAGGCAGTACACCGCGGCGTACGCGACTGCGCTCGCACCACCTCCGGAGGCGTGCAGCGCCGTCGTGATGAGCACCACCCCGCCGCCGATGACGACGTGGGGCAGCAGGCGCGTCGTGTGCGCCCGCAGCAGCACCATGCCGATCCCTGCCACCACCGCCAGCCCGTTGACGACCCTCACGAGGGTGACGTCGCGCTCCGGCGCCGCACTGGGCAGCAGCGTGCTGAGGATCACCGCCAGGCCGGTGGCCACGAACAGGGACCCGCTCAGCCAGGCGACCGCCGGTCGTGCGGTGACGAGCGAGCTCCGTCCTCGCGACCACCTGGGCGCCGCGAGGAGTCCTGAGCCCCAGGCGGACGGGTGGGCAGGGGCAGCGGGAGCGTCAGCGGTCCGGTCCCTGCGGTGTCCGGCCGAGGAGGTGCGCCAGGTCACCTCCTCTCCATCGGCGAGTGGCGCAGGTCACTGCAGCAGGCGCCCCCGACCGGAGCAGCGTCAGGCCGGCGCGCCACCCTCCCGGTCGTCACCCGCAGGCGCCTCCGCCGCGCTGCCGGGCAGTGGCGGGGGAGTGCCGCCCCAGGCCGGGCAGATCGCCTGGTGGGCGCACCAGCCGCAGAGCCTGCTCTTGCGCGGCCTCCAGTCGCCGGTCTCCCGGGCGTGCTCGACGGCGGCCGAGATCGCCTCCAGCTTGCGCTCGGTGGCCAGCAGCTCGTCCTCGGTGGGCTGCAGGCGCAGCACGACGCCGTCACCGAGGTAGACCAGCTGCAGCAGCGCCGGGACCACGCCCTTGAGCCGCCACACGGCCAGGGCGTAGAAGCGCATCTGGAACAGCGCCTTGCCCTCGAAGCCCTCACCGGGGGAGCGGCCCGTCTTGTAGTCGACCACCCGCACCAGGCCGTTGGGCGCGATGTCGACCCTGTCGATGATGCCCCGCAGCAGCAGACCCGAGTCGAGCTCGGTCTCGACCCTCATCTCCCGCTCGGCGGGCTCGAGGCGGGTCGGGTCCTCCAGGGTGAACCAGGTCCGCACCAGCGCCGCCGCCGAGGCCAGCCAGCGGCGCTCGGCCTCCGACTCCTCGAAGAGGGCGGCGACGTCCGGCTCGTCCACCTGCAGCTGCTCCCACCGCTGGGGCAGCAGCGCCTCGGCCGCCTCCCGCGTGCGCTGGTCGGCCGGGAGGTCGAAGAGGTGCTCGAGCGCGGAGTGGACGAGCGTGCCCCGCACCGCGGCCTCGGACGGCGGCTCGGGCAGCTTGTCCACCGTGCGGAACCGGTACAGCAGCGGGCACTGCTGGAAGTCGCTGGCGCGCGAGGGCGACAGCGAGCGGCGGCTCGCCGGCGGCGCCTGGTCGGCCCGGGCCGGCGCCTCTGCGGACACCTCGAGGCAGACCTCGGCACGCACCTCGGACGGGACCTCGGTGGCGGGGGAAGCGGACACGACGCCCACGGTAGGCGCCCCCTCCGACACCGCGGGCGCCTCGAGGTGCTGCCTGTGGATCCAGAGCCGCGCACCGGGCCCCGTACCCTGGCGCCGTGGCTGGGGCGACGTCCGAGCGCTCCGAAGGACTGGTCCTGGGGCGTCTGCTCGGCGTCCCCGTGATCCTGGCGTGGTCGTGGTTCGCCATCGCCGCGGTGATCACGCTGCTGTTCCACGGCTCCGTGGTGGCGACCGCCCCCCAGCTCGGCGCCCTCGCGTCCTACGTCGTCGCCTTCGCCTACGCCGTCCTGCTGGGCGTCTCGGTGCTCGTCCACGAGCTGGCGCACGCGGTGGTGGCCCGCTCGCTCGGACTGCCCGCGAGCCGCATCGTGCTGACGCTGTGGGGCGGGCACACGCTCTTCGAGAACGAGCTGCCCTCGCCGTGGCGCAGCTCCGCCGTCGCCGTCGCCGGGCCGCTGGCGAACGCCGTCCTCGCGCTGCTGGCCTACCTGCCGCTGCTCGTCGTGCCGCTGTCGCCCGTCCCGACGCTGCTGCTGTCCGCGACCGTGCTCACCAACGCGTTCGTCGCCGTCTTCAACGTGCTGCCGGGCCTGCCCCTGGACGGCGGCCGGCTGCTCGAGGCCGTCGTGTGGGGCGCCAGCGGCAGCCGCGACCGCGGCACGGTGGCCGCGGGCTGGACCGGTCGGGCGCTCGCCGTGGGCGTGCCCCTCGTGGCGGTCGGGTGGCCGCTGCTGCAGGGGTACCGGCCCGACCTGTACACCGTCGTGTGGGCCGCCGCCGTCGGTGCGGTCCTGTGGTCCGGCGCCACCGCGGCGCTCGCCGCGCCCTCCTACCACCGCAGGATGCGCGGGGTCCGGGTCAGCGCCCGCGAGCTGGCCCGTCCGGCGGTGGGCGTCCCCGCGGCGGTCTCGCTCGCCGCGGCGCTCGAGCACGCGCGGACCGTCCCCGGAGGAGCGTGGGTGGTGCTGACCGCGCCCGACGGCCGCCCCGCCGCACTGCTCGACCGGGACGCCGTCGCCGCCGTCCCGCCCGAGCGGCGCGACGCGGTGCCCGCCGCGTCGGCCGCCCGCGCCCTCCTGCCCGGCACCGCCCTGCGCGACGACCTGGCAGGCTCGCACCTGCTGACCGCCATGTCGGGGCCGTCCAGCGAGGAGTGGGTGCTCGTGGGGCCCGACGGCGCCGTGACGGGGCTGCTGCTGGCCAGCGACGTGGCCGCGGCGGTCATGCGACCGGGCGCCGGGCGCCGCTGAGGCGCCCCGCCCGGCCCGAGACCCCCGCGGGCACCTCGCCAGCACCTGCCTGACCCCCTTGCCAGCCCCGTCCGTCCACGAGCCCTGAGGAGTGATCGAGCCGTGAGCACCGGCTCCGCGCTGAGGCGCGGCCCGTTCCGTGTGGGAGACCGCGTCCAGCTGACCGACCCGCGCGGTCGTCTGCACACCATCACGCTGGCGCCCGGCGCCACGTTCCACACCCACCGCGGCCACCTGCGCCACGAGCAGCTCATCGGCGAGCCCGACGGGTCCGTCGTGGTGAGCACCTCCGGGCACGAGTACCTGGCCCTGCGCCCGCTCCTGGCCGACCACGTCCTCTCCATGCCGCGCGGTGCGGCGGTGGTCTACCCCAAGGACGCCGGGCAGATCGTGGCCATGGCCGACGTCTTCCCCGGCGCCCGGGTGGTGGAGGCGGGCGTCGGGTCCGGCGCGCTGTCGATGTCCCTGCTGCGGGCCGTCGGCGACGACGGGCACGTGCACTCCTACGAGCGCCGCGCCGACTTCGCCGACATCGCCCGCGGCAACGTCGAGGGGTTCTTCGGCGGGCCGCACCCCGCGTGGCGCGTGACCGTCGGCGACCTCGCCAGCGCCCTGGTGGACCCCGAGACCGGCGAGGAGCCGGGCAGCGTGGACCGCGTGGTGCTCGACATGCTGGCCCCCTGGGAGTGCCTGGGGTCCGTGGCGACGGTGCTCTCGCCCGGCGGTGTGCTCATCGCCTACGTGGCCACCGCCACGCAGCTGTCGCGCCTGGCGGAGGACCTGCGCGGGCAGGGCTGCTGGACCGAGCCCAGCGCGTGGGAGTCGCTCGTGCGCGGCTGGCACCTGGAGGGGCTGTCCGTGCGCCCCGAGCACCGCATGGTCGGCCACACCGGCTTCCTGCTCACCAGCCGGCGCCTCGCCCCGGGCACCACCGCGCCGCAGCGGCGCCGCCGCCCCGCGCCGGGCGCCAGCGACGAGTCCGGCGCGCTGGTCTCCCCGTGGGCGGAGGAGGAGTTCGACGACACCGCCCTCGGCGTGCGCGGCACCTCGGACAAGAAGCTGCGCCGCTCCGCCCGGGACGCCGCGCGGATCGCCGACGCCGCGTCGTCGTCGGCGTCCTCCGCCTCCCCGGAGCCCTCCTCACCGGAGGCCTCCGGGGAGCCGTCGTCCCCGGACGCCGCGTCGTCCTAGTCCTCGCCGGCGGACGGGCCCGGCGTTGCCGCCGCCCGTCCGCCGCCACGGGTGCGCTGCGTCACAGCAGGGTGACGGTCGTGCCGCGGCGGGGGGATCTCGCCGCGCGACGTCGGGGCCGGGAGTTATCGTCGAGCACGGACTCGACTCCGGCCCGCCGCAAGCGGGCCGTGCGGAGGTGTGCCATGTCAGACGCGAGCTCAGGGTTCCCCGGAGGACCAGAGCGCGAGGGCCAGACCAGGCCCGTCGCGCCCGCCCAGGCCGAGGCCGAGCGCCCGGTGACGCACGAGCTGCACGAGCCCCCCGCCCAGAGGCGTGCGGTGGAGGGCCTGCGCGAGGAGGTGGGTGCCCTGCGGAGGCGCCTGGCGGAGACCCCCGCCCGCACGCGGGCGCTGGAGGAGCGGGCTGCTGACCTCGAGCGGCAGCTCGCGGCCTCGACGTCCCAGAACGACAGGCTGGTGCGCACCCTCACCGAGGCGCGCTCCCGGCTGGTGGAGCTCAAGGGCGAGGTGGAGCGCCTGGCGCAGCCCCCCTCGGGCTACGCCACGTTCCTGGAGCTGCACGAGGACGGCACCGCCGACGTCGTGCAGGCGGGCCGCAAGGTGCGCGTGGCGGTCAGCCCCGCCGTCGACGCCGCGGCGCTCGGTCACGGCCAGGAGGTGCTCCTCAACGAGTCCCTCAACGTGGTCCGCGCCGGCGGGTACGACCGCATCGGCGAGGTGGTGACCCTCAAGGAGGTCCTCGACGGCGGCCGCGCGCTGGTCACCGCCCAGGCCGACGAGGAGCGCGTGGTGCGCCTGGCGGCGCCGCTGCAGGCGGCCAAGCTGCGCGTGGGCGACGCCCTCAACCTCGATCCCCGCAGCTCGGTGGTCTTCGAGAAGGTGCCCAAGGCCGAGGTCGAGGAGCTCCTCCTGGAGGAGGTCCCCGACATCGAGTACACCGACATCGGCGGTCTGGCCGGGCAGATCGAGGCCATACGCGACGCGGTGGAGCTGCCGTTCGCCCACCCCGAGCTCTTCCGCGAGCACGGGCTCAAGGCGCCCAAGGGGATCCTGCTGTACGGCCCTCCCGGCTGCGGCAAGACGCTCATCGCCAAGGCGGTGGCGCGCTCGCTGAGCAAGCAGGCCGCCGAGCGCCAGGGCAAGACGGAGGTGCGCAGCTTCTTCCTGAACATCAAGGGCCCGGAGCTGCTCAACAAGTACGTCGGCGAGACCGAGCGGCACATCCGGCTGATCTTCGCCCGGGCCCGGGAGAAGGCGTCCGAGGGCACGCCCGTCATCGTCTTCTTCGACGAGATGGAGTCGCTGTTCCGCACCCGCGGGTCCGGCGTCTCCTCTGACACCGAGACGACGATCGTGCCGCAGCTGCTCGCGGAGATCGACGGCGTGGAGCGGCTCGACAACGTCATCGTCATCGGCGCCTCCAACCGCGAGGACATGATCGACCCGGCCATCCTGCGCCCGGGCCGCCTCGACGTGAAGATCAAGATCGAGCGCCCCGACGCGCAGGCCGCCCACGACGTCTTCGCCAAGTACCTGACGCCCGACCTGCCGCTGCACGCCGACGACCTCGCCGCGAACGGCGGCTCCCCGACGGCCACCGCCGTCGCGATGATCGAGCGGACCGTGGAGCGGATGTACGCGGAGTCCGAGGAGAACCAGTTCCTCGAGGTCACCTACGCCAACGGTGACAAGGAGGTCCTGTACTTCAAGGACTTCAACTCCGGCGCGATGATCCAGAACATCGTCGACAGGGCCAAGAAGTCCGCCATCAAGGACCTCCTGACCACCGGCCAGCGCGGCATCAGGATCGAGCACCTGATGGCGGCCTGCGTCGACGAGTTCAAGGAGAACGAGGACCTGCCCAACACCACCAACCCCGACGACTGGGCGCGGATCTCGGGCAAGAAGGGCGAGCGGATCACCTACATCCGCACGATCATCCAGGGCAAGCAGGGCTCCGAGCCCGGTCGGAGCATCGACACCGTCAACGGCACGGGTCAGTACCTCTAGCCCACCCCTCGGCCAGGGGGCCCGCTCCTGGCCGTCAGTCCTGGCCGCGAGGCCCGTGTCCGCTGGCCCGCGTGCTCCGCAGCACGCGGGCCAGCGGCGTCCTCAGAGCTCGCCAGCCCAGCAGGAAGACCGCCAGGACGACGGCGCTGACCACCGCGAAGCTCCACGCGCTGCCCTGGCCGGAGACCAGCCGCAGCAGGTGCCCGCCCACCAGCGTCCCCGCCCAGACCACCAGGCCCGCGGGGACCACCGCCAGCGGTGACCGGCCCTGGCGCCGTCCCAGCAGCACCGCCAGCAGCCAGCCGGCCGCGAGCCCCGCCAGGAACGGCCAGGCGGTGTGCGCCAGGCCGGCCACCGCGTCGGCCTCGCCGTGCGAGCGGCGGCCCACAGCGGCGAAGACCAGCACGAGGACGACGTCGACGACGAGCGCCGCCACCAGGGCCGGTGCGCTCGCCGTCGTCGTCCTCCGCGAGCTCCGGGTGGCCCGGGTCCGGGAAGGGGCTGCCGCGCGCTGCGTCACGAGCCGAGCCTAGGGTGGCCGTGATGAGCGTGCGCCGGGTCGTGGGTGTCGAGACCGAGTACGGCGTCTCGGCGCCGGGCCACCCCGAGCACGACCCCGTGCTGCTGTCCAGCCAGGTGGTGGCCAGCTACGCGGCACCGCTGGTCTCGGGTCGGCGCAGCGGTCCGCGCTGGGACTACGAGGACGAGGCGCCCCTGCGCGACGCCCGCGGCTACGAGGTGCCCCGCAGCGCGGCGCACTCCAGCCAGCTCACCGACGCCCCCGGCCGCCGCGAGACCGGTGACGGCGCCGGCGTGGGCGCCGAGGACCCGGCGAGCGCCAACGTCGTCCTCACCAACGGCGCCCGCCTCTACGTCGACCACGCCCACCCCGAGTACTCCTCCCCGGAGGTCACCGGTCCGCTGGCGGCGGTGCGGTGGGACCGCGCGGGCGAGCTCGTCATGCGCCGGGCGGCGTCGCGCGTGGCCGCCTCCCCGGGCCTGGACCCGGTGAACCTCTACAAGAACAACACCGACGGCAAGGGCGCCTCCTACGGCACCCACGAGAACTACCTCATGGCCCGCACCACGCCGTTCGGGGCGGTCGTGCGGGGCCTGGTGCCCTTCTTCGTCAGCCGCCAGGTGGTCTGCGGCGCTGGCCGCGTGGGCCTGGGGCAGCGGGGCGAGGAGCCGGGCTTCCAGCTGTCCCAGCGCGCCGACTACTTCGAGACCGAGGTCGGTCTGGAGACCACCCTCAAGCGACCGATCATCAACACCCGCGACGAGCCGCACGCCAGCGCTGACCGCTACCGGCGCCTCCACGTGATCATCGGGGACGCGAACCTGTGCGACGTCGCCACCTACCTCAAGCTCGGGACGACGTCGCTTGTCCTGGACATGGTGGAGGCGGGCACCGCCCCCGACCTGGTGGTCTCCGCTCCGGTCTCCGAGCTGCACGCCGTCAGCCACGACCCCTCCCTGCGGCACCGGGTGCGGCTGGCCGACGGCAGCGAGCTCACCGCGGTCGAGCTGCAGTGGCGGTACCTGGAGGCGGCCCGCGCCCACGTGGCCTCGCGCGGCGGCGGCCCGGACGAGGCCGCCCGCGCCGAGACGGCCGACGTGCTGGCCCGCTGGGAGCGGGTGCTCACCGACCTCGAGGCGGACCCGTTCCGCCTGGCCGGCCAGCTCGACTGGGTGGCCAAGCTGCGGCTGCTCCAGGGCTTCCGGGACCGGGACGGCCTGGCCTGGGACTCGCCCCGCCTCGCGCTCATCGACCTGCAGTACGCCGACGTCAACCCCGCCAAGGGGCTGCACGCGCGGCTGCGCGCCCGCGGCGCGGTGGAGGAGCTCGTCACCGACGCCGAGGCGGAGGCGGCGACCACCGAGCCCCCGGAGGACACCCGCGCCTGGTTCCGCGGCCAGTGCCTGTCGCGGTACTCCCGCGACGTCGCCGCCGCCAGCTGGGACTCGGTGATCTTCGACGTGCCCGGCAGGGGGGCGCTGCAGCGGGTGCCGATGCTCGAGCCGCTGCGCGGCACCCGAGCCGGCACCGAGGCCCTCCTGGACCGCTGCCCCGACGCCGCCTCGCTGGTGGACGCCCTGTCAGGTCGCTGAGGGCCGGTCGCTGATCAGCCCTTGAGGGCGCGCTCGAGGTTCGCGACCAGCTCGGTGTTCACGCGCTTGAGGCCCAGCGGCGCGAAGGTGCGCTCGAAGAAGCCCTTGACGCCCCCGGCGCCGTCCCACGTGGTCGTCGAGGAGACCGTGCAGGCGCTCATCCCGGTGGGGACCACCGTCCAGCGGGTGACCATCGAGGAGCGGGTGTCGCTCTCCACGAGGGTGCCGTCAGGCTCCTCGGAGACCTCCACGAGCTGCTCGCGCACCCGGCTCTTCGTGGCCTGGAAGCGCCACCCGACCGTGGTGCCGGGCCCCGTCCCGCCGGCCTCCACGCGGTACTGGCTGTACGCCCCGGGCATCGCCGCGCGCCGCGCGCCGGTGTAGTCGGCCAGGGCGGCGCGCAGCTGGTGGGCGGGGACGGCGGCGGGGTGCTCGCTGGAGGCGGTGACGCGAGGGCTCATGCCCCCAGTCTCCCCGACCCGATCACCGCTCCCGCCGGCCCGTCCGCAGGGTCAGCCGACCAGCGCGCCGGTGGGAGCCGGGCCGCCGCGCCACGGGGCGGGGCCGGTGAGGTCGCGCAGGGCCAGACCCTGGACCTCGTAGACGTCGGCGTCGTCCATCCGGTCGTCAGCGCTGTCGTCGTCAGCGTCGTCGTCGCGGACCTGCAGCGTCACCTGCTGGCCGACCAGGCCGTCCAGCTCGGCGGCGAACGGCTCGGCGGTGCCGTCGCCGTCGTAGTCCTGCAGGGCGGGCGCCGCGATGATCCACTCCGACGGGCCGAAGTCGACCTCGATGCCGTTCACGGTGAAGTCGTCGTAGCGGTCGGCCGGGTCCTGGGCGTCGTCATCGTCGTCGTCGGCGTCGCGCTCGAGCACGCCCTGCACGGTCTGCAGGGCGCTGACGGGCTCCGCCGGCAGCGTGGCCGAGGCGCTCCCCGCGCCGGTGGCCGCGCTCGCCACCTGGCTGCTGCTCGAGGCGGGGGCGACGTCGTCGACGGCGACGGAGCCCACGGTGCGCGCGTCCTGGCTGCCGCAGGCGGTGAGCGCGGCGGTGCCGAGCAGGCCGGCGGCGACGAGGGCGAAGGTGCGCTGGCGGGTCATGGTGTCCTCCTGGGTCGGGCTCAGCTGCTGTCGACCCCGAGGTTTCCCGGCGGGTGTGGCGCTGGCCTGTCGCGCACCTGACGGTCCTGTCATCTTCGCGCCAGGTGCGCGCCGTGGTCGCCCGGCAGGATGTCGGGCGTGGCTGTTCTGGTGGTCGAGGACGAGGCGGGCATCACCGCGTTCCTGCGCAGGGGGCTGGAGTCCGCGGGCTTCGCGGTGCTCAGCGAGTGCGGTGGGCGCGCGGGCGCGCTCGCGGCGCTGCGCGAGGACGTCGAGCTGGTCGTCCTCGACCTGGGGCTGCCGGACCTGCCGGGGGAGCAGGTGCTGGCGCGCATCCGCGCGGCCCGCCCGTCGCTGCCCGTCATCGTGCTCACCGCCAAGGACGCCGTCGCCGACCGCGTGGCGAACCTCGAGGCCGGCGCCGACGACTACGTGGTCAAGCCGTTCAGCTTCACCGAGCTGCTCGCCCGGGTGCGCGCGAGGCTGCGCCAGCCCGCCCAGCCGTCCTCGGTGGTGCTCAGCGCCGGCGGGCTGACCCTCGACGTCCGCACCCGCCGGGTGCGCGTCCACGAGGTCCCTGAGGGCTCAGAGGACGACGACGGCCGGTCCCGCGAGGTGGCGCTGTCGTCGCGGGAGTTCGCGCTGCTGGAGACGCTGCTGCGCCACCCCGGCCAGGTGCTCTCCCAGGTGCAGCTGCTCGACAGGGTGTGGGGCTACGACTTCGACGGCGCCAGCAACGTGGTGGAGACCTGCGTGCGGCACGTGCGCCGCAAGGTGGGCGCCGAGCGCATCGAGACCGTCCGCGGCGCCGGGTACCGGCTGGTCGCGTGAGCCGGCCGTCCGCCCAGCAGCCCGGTCAGCAGCCCGGTCAGCGCTCGGTGCGGCGCGGCGCCGGCCTGCACGTGCGGCTGACGGCCGTGGCGCTCGCGGTGATGGCCGCCACGCTCGCGGGCGCGGGCCTGGCTGCGTCCGAGCTGGTGCGCGTGGGGGACCGGACCTCCCTCGACCGGCTCCTCACCGACCAGCTCACCGACCTGCGCACCGACCTGCCGGCCCTCGTCAGGGCGCAGGCCGGGGCCGACGGCGTCGTGTCCGCCGACGAGGCGAGGACGGCCGCGGCCGCCTACCTGCTCACCCACGACGGCAGCGCCCGCCACCTGCTGGTGCTCGACGTCGACGGCAGGGTCCAGCGCTCGACCGCGGGGCCGCCGGCGCTGGCCGGCCTGCTCAACCGCGGAGACCTCCCCGCGGGAGAGCCCGGCCAGCTCCTCACGGCGCCGTCGGCGGCCGGAGACCTGCGCGTCCTCAACGCCCCCGTGGAGGTCGGCGGCCAGCGGGTGGCCACCGCGCTCCTCGTGGGCAGCCTCGAGCCGGGCCGGGCACAGGCGGTCGACGTGCTGCAGCGGATCGCGCTGACCGGTGGTGTGGGGCTGCTGGTCGGCGGAGCCGTGCTCGTCGTCGCCGTGCGCCGGGCCACCGCACCGCTGCGGCACCTGGCGCGGGCCGCTGCCGACGTCGACCTCGCCGCCCTCCCCGACGGCGCACCGCGGCTGCCCGGTGCCGACCGCCGCGACGAGGTGGGGGTGGTCGCCCACGAGGTGGAGCGCATGCTCGCCCGCATCAGCCGCGACGAGGCGCTGCGCCGCCAGGTGCTCGCCGCCGTCTCCCACGAGCTGCGCACGCCGCTGGCCGTGGCGCAGGGCCACCTGGAGGTCTTCGAGCTCACCGCCGCACCCCACGACGACGACGCCGCCGCGACCGCCGCGGTGCTGCGCCGCGAGCTGGACCGGTTGGCCCGCATCGTCGAGGACCTCACCGCCGTCACCCGCGGCGGCACCGCGGACTCCGCCGCGGTCGAGGCCGTCTTCGTGCCCGACCTGCTCACGGCCGTCGCGGAGCGCTCGCGGGGGCTGGGGCTGGAGGGCGTGGACGTGCAGGACGAGCGGGAGGCGCCGGCCGTCGTCGTCGTCGGTGACGAGGACCGGATGGTCCAGGCGCTGCTCAACCTCGTGCTCAACGCGCGCACCCACACGCCGCCGGGAACGCGCGTGAGCGTGGGGGCGCGGCGGCGGGAGGACGGCTGGGTGGTGCTGGAGGTCGCCGACGACGGCCCCGGCATGGACCCGGCGCTCGCGGAGGTGGCGTTCGAGCCGTTCGTGACGACCCGCTCCAGCGGCGACACCCGCGGGTCGGGACTGGGGCTGGCGGTGGTGCGGTCGGTGACGCTGGCGCAGGGCGGCGCGGTGGACCTGCAGACCGGACCGGGCGGGACGACCGTCTCACTGGCCTTCCCGCCGGCGGACTAGCCGTACTGCCCGGGGACTCCGGTCAGTCGCTCTCGGACGCTCCGGCGCTGCGGACGTCGGCGGCCAGAGCCGCGAGCCCCGGCAGCAGGTCGGCGGCGGTCAGCCACGGCTCGTCGAGCTCGGAGTCCGGGTCGTCCAGGGCGCGGGCCAGCGCGGCGCGGACGGCGGGCTCGGCGCGGTCGTCGGAGCGCCGCACCAGGCCGAGGGCGGCCAGGCCTCCGGTCTCGCCCGGGGCGTCGAGGCGGGCGGCCAGGGCGTGGGCCACCTCGGGGGTGGCGGCGGCCCCGGTGGGGTCCAGCTGCTCGGCGAGGGCGAAGACGGCCTGCTCGACGACGTCGTCGTCGTCGTCCCGGGTGGCCTGCAGGAGCGCGCCGACGGCGCGGCGGCCGGCGTCGCCGTCGAGGGAGCCCGCGTCAGCGCCGAGCGCCAGGGGCAGGCAGGTGACGGCCTGCCAGCGGACGTCGGGGTCGGCGTCGGAGAGGAGGACGACGAGCACGTCGAGGGCTGCCGCGGAGGGCCCGGCGGCGCCGAGCGCCTTGGCGGCGGCCCAGCGCAGGTCGGCGTCGTCGCTGGTGGCGGCCTGCGCCGCCTGCTCGGCCACCTGCTCGCGGGCGCGGTCGCGCTCGGCCAGGGGCAGCGGGGAGGCGGGCCCGGCGAGGACCGCGGACAGCTCCAGGCCGACCTGTCGGACGGCGGTCTCGGGAGAGCCCCACCAGGCGGCGGCGTCGGCGAGGGCCCCGGTGCGGCGGGCGTGAGCGGCCAGGGCGGCGGGGAACGCAGCGCCGGTGCCCTCGCGGGCCTCGACGAGCTCGCTGGGCACGCCGGCGGTCGCGGGCGCAGGGCCTGCGGCGGACGAGGCGGACGGGTCGGACTGGTCGGGCACGCGCCGATGCTGCCAGGTCGTCGGCAGGTCGCCGGATCGACCGGGTGCCGGTCGCGCCGTCGGCGCCCGCGCCTACGATCGAGAGAGCACGACCGGACCCCGCCCCGTGGGTGCTCCGGCCAGTCGAGCAGTCACCTGGAGGAGGCACCGGTGCCAGGTCAGGAGCAGCAGCGCCCGTCGCGGCGCGACAAGGACGAGGTCGAGCACGAGGTCGAGCCGCTGCCGCGCTCCGGGGCCGGGTCCGAGGAGGCCACGGCGTCGTCGGCCACCGACGACGTCGACGCCCTCCTCGACGAGATCGACGACGTGCTCGAGTCGAACGCGGAGCAGTTCGTGCGCCAGTACACGCAGAAGGGCGGCCAGTGACGGCAGCTCCGCTGCCGCCGGCGTTCACCACGCCCGGCAGCTCCTCGTTCACGGAGTTCCTCGGGGCGCACGCACCGGAGCTGCTGCCCGGCCGTCGCGCGGCGGCCCAGCACACGGGTCACGCCGGCGCGGCGGGGCAGGGCGAGCAGCTGGCGCCGCACGGAACCACGATCGTGTCGCTGACGTTCCCGGGAGGCGTGGTGATGGCCGGTGACCGGCGCGCCACCGCCGGGTCGATGATCGCCAGCCGCGACATCGAGAAGGTCTTCCCGGCCGACGCGTGGAGCTGCGTGGGCATCGCGGGGTCCGCGGGCCTGGCGGTGGAGCTGGTGCGCTTGTTCCAGGTGGAGCTGGAGCACTACGAGAAGATCGAGGGCGCGCTGCTCAGCCTGGACGGCAAGGCGAACCGCCTGGCCACGATGGTGCGCGGCAACCTCGGCCTGGCCATGCAGGGCCTGGCGGTGGTACCGCTGTTCGCCGGGTACGACCTCGCGCGCCAGACCGGCCGGATCTTCAGCTACGACGTCACGGGCGGCCGCTACGAGGAGCACGAGCACCACGCCGTCGGCTCCGGTTCGCTCTTCGCCCGCGGTGCCCTCAAGAAGCTGTGGCGCCCGGGCCTGGACGCCGACGGCGCCGTGCGGGTGGCCGTGGAGGCCCTCTACGACGCCGCCGACGACGACTCCGCCACCGGCGGTCCCGACGTGGTGCGCCGCATCTGGCCCGTCGTCGCCGTCGTGACCGCCGAGGGCTACGTGCGCGTCAGCGAGGACGACCTCGGCCGCGTGGCCGCCGCTGTCATCGCCGACCGCACCGCCGAGCAGGAGGGCCGCCGCCGATGAGCATGCCGTTCTACGTCAGCCCCGAGCAGCTCATCCGGGACAAGGCCGACTACGCCCGCAAGGGCATCGCCCGCGGCCGGTCCGTGGTGGTGGCCGAGTACGCAGGCGGCATCGCCTTCGTGGCGGAGAACCCGTCGAAGGCGCTGCACAAGGTCAGCGAGATCTACGACCGCATCGGCTTCGCCGCGGTCGGCAAGTACAACGAGTTCGAGAACCTGCGCGTGGCCGGGGTGCGCTACGCCGACCTGCGCGGGTACTCCTACGACCGCGCCGACGTCACCGCCCGGGGCCTGGCCAACGCCTACGCGCAGTCCCTGGGGGCGGTGTTCACCAGCGAGCCTAAGCCGCTGGAGGTCGAGGTGGTGGTGGCGCAGGTCGGCCCGGAGCCGGGCACCGACCAGCTCTACCGCCTCACCTACGACGGCTCCGTGGCGGAGGAGCACGGCGTGGTCATCATCGGTGGCCAGACCGAGGCGGTCGTCGGGCCGCTGCGCGAGGGCTGGCGAGCCGACCTCGACCTGCCCGGTGTGCTCGCGCTGGCGCTGCGGGCCCTCTCGCCCGACCCGGCGGGGGGCCCCGCCCGCACCCTGACCGCTGACCAGCTCGAGGTCGCGGTGCTCGAGCGCGCCCGTCCCCGGCGCACCTTCCGCCGCCTCGAGGGGCCGGTGCTCCAGGCGGTCATCGACGGCCGGTCCGCCGAGGCTGGCGCTGGAGCGACGTCCGCCGCCCAGGCCGCTGCTGCGCAGACTCCGCCGGCGAGCGGCCACACCGGTCTGCCGTCGGACACCGTCGACCTGCCGCCCGCCGACTGAGCCCTGTTCCCGGGGAGGTCTGGGGTGGCTGGCTGGCGGCTGCGTCCTGCGCGGGCGGGTGACGCGGGAGAGGTGCTGGTGGTCTCGCTGGCGGCGTTCGTCAGCGAGGCCCAGCGCTACGGCGACCCGCTGCTGCCGCCCCTGCGCGAGACCGTGGCTGACGTCCGCGCCGCCATCGAGGACCCGGCCCTGCGCGTCGTCGTCGCCGAGGCCGGTGCCTGGTCGGACTGGAAGCCGGACCGGCTCCTCGGTGCGGTCCGGGTCCGCCTGGCCCGTGACCCGTCACCTGCTCAGGGTGCAGGGCCGGACGACCAGGACGACGACGGCGGGGGTCCGCTCGTCGGGCACGTCGGCAGGCTCGTCGTCGTCCCCGACGCGCAGGGACGCGGGCTCGGCAAGGCCCTCCTCGGCGCGGCCGAGGACGAGGCCCGCCGATCTGGCGCTGCGCGGATGGAGCTGTTCACCGGAGCGGCGTCCGAGAGCTCGATCGCGCTGTACCAGCGCGCCGGGTACCGGGTGAGCGACAGACCCGGTGACGCAGACCGCGTCGACGACCGCGGCGTGCGCCTCGTGGTGCTCATCAAGCCCCTGACCTGACCGGCCGGGCGATCAGGGCGTCCTCAGAACCTCGCACACCCCTCAGCGACGATCAAGGAATCGAGCCCCACCTTGAGCCGCACGAGGATGCGCAGGGATGTCCGTCGTGGTGTGCAGTCAAGGTGCGTCGCGACGCTGGTCCTCGGCGGCCCCCCTGACGGCGGGTCATGTCAGAGGAGGACCGGATCGGTGCGGGTCGACCAGCGCGGCTCATGCTCTCGGCTCCACCCGAGGGGCCGCGTCCTAGAAGGGCGGCTCGTCAGGGAAGGTGGAGCGCGCGCCCTCGGACCGCTCGGCCGAGGGGGCCAGGTCCACCGGATGCATGTGCCGGCGTCCGAGGCGCTCCTCCTCGACGGGGTTGCGCGGTGGCCACGGCGTCAGGCGGTACCGCTCGTCGGGCAGGGCGGCGGGGCGGGGGGCGCTGTGGTGGTCGAAACCCAGGGGTGAGCGCCAGTGCGACGACCCGCGGTCGCACCGCCACTGCTGCCAGCGCGCCGTCCAGCGCACCCAGCCGTCGTCGAGGTCGCTCGGGTCGCCGCCGCCCGAGGAAGCGCCGCCGGTGAGCCTGCTGGTGTCGGTGCCGTGCTTCAGCAGGTGGTGGCGCCGGCACTTCGGTTCGAGGTTGCAGGCGCACGTGGTTCCGCCACCGGCGGCGGGGCCACCGCGGCGGTGAGGGACGACGTGGTCGAGGTCGCAGCGCGTGGCCCGTCGCCGGCAGCCGGGGTGGGCGCAGCGGCTCCACCGCCGCCTGACCACGCGGGCCTGGGCAGCGGCGGGCGTGTAGCGACCACCGTTGACGGACGCGACAGGGCAGTCGGAGGGGCTGGACGGTGAGCACGTGCCATCGGTGCAGGGGACGGGGGAGTCGGCTTCGGGGGCGAGCAGGAGGTCGTCCACGAGGCCGTGCGCGTCGGGCGCACCGAGGTCGCTCGCCTCGGTGGCCGTGAGCGACGCGTCGGCGGTGCTCGGAGGGGTGTCGTCGGGCTCTTCGGCGTCAGCGGCGTGCACCTGCTGGACGGGACGTCCGTGGAAGGTGCCCGGAGCAGTGCGCCCACCACCGCGAGGGTCCGAGCCGGTGCTCGGACTGGTGCCTGGGCGTGCGGGAGGGGTGCCAGGCGGCTCGGAGCGGGGCGGTGTCGAGGGCGGCGCCGGCGGCGGACCCGGGTCGGTGAGCCAGCTCGCGGGGTACGTGTGCCCGTCCACGGTGATGAGGTCGCCGGTGAACGGGTCGGTGAGGATCCGCCGCAGCCGGCATCGTTCCCACGTGAGGCCCTGGCGGACCAGCCAACCGGGTACCCATCCGTACCCCTCCAGCCGACCGGGCTGGTCGTCGTGGCCGCAGACCGTGGACAGCGCGGCGTGGACCTCGAGCGTCGTCTGCGGGCGCGGGGCACCCGGCTCGGCGGGAGAGGCGTCCTGCACCGCGGTGGCCAGGGCGTCGAAGCGGTGTGCGGGCATCCCCCGGGCGTCGTGGACGGCGGCGTCAGCCTCCGGACCGTCCGGAGCCCCGCCGAGCCCGTCCACCCCGTTGGCGTACGGGTCCCCACCGTCGGCGGGCAGCCGCCCCTCCGAGATCGCCTGGCGAGCCTCGGCCAGGTTCAGCCCGGCGATGGTGTCGAGGTGCTCGTACGTGGCCAGGACGGCGGGGGCGGGGCCCGTCATGACCAGCTGCGCGATGCCATCGCCGAGAGGCCGCATGACCACCGACCGCGCCGACACCTTCCGGCACGACCGGCGGCGCACCGCGGCGGCGTCCTTGCGGGCCACCACCTCGTCGACGACGTCCTTGAGCTCGGCGGTGTTCAGCCCCAGCCCGGAGCCGTCGGGTCCGAAGACCTCCTCGTCGAGCTCGAGCGCCAGCTGGGGGTCGAGCTCGAGGCTCTGCTCGGCGACGACGGTGACCAGCGCGAGGTCGAGCCGGCCGCCCTCCAGGCGCTCCAGGGTCCGCGGAAGGCAGCTGACCACGTGCTCCGCCAGCCGCACCTGCTTGCCGGCTCGGTGCTCCGTCCACGCGAGCAGCAGCGCCACCTCGCTGACGAGGTCGTTGAGGCCCGACGCCTCCAGCGCCGCGCGCTGACGCTGCGCGCGGGACGTGCGCCGCGTGCGGTCACCGTCGGGCCCTGGGCCGTCGGGGTCGCCGTCGGGGTGGTGGACCGCGGCCCGGTACAGCGGCGCCATCGCCGCGAGGATGCGGACCTGGCCGCCCTGAGCCCGCCCCACGGCGGCCTGCTGGGTGCGGAGCCTGTGGGCGTGCTTCCTCGCGGCGTGCGTGGCAGCCCGCTCGGCGACGACGGCGCGGACGCGGCGGCGCTCGTCGTCGTCGGCGTCCTCGGCGAGCCAGCGCTCGAACTCACCAGCGGCTCGCCGTGCGGCCCTGTCCTGCTGGAAGGGACGGGGTCCGTCGTCGAGGACGACGTCGACCGGGGCGTCGTCGGGGTGCTCGCACAGGCCGGAGACGTCACCGGAGACCCACGGGGCGTCGTCGGCGTCGGTCGCGACCCGCCAGGCGCCGCGGCCCTCGTCCCAGACCCACTCCGCGTCGGGCACGGCGCGGGTGGTGAGCACCTGGTCGAGCAGCGCCTGGTCCATGCCGGCCGGACCCGGTAGGCCGCGCCGGGCCACGTCCCGACGGGTGGCCTCGTGCCGGCGCCGGGCGGGGCCGCGCGGTGGCAGCTCGGACAGGGCGGCCCGGCGACGACGAGCCTGCGACCGGGTCCGGCGCGTCCGCGCAGGAGGCTGCGGAACCCCGTCGCCGACCGCCACCTCGGCGCTCGCGGGGGTCTCGTCCACGCCCCTCATCGTACCGACAGGCGTTCGATCCTTCAATATCAAGAAGCCTCTGACCTGCACAGAGGACCGTGATCGCCGGTGCTCGGAGATCGCCCTGTGCGACGGTAGTGGTCACCACCGACAGTCCTCAGGTGTGCGCCCCGCCCTCGCGCTCCCGCTGACCCGACGTACTGTGGCGATCGTGGACCGCCGGATCCTGGGTCTGGAGACCGAGTACGGGGTCACCTGCGCCGCGGACGGCCAGCGCCGCCTGTCCGCTGACGAGGTCGCCCGCTACCTCTTCCGCAAGGTCGTCTCGTGGGGGCGGTCGTCCAACGTCTTCCTCCGCAACGGCGCCCGCCTCTACCTCGACGTGGGCTCCCACCCCGAGTACGCCACCCCCGAGTGCGACGACGTGCGCCAGCTCGTCATCCACGACCGCGCGGGCGAGCGGATCCTCGAGGGCCTCACGGTCGACGCCGAGCGCCGCCTCGCCGAGGAGGGCATCGGCGGGGAGGTGTTCCTCTTCAAGAACAACACCGACTCCGCCGGCAACTCCTACGGCTGCCACGAGAACTACCTCGTGCCCCGGGCCGGGGAGTTCTCCCGCCTGGCCGACGTCCTCATCCCCTTCCTCGTCACCCGCCAGGTGCTCGTGGGCGCGGGGAAGGTCCTCCAAACGCCCCGCGGCGCGGTCTACTGCCTGTCCCAGCGGGCCGACCACATCTGGGAGGGCGTCTCCAGCGCCACCACGCGCAGCCGGCCCATCATCAACACCCGCGACGAGCCCCACGCCGACGCCGACAGGTTCCGCCGCCTCCACGTCATCGTCGGCGACTCGAACATGTCCGAGACCACGACGATGCTCAAGACCGGCGCCGTCGACATCGTCCTGCGGATGCTCGAGAGCGGCGTCGCCGTGCGCGACCTGTCCCTGGAGAACCCCATCCGGGCCATCCGCGAGGTGAGCCACGACACCACCGGTCGCCGGATGCTCAAGCTCGCCAACGGCGGCGAGGCCAGCGCTCTGGAGGTGCAGGAGGAGTACCTCGAGCGCGCCAAGACCTTCATCGACGAGGAGGGCGTGCGCAACAGCACCGACAAGCGCGTCCTCGACCTGTGGGAGCGCGGCCTGCGCGCCGTGCGCGAGGGCGACCTGTCCCTCGTCGACCGCGAGCTCGACTGGGTCATCAAGCTCAAGCTCGTCGAGCGCTACCGCGCCCGCCACGGCCTGGCCCTGTCCGACGCCCGCGTGGCCCGCCTCGACCTCGCCTACCACGACGTCTCCCGCACCCGGGGCCTGTACAACCTCCTCGCCGCCCGCGGCATGGTCGAGCGCGTCAGCAGCGACATCGAGGTCTTCGAGGCCACCAGCGTGCCCCCCCAGACCACCCGCGCCCGCCTGCGCGGCGACTTCGTGAGGACCGCGCAGGAGAAGCGCCGCGACTTCACCGTCGACTGGGTGCACCTCAAGCTCAACGACCAGTCGCAGCGCACCGTGCTGTGCAAGGACCCCTTCCGCTCGGTGGACGAGCGGGTGGAGCGCCTCATCGCGAGCATGTGAGAGCGCTGTGCCCCCGGGAGCACGCAGTCCCGTCGCGTAGCGTGCTGGGGTGATCGCCGTTCGTCGTCGTCCTGCTCTCGTCATCCCCCTGGTGGCCGGTGCGCTCGCGCTCGCGGGCTGCTCCGGCGGTTCTGGCGGCGGGGCAGCCGACCCCTCCAGCGCCCCGTCCAGCGCCGCCAGCAGCGCCGCGGCCACCGCCGACCTGTCCCAGGTGACGGTGACCGCGCCTGCCGCGGGCGCCACCGGCAAGGACGCCGTGCCCATCGTCGCGGTGCCCGCCGGCTTCAGCACCACCACGACCGCCTCCAAGGTGCTCACCGAGGGTGACGGCAAGGCCGCAGAGGTCGGGGACGTGCTCGGCGTGGAGTTCGTCGGGGTCAACGGCAAGGACGGCAAGACGTTCGGGTCGAGCGCCTGGAGCGGCACGCCGGCGCAGTTCGTGCTCGGTCCGGGCGTCATCCCCGGCTTCACCACGGCGCTCAAGGGCGTCAAGGCCGGCAGCCAGGTGCTCGCCGCGGTGGCCCCCGCCGACGGGTACGGACCCCAGGGCGGGCTCGAGCAGGCCGGGATCGGCGCCACCGACACCCTCGTCTACCTCATCGACGTGAAGTCGGTCTCACCCGGCTGGGCCACCGGCACCCCGGAGCAGGCACCCCTGCCGGCCGGCGTGGAGTCGGTCAGCGTGGACCAGGCGACCCACGCACCCACCATCAAGATCACGAGCGGTGCGACGCCTCCGTCGTCGCTCGTCAGCCAGGTGCTCATCAAGGGCACCGGTCCGGCGGTCCAGAAGGGCCAGCACCTGACGATGCAGTACACCGGCGTCACCTGGTCCACGGGGCAGGTGTTCGACTCGTCCTGGACCCGCGGCACCCCGTTCGACTTCACCCTCGGCTCCGGCCAGGTCATCAAGGGCTGGGACCAGGGCCTGGAGGGCGTGCCCGTGGGCAGCCAGGTGCTGCTCGTCATCCCGCCCGCGCTGGGCTACGGCGACCAGGCGCAGGGCGACAAGATCCCGGCAGGCTCGACCCTCGTGTTCGTCGTCGACGTGCTCGCAGCGCAGTAGTCCGAGCCCCCCGGCAGAGTGGACCCATGAGCAACGCACCCCGTCCCGAGGTCGACCCGCCCGAGGGTCCGGCCCCCACCGAGCTCGTCATCACCGACATCACCGTCGGCGACGGCCCCGAGGCCACCCCCGGCTCCACCGTCACCACCCACTACGTGGGCGTCACCCACTCCACCGGCGAGCAGTTCGACGCCTCGTGGGACCGCGGCGAGCCGCTGAGCTTCCGCGTGGGCGTCGGCCAGGTCATCAAGGGGTGGGACCAGGGCCTGCTGGGCATGCGCGTCGGCGGCCGCCGCCGGCTCGAGATCCCCTCGGACCAGGCCTACGGCAAGCGCGGCGCCGGCGGCGTCATCGGCCCGGACGAGGCCCTCGTCTTCGTGGTCGACCTCGTCGGCGTCCGCTGACCCGCCCCACCCCCGTCTGACCCACCCCGTCTGACGCAGCGCTCCCCTCACAGCCCCACCCCGGGGCGGTGAGGGGAGCGTTCACACGACGTCACACAGCGGCACGGGAGCGCAACACGCGGTCCGTACGTTCCGTGGCATGTCGCAGGACACCCGCGCCACGCGCGCTTCAGCGCCCGACCGCCTCGAGGTGGTCACCGACCCGAACCGTCCTGCCGACGTCGACGTCGATGCCGGCGGCGGCGCGGTGGGGACGACGACCGCCCCCCGCCGCGGGCGCTGGGTGGACGTCTGGAACCCCGAGGACCACGCCCAGTGGGAGGGCGGCGGCCGCGCCGTCGCCCGCCGCAACCTGTGGTGGTCCATCGCCGCCGAGTTCCTCGGCTTCACCGTCTGGCAGCTGTGGTCGATCGCCACCCCGGTGCTCATCGCCGCCGGCTACCCGATCACCACCAACCAGGCCCTCTGGCTCGTCTCCATCCCCGTGCTCGTGGGCGCCACGCTGCGCTTCCCCTACTCCTTCGCCGTGGCGAAGTTCGGCGGGCGCAACTGGACGATCGTCTCGGCGCTCCTGCTGGTCATCCCCTGCCTGGGGCTGGTCTACGTCGCCAACACCCCCGGCATCTCCTTCGGGCTCATGCTCCTCATCGCCGCCACGGCCGGCTTCGGCGGCGGCAACTTCGCCTCCTCGATGAGCAACATCTCCTTCTTCTTCCCCGAGAAGGAGAAGGGTGCGGCGCTCGGCCTCAACGCGGCCGGCGGCAACATCGGCGTGGCCGTGATCCAGTTCGTCACGCCGTTCCTCGTGGTGGCCGGCGTCGCCGCCAGCACCGCACGCCCGGCGTACATCCTCATCCCGCTGGTGCTGCTCGCCGCCGTGGCCGCCTGGAAGTACATGGACAACCTCTCCCAGGCGAAGTCCGACAGCGAGGCGTGGAAGCTCGCCGCACGCACCAAGCACACGTGGATCGTCTCCCTGCTCTACATCGGCACCTTCGGCTCCTTCATCGGCTACGCCGCGGCGTTCCCGCTGCTGCTCAAGACGCAGTTCCCCGACGTCGACCTCGGCATCGCCTTCCTCGGCGCGCTCATCGGGTCCCTCGCCCGGCCGTGGGGCGGCAAGCTCGCCGACCGCGTGGGCGGAGCCCGGATCAGCATCGCCGCCTTCGCCGTCCTCGCCCTGGGCGCCGTCGGCGCCGTGGTGGCGCTGCAGGCCAAGAGCCTGCCGCTGTTCTTCGGGGCGTTCATGGTGCTCTTCGTGGCCAGCGGCATCGGCAACGGCTCCACCTACCGCATGATCCCGGCGATCTTCCGCGGCACGACGCCGGTGGACGACGTCGAGGGGCTCGTCCGCGCCAAGCGCATCGCCTCGGCCTGCATCGGCATCTCGGCCGGCATCGGCGCCTACGGCGGCTTCCTGGTCAACCGCGGCTTCGCCACCTCCACCGCCCAGTTCGGCTCGCTGCAGCCGGCGCTGTGGAGCTTCGTGGCCTTCTACGTCCTCTGCATCGGCGTCACCTGGGCCGTCTACGCCCGCAAGGGCGCCCTCGGCCTGAGCGAGCGGATCTGAGCTTGGCCCCCACCACGGCGCTCCTGCCGACGCCCGTCGTCCGGACCGGGGACACCCCGGCCCGGGCGGCGGGCGCCGCCCAGCGCTCGACCACGAGGACGCACTGCCCGTACTGCTCCCTGCAGTGCGGCATCCTCCTCACCGCCGGCGGCCGGCCCGCCACCCTCGAGCCCGACCCCGACTTCCCCACCAACCGCGGCGGACTGTGCTCGAAGGGCTGGACGGCGCACGAGCTGCTCGACCACCCCGAGCGCCTGCTCACCCCGCTCGTGCGCGCCGTCCCCGGCGACCGCACCTCCCCGCTGGTGCCCGCCAGCTGGGAGGAGGCGCTCGACCGGGTCACCGCTGCCATCACCGGGACGCAGGCGCGCCACGGCCGTGACGCCGTCGGCGTCTTCGGCGGCGGGGGGCTGACCAACGAGAAGGCCTACGCCCTGGGCAAGTTCGCCCGGGTCGCGCTGCGGACCAGCGCCATCGACTACAACGGCCGGTTCTGCATGAGCAGCGCCGCCGCCGCGATGAACCGCGTCTTCGGCGTCGACAGGGGGCTCCCGTTCCCGCTGGCGGACCTGGCCGCCGCCGACGCCATCATGATCACCGGCGGCAACCCCGCCGCCACCATGCCCCCGGCGATGCAGCACTTCGACGCGGCCCGCGCCCGCGGCGCCTCGCTCGTCGTCGTCGACCCCCGCCGCACGCCCACCGCGGCGGCGGCCGCCGCGCAGGGCGTGCACCTGGCGCCGGTGCCCGGCACCGACCTGCCGCTGCTGCTCGGGATGCTCCACGTGGCGGTGCGCGACGGCTTCGTGGACCGGGAGTACGTGGACACCCGCACCACCGGCTTCGACGCCGCAGCGGCCGCCGCCGCCCAGTGGTGGCCCGACCGCGTGGAGCGCACCACCGGCGTGCCCGAGGGCGACCTGCGCCGCGCCGTCCGGCTCATGGCGGCCGCCTCCCCGACTCGTGGGGGGGCTGGCGCCATCATGCTCTCCGGCCGCGGGGCCGAGCAGCACGCCAACGGCACCGACACCGTGCTCGCCCAGGCCAACCTCGCCCTCGCCCTCGGGCTGCCCGGCAGCCCCGGCTCCGGGTTCGGCACCGTCACTGGCCAGGGCAACGGCCAGGGAGGGCGCGAGCACGGCCTCAAGGCCGACCAGCTCCCCGGCTACCGCTCCATCTCCGACCCCGCCGCCCGCGCCCACGTCGCCGGCGTCTGGGGCGTGGACCCGGACGCGCTGCCCGGCCCGGGCCGCTCCGCCTACGAGATGATCGACGCCCTCGGCAGCGCCGGCGGCGTGCGCGCCCTGCTCCTGCTGGCCTCCAACCCCGTGGTCTCCGCCCCGGACGCCGAGCGCGTGCGTCGCCGGCTCGCGGCGCTGGACCACCTCGTCGTCGTCGACTTCTTCCTGTCCGAGACCGCGGCCCTGGCCGACGTCGTCCTGCCGACGGCCCAGTGGGCCGAGGAGGCCGGCACCATGACCAACGTCGAGGGCCGCGTCATCCTGCGCCGCCGCGCGCTGGCGCCCCCGGACGGCGTCCGCGACGACCTCGAGCTGCTCAACGCCCTCGCCCACCGCCTCGACCTGCCCGCCGGGCTCGACGCCGACGCCGCGTTCCCCACCGAGCCGGAGGCCGTCTTCACCGAGCTGCGCCGCGCCAGCGCGGGCGGCCGCGCCGACTACTCGGGCATCACCTACGAGCGCCTGGAGGCCGAGCAGGGCGTGTTCTGGCCCTGCCCGTCGCTCGAGGGGCAGGACGACGACGGCGAGCAGCACCCCGGCACGCCGCGGCTGTTCGCCGACGCCTTCCCCACGCACGACGGGCGCGCCCAGTGCGCGGTGGTCCGGTACACCCCGCGCGCCGAGCGCACCTCGGCCGGGGAGTTCCCGTACGTGCTCACCACCGGCCGGACCATGGCCCAGTACCAGTCCGGCGCGCAGACCCGGCGCGTGCGCCAGCTGGTGATGACCGACCCCGACGCCCGCGCCGAGCTCCACCCCGACCTCGCCCGCCGCCACGGCGTGGCCGACGGCGACCTCGTGCGCCTCACCACCCGCCGCGGCACCGCCCTGTTCCGGGCCCGCGTCACCAAGGACGTGGTCACCGGGACGGTGTTCGTGCCGTTCCACTGGGGCGGGATGAGCGTGGCCAACGCCCTCACCGACACCCGCCTGGACCCGGTCAGCCGCATGCCGGAGTTCAAGGCGTGCGCCGTGCGCCTGGAGCGCCACGACCCCCACGACCCCCACGGCGCAGACGGCGCCGACATCGACTCCGTCGACCTGACCCGCGAGCCCGACCGCCACCCGACGACTGGAGAAGCCCGATGAGCTCGACCTTCCGCTTCCTGCAGGGGGTCTTCCCCGTCACCGGGGCCGGCCTCGACAAGCACGCGCTGCTCGACGAGTCCCTCACCTACGAGGTGCCCGAGGGCCGGCGCGCGCAGGTCCTGTACTTCCGCGGCGGCAACGCCAGCGACGAGCTGGTCATCGTCGTCCTGGTCCGCGACGGGGTGCCGATGCGCTGGTTCCCGATCGGCGCCAAGGGGGACGTGCACGTGCCGCTGCGGGTGGTGGAGGACGTCGAGGCCGGTGAGGTGCTCGAGCTGCACCTGGCCGCGCCGTCGGGGCTCGTGGCGAGCGTCGTCGTCGACCTGGGTCTCGTCGAGGTCTGAGGAGAGTCCTGATGCACATGAAGAAGCAGCCCGGCGCGAAGCGCCACCTGGTGCTGGTCGGCAACGGCATGGCCGGCGCGAGGCTCCTGGAGGAGCTGCTTGAGCGCGGCGCCTCCGACCAGTTCGAGATCACCGTCTTCGGCGACGAGCCGTACGGCAACTACAACCGGATCATGCTGTCGCACGTCCTGGCCGGCGAGGACGGCGAGGAGTCGATCTACCTCAACGAGATCGGCTGGTACGCCGAGAACGGCATCGAGCTGCGCTCCGGGGTGCGCGTCGTCGACATCGACCTGCCCGCGAAGGAGGTCGTCGGCGCCGACGGCGGCCGCACGGCCTACGACGTCGTCGTCATCGCCACCGGCTCCTCCCCGCACTTCCCGCCGATGGACGGGCTGCGCCGCGAGGACGGCTCCCTGCTGCCGGGCGTCTCGGGCTTCCGGTCGCTCGACGAGACGCGGGCGATGCTCGAGGAGGCCCGTCGCTACGGCACAGCCAGCACGCCCGCGAAGGCAGTGGTCATCGGCGGCGGGCTGCTGGGCCTGGAGGCGGCCAAGGGCCTGCAGAACCACGGCCTGGACGTCAGCGTCATCCACTCCCCGGCGCACCTCATGAACCAGCAGCTCGACGCCGAGGCCGGCGCGGTGCTGCGCCGCTCCATCGAGGAGGCGGGCATCTCCGTGGTCACCGGGGCCCGCACCACGGGGCTGACGGCGTGCACCGAGAAGGGCCGCGTCTCCGGCGTCACCCTCAAGGACGGGCGCACCTTCCCCGCCGACATGGTGGTCGTCACCGCCGGCATCCGCCCCAACACCGACGTCGGCGTGCGCGCCGGGCTCGTGGTGGAGCGCGGCATCGTCGTCGACGACCAGATGCGCTGCGTCGACCAGCCGCTGGGGGACGGCGACGGCGGGCTCGGCGGTCACGTGTTCGCGCTCGGGGAGTGCGCCCAGCACCGCGGTGAGACGTACGGCCTGGTGGCCCCCCTGTGGGAGCAGGCCACCGTGCTGGCCGACGTGCTGACCGGCGCCGACCCGGACGCCGCCTACCACGGCTCGAAGACGTCGACCAAGCTCAAGGTGGCCGGTGTCGACGTCGCCTCCATCGGCCAGTCCGGCCCGGTGCACCCCGAGGACGAGCACGTCGTCTTCTCCGACGCCCGCCGCGGGCTCTACCAGTCCGTGGTGGTGCGCGACGGCCGCCTGGTCGGCGCGACCCTGCTGGGCGACACCCGCAAGACCGCCGCTCTGCAGCAGGCCTTCGACCGCGGGCTGCCGCTGCCCGAGCAGCGCGTGGAGCTGCTCTTCGACCTGGGCGCGGGCGGGGAGACCTCCGTGGAGGACCTCGCTGACGACGCCCAGGTCTGCAACTGCAACGGCGTCACCAAGGGCGACATCTGCGGTGCCGTGGCCGGAGGGTGTTCGTCCGTGAAGGGCGTCATGGACGCCACCCGCGCCGGCAAGGGCTGCGGCTCGTGCAAGGAGGTCGTCGGCAAGCTCGTCGAGCACGCCGTCGCCGCCGGCGGCGGGGCGCTCACCGAGGACCCGTCGGTCCACTGGTACGTGCCCGGCGTGCCGCTGCGCAAGGACGAGCTGGTCGCCGCCATCCGCGAGCAGCACCTCACGTCGGTCTCGGCCGTCTTCGCGGCCCTCGCGCCCGGCGGCGCCGAGGACGCGAAGTCGAAGATGGGCCTCACCTCGCTGCTGCGGACCCTGTGGCCGACGGAGTTCGTCGACGAGCGCGACGCCCGGTTCATCAACGACCGCGTCCACGCCAACATCCAGCGCGACGGCACCTTCAGCGTGGTCCCGCAGATGAAGGGCGGGGTCACCACCCCCGACCAGCTGCGGCGCATCGCCGACGTCGCCGACAAGTACGGCGTCGGGATGCTCAAGGTCACCGGCGGCCAGCGCATCGACATGCTCGGCGTGAAGAAGGAGGACCTGCCCGGGGTGTGGGCCGACCTCGACATGCCGTCGGGGTACGCCTACGGCAAGTCGATGCGCACGGTGAAGACGTGCGTCGGCACCGACTACTGCCGCTTCGGGCTGGGCGACTCCACCGCGCTGGGCATCGCGCTGGAGGAGCGCTTCCAGGGCATCGAGACCCCCGCCAAGCTCAAGCTCGGCGTGGTGGGCTGCCCCCGCAACTGCGCCGAGGCCTACGTCAAGGACGTCGGCGTCGTCGCCATCGGCAACGGCAAGTGGGAGGTCTACGTGGGCGGGGCCGCAGGCGCCTCCGTGCGCAAGGCCGACCTGCTCGCCACCGTCGACTCGCCCGAGGCGGTCATCCAGCTCACGGGGCGGTTCATCCAGTTCTACCGGACCTGGGGCAACTGGCTGGAGCGCACCTACGACTTCGTGCCGCGCCTGTCGATCGAGCGGGTCCGGCTGGTGCTGGTCGAGGACTCCGACGGGATGTGCGCGCAGCTCGACGAGGAGATCGACGCCGCCTGCGCCGCCTACCGCGACCCGTGGAAGGAGCGCGAGGCCCCCGACGCCCCGGGCCGCTTCTCCGCTCCGGCGCTGCCGCTGCTGCCGCTGCCGGTGGTCCCGCGCCGCCCCATGGGCGCCCCCGGCGGCACCCCCCGCGACCAGCTCCCCGTCGAGATCGTCATGCCGAACGAGGAGGCCCTCATGGCTGGAGCACAGCAGTGACGCTCACCGACACGACCAGCAGGACGACGACGACGGCCGGCGTGCGGGTCGCCGCGCTCGCGGAGATCCCTCCGGGGGAGGGGCGCGCCTACGTCGTGCAGGGCGCTCAGGTGGCGGTGTTCCACCACCGCGACGGCCGCGTCTCCGCCGTCGACGCCGTCTGCCCCCACTCCGGCGGGCCGCTGGCCGACGGGCAGATCGACTCCTGCGTGGTGATCTGCCCGCTGCACCTCAACACGTGGGACCTGCGCACCGGGGCCTCCACCTCCGGCCAGGCCCCGGTGCGCGTGCACGGCGTGGCCGTCGTCGACGCCCCCGACGGTCCCCAGGTCCACGTCACCCCCGCCCGCTGACCCGCCCGCCCGTCCCTTCTCGCACTTTTCGTGGCAAGTGCCCCAACGACGCCTTCCTTCCCGCACTTGCCGCGGAGAGTGCGGGAGGGACGGGTGCCGGAAGCGCACTCGCCGTGGAAAGCGCGAAGGGGGCGGGGAAGGACCGCAGGGGCTCACAAGATCCACACCGGGGTGAGAGGCCAGTCGCAACAGACCGCAACCTGACGCAACACCGACGTCACACACCCCGGGCACCCTCGTCCGCATGAGCCCGAACTACCCGCTGCACCTCGACCTGGAGGGGCGCCGCGCCGTCGTCGTCGGCGGCGGCCCCGTCGCCGCCCGCCGCGCCCGCGGCCTCCTCGAGGCCGGAGCGGACGTCCTGCTCGTGGCCCCCCAGGCCTGCGAGGAGGTCACCGAGCTCGACGAGTCCGGCCGGATCACCTGGCGGCGCGGCCGGTTCGCCGCCTCCGACCTCGACGGCGCCTGGCTCGTCCACACCGCCACCGGCGTGCCCCGCACCGACGACGCCGTCGCGGCCGAGGCCACCTCGCGCAGGATCTGGTGCGTGCGCGCCGACCGCGGCGAGGGGCACACCCGCTCCCGCGCCTGGACACCCGCCGTCGTCCGCCACGACGACGTGCTCGTCTCCGTCACCGCCGGCGGCGACCCCCGCCGCGCCACCGCCGTCCGCGACGGCGTGCGCCTGGGCCTCACCTCCGGCGCGCTCCCGCTGCGCCGCCACCGCCGCCCCACCGGCCCCGACGGCACCGCACCGGCCATCGGCCGCGTCACCCTCGTCGGCGGCGGCCCCGGCGACGCCTCCCTCATCACCCTCGCCGGACGGCGGGCGCTCGCGGAGGCCGACGTCGTCGTCGTCGACAGGCTCGCCCCGCGCGACCTCCTGGCGGAGCTGGACGCCGACGTGGAGGTCGTCGACGTCGGCAAGGCCCCCGACCACCACCCGGTGCCGCAGCGCGAGATCGAGCGGGTGCTCGTCGACCGCGCCCTCCGGGGCCTGCGGGTGGTGCGCCTCAAGGGCGGCGACGGCTACGTCTTCGGCCGCGGCGGGGAGGAGCTCGCCGCCTGCCGCGCCGCGGGCGTCCCGTGCGACGTGGTCCCGGGCATCACCAGCGCCCTCGCCGTGCCCGCCGCCGCGGGCATCCCCGTCACCCACCGCGGCGTCTCCCGCTCGGTGACCGTCATGACCGGCCACGACTCCCTCGGCGGCGACGAGCTGCTCGACCTCGCCGCCCAGACCCGCCGCGGCGGCACCCTCGTGGTGCTCATGGGCGTCTCGCGGCTCGCTGAGCTGGCCGAGGGGCTCGTCACGCACGGAGCCGACCCGCAGCTGCCCGTGGCGGTGGTCGAGAGCGGCTGCACCCCGCAGCAGCGGACGACGACGGCGACGCTCGCCGACGCCGCGGCCGTGGCCGAGCGCCGGGGCGTGAAGGCCCCCGCGGTGCTCGTCATCGGCGCCGTGGCCGCGATGGCCCACGGCAGCGACTCCCGGTCCACGCGCGCCGCGCGCTCCGCGGCCACCGCTCCCTCCCCGTGAGCAGCGCGACGACGACCGGGCGGATGATCGAGTCGATGACACCCGCCACCGGCTCAGGCCCCGGCTCCTGCTCCGAGCTCGACCCCGCCCAGCTGCTCGGCGCCACCATCGGCGTGACGAGCCACCGCCGCTCCGACGAGCTCATCGCCACCTTCACCCGGCGCGGCGCCGACGTCGTGCACGCCCCGACGATGCGCATCGTCCCCATCACCGAGGACGCGGCCCTGGTGGCCGACACCCGCGCCGCCATCGCCGACCCTCCCGACGTGCTCGTGGTGACCACCGCCATCGGGCTGCGCGGCTGGATCTCCGCCGCGGAGGCCCACGGCCTCGACGAGGCGCTCGTCGAGGCGCTGTCCGGCGCGCAGGTGCTGGCCCGCGGCCCGAAGGCCCGCGGCGCGGTGCGGGCCGCGGGCCTGTCGGAGGCCTGGACGGCCGCCAGCGAGCAGACCGCCGAGGCCGTCGAGCACCTGCTCGCCCAGGGCGTGCGGGGCCGCTCGGTGCTCGTGCAGCTGCACGGGGCGGCCGGCCTGGAGGACCTGGAGCCGTTGCGGGCCGCCGGCGCCGACCTGCGCACGGTGGCCGTCTACCGCTGGGAGCCCCCGGAGGACCCGGGCGCCGTCGACCGGCTGGTCGACGCCCTCGCCGCTCGCAGCCTCGACGCGGTGACCTTCACCTCCGCGCCCGGGGCGGTGGCGCTGCTGGAGGCCGCCGAGCGCCGCGGCAGGCTTCCGGAGGTGCTCGCCGCGATGGACGGCAGCCCTCGGGGTGGCAGCGCACCGGTGGTGTGCTGCGCCGTCGGCGACGTCACCGCCGCGCCCCTGCGCGAGCGCGGCGTGGAACCCCTCGTGCCCGACCGCTGGCGCCTGGGCGCCCTCATGCGGTGCCTGTCGGCGCACCTCGCCGACCACCCCCGCGCCCGCGTGGCCACCCCGGCCGGTGAGCTGGTCGTCCGCGCCCGCGCCGCCGTGCTCGACGGCCGGGTGCTCGACCTCGCGCCCGGCCCGCTGGCGCTCCTGGCCCGGCTGGCGGCTGAGCCCGGCCGCGTCGTCGGACGCGCCGAGCTGCTGTCCGAGCTGCCCACCGCCACCGACGGGCACGCGGTGGAGGTGGTGGTGGCGCGGCTGCGCGCGGCGCTGCCCCGCGGCGCGGGCGCCGAGCCGCTGGTGCGCACGGTGGTCAAGCGCGGCTACGCCCTGGAGGTGGCGTGAGCCTGCAGCCACCGGGTCAGCCAGCGGGCCCGCCCGTGCTGGTGGCCGTCTCCCACGGCACCCGGTCCGCCACCGGTCGGCGCACCATCGCCCAGCTGCGCCTGGCCGTGGCCGCCGCGCGCCCCGGGGTGGAGGTGCTGGCCGCCCACGTGGACGTGCAGAAGCCCGCCCTGGACGACGTCGTGGCGCGCCTGGCGGCCGCAGGACGGGCGTGCGTCGTCGTCCCGCTGCTGCTGTCCACCGGCTACCACGTGCGCTCCGACGTCGCGTCTGCCGTCCGCGCAGCCCGCGCTGCAGGAGGCAGCGCGGTGGCCGCGGCGGCGCTCGGACCCGACGACGCGCTCGTGGACCTGCTCTGCGACCGCCTCGCCGCCGCTGGCGCCCACGACGACGACGCCGTGGTGCTCGCCGCCGCCGGGTCGCTCGCGCCGCGCGCCGTCGCCGACGTCGAGCACGTGCTCGCCGCGCTGTCCGCCCGCAGGGCGGGACCCGTCACCGCCGGGTACGCCAGCGCGCAAGAGCCGACCGTGCCGCAGGCGTGCGCGGCGCTGCGCCAGCTCGACGGCGGCCCCCCGGGACGGCGGGTGGCGGTGGTGCCCTACCTGCTGGCCCCCGGGGTGTTCTCCCAGCGCCTGGACGCGCTCCTGGGCGACGGGACCGCTGACGTCGTGGCGAAGACGCTGTGCGCCGACGGCGAGGTCGACCAGCGCCTGGCCGACCTCGCGCTGCGCCGCTACGACGAGGCCCTCGCCGCGGCCGGCGCCCTCGAGGAGGGGGACCTCAGCCCGCTGGCTGGCGTCCGATGAAGTCGGCCATGCCGGGCACGGTGAACGCCACCACCCCGTGCTCGGGGGCGTAGACCAGACCCTTGGCGATGAGGCTGGCGCGGGCAGGTCCCAGGCTGGCCACCTTGCGGCCCAGCCGCGCGGCGACCTCGCCCGAGGGGGAGCCGGCGTCGCCGTCGGCGGCCATGGCCCGCAGGTATGCCTGCTCGGCGGAGGTGGCGCGGTCCCAGCGAGACCTGAAGAACCCGTCGTCGAGGGCCGCGCGGCCGCGCGCGGCGCCCACCCGGGCGTCGGCGTGGGCGATGGTGCCTCCCTCGGCCTCGTTCCAGCACTCCTGGCCGAACTGCTGCAGGAAGTAGGGGTAGCCGCCGGTGGCGGCCACCACCAGCTCCACGGCGCCGTCGGTCCAGTGGACGCCCTCCGCCACCGCCGGCGCCACCAGCGCCTGCACGGCGGCGTCCGGCGGGAGCTGCTCGATGCGCTCGTAGACGAAGAGCCGCTCCGCGTACGACTTCGCCTCGGCGAGCACCCGCGGCAGGCTCGGCAGGCCCGCCAGCGCGACGAGCACCGGCCAGTCCTGCTGGCCGGCGGCGTGGGCGACGGCGCACAGCGCGGCCAGCTCGTCGGCGGTGGCGTCCTGCGCCTCGTCGACCAGCAGCGCCAGTCCCACCCCCTCCTCCGCGGCGCCGGCGGACACGTCGCGGACGAGCTTGGCGAGGTCGGCCTCGAGCACCCCGGTGTCGGCGCCCCCGCCCTTCGCGTCGCCCAGGTCCACCCCGAAGTTCCACGTCCCGGCGGTGTCGTAGGAGGCCTTGAAGCTCAGCGCGGTGCGCAGCGCCGCGAGGAGCCGGCGGCCGGCGCTGGGGCGGGCCAGGTCCACCAGGGGTGCGTGCAGCGCCTCGCCGATCGCGCCGCGCAGGCTCGCGCGAGACCCGGCGCCGCTCGCACCGCCGCCGGAGCTGCCCCGCCCGGCCTCCACCTGCGCCACCACCCATCCCCGCGCCGCTGCGGCGGAGCGGAAGCTGGACAGCAGCACCGTCTTGCCCACCCCGCGGAGCCCGTAGAGCACCACCGGCTGCGCCGTGCGGCCGCGCTCCACCCGGTCCAGACCGACGCGCCAGGCCTCGCGCTGGCGGTCGCGGCCCACCAGGGCCGCCGGTGTGCGTCCGGCACCCGGTGCGTACGGGTTGGCCACGGGGTCCACACGACCACCCTACGGCCGTGTGTAGCGATCTGTAGGGGGGTGTAGCGAACCGCTACACCCCCCTACAGATCGCTACACGTGCATCCACGCCGGAGCGGAGGCGTCGTCCTCGTCAGAGCCACCTTGAGCTGGGGCCCGCGCCGCCGGCGCCGGCACGCCCCCCCGAGGGTCGCCACGACCGCCGAGCCGCTGGCCTGCGTGCCCAACACCGAGAGCGGCGCCGTCGACGTCATCGACCCCACCTCGACGGAGGTCGTCAGCCTGCACCTGGGGGCGCGCCGGCACCCGTGACGCCCTGCCCGCCGTGCTCGACGGGCTGCGCCAGAAGGGCCTGCGGGCGGTCACCGCGTCCCAGCTGCTCGGTGTCCGGTAGGCGTGCGCTGAGCGGGAGGGCCTCGACGGGGTAGCCTCCCCGCCGTGGCAGCAGCCTCGGGGGACCGCCGGACCGAGCGCCTCCTGAACCTCGTCATCGCCCTGCTGTCCACCCGCACCTGGCTCACCAAGGAGCAGATCCGCAGGGCGGTGCCGCAGTACGAGGACTGCGCCAGCACCGAGGCGTTCGACAGGATGTTCGAACGCGACAAGGAGGAGCTGCGCGAGCTCGGCGTCCCCCTGGTCACCGGCTCCGCCTCGGCCTGGTTCGACGACGAGCAGGGCTACAAGGTCGACCGCGACGCCTACGCCCTCCCCGCGGTGTCCTTCACCCCCGCCGAGCTGGCCGTCCTGTCCCTGGCGGCGCGCGTGTGGGCGCAGGCCAGCCTCGCCGGGCCCGCCGCCCGCGCCGTCACCAAGCTGCGGGCCCTGGGGGTGGACGTCGACGAGCAGTCGCTCGTGGGCGTGGAGCCGCGGGTGCGCACCGCCGAACCCGCCTTCGAACCCCTGTACGCCGCCGCGCGGGACCGCCAGCGCGTCACCTTCACCTACCGCCGCCCCGGCGACGCCCAGCCCGCCAAGCGGAGCGTGCAGCCCTGGCAGGTCACCTCCTGGCGCGGCACCTGGTACCTCGTCGGCCACGACCTCGACCGCGGCGCCCCCCGCGTCTTCCGGCTGTCCCGCATCGAGGGCACCGTCCGCCGCACCGGCCCCGCCGGGGCCTACGACGTCCCCGACGACGTCGACGGCCGCGCCATGATCGCCGCCGCCCAGTCCGGCCGCGACGCCACCCCCCGCACCGCCCGGCTCCGCCTGGCGCCCCGCGCCGCCGGCCAGCTGCGCCTGCGCGCCGGCGTGCCCGCCGCCGACGCCGACCGCGAGGTGGTCGCCGAGGTCGAGTTCACCGACGCCGGCGAGCTCGCCGCCACCGTGGCCGCCGCCGCTCCCCACGCCGTCGTCCTCGACCCGCCCGACGTCCGCGACGCCGTCGTCCGCCGCCTGCGCGGAGTGCTGGAGGCCCACCGGTGACCACCGCCCCGCCGCCGGGCCCGCACCAGCCGAGCCCCTCGAACCAGGCCGGCCAGCTGCGCCGGCCCGCCCCGCGGCGCTCCAAGCCGCCCGTGCAGGTCTCCGCCGCCGACCGGCTCTCCCGCCTGCTCGCCATGGTCCCCTGGGTCCTGGAGCACCAGGGCGCGCCGCTCGAGGAGGTCGCCGACAGGTTCTCCATCACCACCGACCAGCTCGTCAAGGACCTCGAGCTGCTCTTCGTCTGCGGGACCCCCGGGCACCTGCCCGACGACCTCATCGAGGCCGACTGGGAGGGCGGACGCCTCCACATCGGCAACGCCGACGCCATCGCCCGGCCCCTGCGCCTCGGCATCGACGAGGCCCTCGCCCTCATCACCGGCCTGCGCACCCTCTCCGAGGTCCCCGGCTTCTCCGCCGGCGAGGAGGACCGCGAGGCCCTCACCGGTGCCCTGGCCAAGCTCACGGAGGCCGCCGGCGAGGCCGCCCGGTCCTCGCGGGCGCTCGCGGTGGACCTCGGCCGGCGCGACCCCGGCCCAGGAGGCGCGCCTCCGGCGGGGGAGGAGGGCGCAGCGGAGGTCCTCGCCACGCTGCGCGAGGCGCTGCGCCACCCCGCCGGGCGCCGCCGCCTGCGCCTGCACTACCTCGTGCCGAGCCGTGACGAGACCACCGAGCGCGACGTCGACCCGATGCGCCTGCTCACCGTCGACGCGCGCTGGTACCTCGAGGGGTGGTGCCACCGCGCCGGCGGCGTGCGCCTGTTCCGCGTGGACCGCGTGGTCACGGCCGCCGTGCTCGACGCCGACGGCACACCGCCGCCGGAGGCGGTGGCCCGCGACGTCGACGAGTCGCTGTTCACCCCCGGCGAGGACGACCTCGTCGTCACCCTGGAGCTGGCGGGGTCCGCGCGGTGGGTGGCCGAGCGCGTCCCGCTGGAGTCCGTCGAGGAGCTCGACGACGACGGGCTGCGCGTGGTCCTGCGCACCCCCGACGACCGCTGGCTGCGCCGGCTGCTGCTCCCGCTGGGGGGCGCCGCCGTGGTCGTGCACCCGCCCGAGGTGGCTGAGGGGTTCGCGCTCGCTGCTGCTGCCGGGCTCGCCGCTCACGGCGTCGACGATCACGAAATCGCAGGTCAGGGCGGTGGAGGTGGTGGGCGCGGGTCTGCGGCCGTGCCCCGTTCGGCCGCCGCCCGACCGGAGCAAGCGCGCACCTGAGCGGTCAAGGGGGCCCTCCAGGGCCCCGAAGACGTCAGTACCCCCCGAGGAGCCGGGGGGCACCTGACGGAAGGACCCGCCCCATGACCACGATCAAGGCCTCCTGCCCCACCTGCGGCGACGTCGAGCTGACCCCGCCCCAGGTGCGCCTCGTGGTGTGCACGGTCCCCGCGTGGAGCTTCTACGCGTTCGACTGCCCCGAGTGCACCGACGAGGTGCGCAAGCACGCCACCGACGAGGTCGCCCGCCTGCTGACCACCGGCGGTGTCCCCGCCGAGCACTGGTCGGTCCCGGCCGAGGCGCTCGAGGAGCACACCGGATCCACCATCAGCTGGGACGACGTCCTCGACTTCACCCTCGCGCTGGAGAGCACCGACGTGGTGGCCGCCGCGGCCACCCGCCTGCCCCATCCGGCCTGAGCCGCCCACCGGGCGGCCGCGCTCCGCCGCCCGGGGCCCCGGCCCGCTGACGACCCACCACTAGCCTGCTGCGATGGGCTGGTGGTGGGTCGCGGTGTTCCTGGGGCTGGGTCTGGCCGGCGCGGTCGTGCTGGGCCTGGTGGCCTGGGGCGTGGTGAAGAAGGGCTTCGGGGTGCTCAGCGCCCTGGGGGAGGCCTCCGCCCGCTCTGGTGAGCTCATGGCCCAGGTCGAGCACCTGCCCGCCCAGAAGCCGGCGCACTCCGTCATGGACGACCCGTACGCCCTGCGCGCCCAGCGGCGCCGGGAGCAGGCGAAGCTGCGCAAGAAGCGCGCCCGCCGGGTGGCCGCCCAGCGGGAGGCCCGCCGCGAGCAGCTGCGCCTGCGCCGGGCGATGGGCTGAACCTTCGGCGGACTCCCAGGCGGAGTGCTGCTGACTCGCCCCGCGCCGGGGTTACAGTGGGCCGAACCCACATCGGAGGTGGACTGTGCGCGCAATCTTCGACAACCCGGTGCTGCTCGTCGTCGTGCTGCTCCTGGTCGTGCTGCTCTTCGGCGCCAAGCGCCTGCCCGACGCCGCCCGGAGCATCGGCCGCTCCATGCGCATCTTCAAGTCCGAGGTCAAGGAGATGAAGACGGACGACGAGCGCCGTCCGTCCTCCGCGCACGACAGCGACCCGTCGCGCCCGCTCGAGGGACGCGTGGTCGACGAGCCGCGCCGCGAGCAGCCCCCGACCTCGGCGTACGACCAGCAGCAGCGCCACTCCGCCTGACGGCCTCGCCGCTCGCCCGCCCGACCACCTGACCGGAGGCTGACCGTCGTGGCCACGGAGACCCCGCCGCGCCCTGCCAAGCGCGGCAAGGACCCCGAGGGGCGGATGCCGCTGAGGGAGCACCTGCTCGAGCTCCGCAAGCGCGTCGTCATCTCCGCCATCGCGGTCATCATCGGCTCGGTGGCCGGCTGGTACCTGTACCAGCCGGTGTTCGACTACATCACCGAGCCGATCTCCGCCGCCGAAGCGGCCGGCCAGAAGGTGAGCATCAACTTCGGGCAGGTCGGGTCCGCCTTCGACATGCAGCTGAAGATGTCGGTCTGGATCGGGTTCATCATCTCCAGCCCGGTCTGGATCCTCCAGCTGTGGATGTTCATCACCCCGGGGCTGACGAAGAAGGAGAAGAGGTACGCGCTCGGCTTCGTCGGGGCGGCCGTGCCGCTGTTCCTGGCCGGGGTGTACCTGTCCAGCTTCTTCATCCCCAACGTCTTCGAGTTCTTCACGTCCTTCACCCCCGCCTCCGGCTCCAACATCATCTCCGCCGAGGTCTACCTGGGCTTCGTCATGCGGACGGTGCTCGCCTTCGGCATCGCCTTCCTGCTGCCGGTCGTGCTGGTGGCGCTCAACCTCGCGGGGCTCATGTCCGGCAAGGCCGTCCTGAAGGCCTGGCGCTGGGTGACGGTGGTCTGCTTCGCCTTCGCCGCCATCGCCACTCCTACGCCGGACATCACCTCGATGTTCCTGCTCGCGCTGCCGATGCTCTTCCTCTTCGCGGTCGCCATCGGCATCTGCCTGCTCAACGACAAGCGCCGCCCCAAGAGCGACCCCCAGTACGCGGGCCTGTCCGACGACGAGGCCAGCACGCTCTGACCGCCGGGGCCCCCTCGCGGCTGCGCCCAGGCGCTGTCAGCCGGGGCGCATAGGCTCGACGCATGGCTGTGCCGTCGTCCTCGCCTTCCTCGCCGGCGGAGCGGTTCGCCGCTGCCAGGGCCCGTGCCCAGCGCGAGCGGAAGATCCAGAGCAGCGAGCTGGGGCGGTTCCGGGAGGCCCTCGGCTTCGACCTCGACGACTTCCAGCTGCGGGCCTGCGAGGCACTGGAGGCCGGCCGCGGCGTGCTCGTGGCGGCGCCGACGGGAGCGGGGAAGACGGTGGTGGGCGAGTTCGCCGTGCACCTGGCCCTGGCCTCGGGGCGCAAGGCGTTCTACACCACGCCCATCAAGGCGCTGAGCAACCAGAAGCACGCCGAGCTGGCCGAGCGGTTCGGCTCGGAGCGGGTGGGCCTGCTCACCGGTGACACCTCCGTCAACGGTGACGCCCCCGTCGTCGTCATGACCACCGAGGTCTTGCGCAACATGCTCTACGCGGGCTCCCCGGCGCTGGACGGGCTCGCCCACGTGGTCATGGACGAGGTGCACTACCTCGCCGACCGCGCCCGCGGCGCCGTTTGGGAGGAAGTGATCATCCACCTCGCCGACGACGTGCTCATCACCTCCCTGTCCGCCACCGTCAGCAACGCCGAGGAGTTCGGCGACTGGCTGGCCACCGTGCGCGGCGGGGTGGACGTGGTGGTCTCCGAGCACCGTCCCGTCCCGCTGTGGCAGCACGTCATGGTGGGCACGCGCGTGGTGGACCTGTTCACCGAGCGCGAGGCGGGTCACAGCCACGGCCGCGCGGTGCCCAGCCGCCGCGGCACCGCGCCCGACGAGCCGAGCACCCAGCTGGAGGTCAACCCCGAGCTGGTGCGGATGTCGCGCGAGGACGTGCACCGCGGCGGCGGCCCTGGCGGTCGGGGCGGGCGGACCCACCCGGGGAAGCGGCCCCCGCGCGGCGGGCAGCGCTCCCCGGCAGTGCGCGCCCGCATGCACGCGCCCTCCCGGGCGGAGGTGCTGGCCGAGCTGGAGGAGGCGCACCTGCTGCCCGCGATCCTCTTCGTCTTCTCGCGCGCGGGCTGCGACGCCGCCGTGCGCCAGTGCGTCGCCGCCGGCGTGCGCCTCACCACCGACGCCGAGCGCCGCGAGATCCGCGCCGTGGTCGAGGAGCGGTGCGCCGCCCTGCCCGACGCCGACCTGGCGGTGCTCGGCTACTGGGACTGGCTCGACGGCCTCTCCCGCGGCGTCGCCGCCCACCACGCGGGTATGCTCCCCACCTTCAAGGAGGTGGTGGAGGACCTGTTCGCCCGCGGTCTGGTCAAGGCCGTCTTCGCCACCGAGACCCTCGCCCTGGGCATCAACATGCCCGCCCGCTGCGTGGTGATCGAGAAGCTGGTGAAGTTCAACGGCGAGTCCCACGTCGACGTCACGCCCGGGGAGTACACCCAGCTCACCGGCCGCGCGGGCCGGCGCGGCATCGACGTGGAGGGCCACGCGGTGGTGCTGTGGCAGCCGGGGCTCGACGCCGAGGGCGTCGCCGGTCTGGCCTCCACCCGCACCTACCCGCTGCGCTCCAGCTTCCGGCCGACCTACAACATGGCCGTCAACCTCGTCGCGCAGGTGGGGCGGGCGCGGGCCCGCGAGGTGCTGGAGACCTCCTTCGCCCAGTTCCAGGCCGACCGCGGCGTGGTCGGGCTGGCGCGTCAGGCGCGCACCCAGTCCGAGGGGCTGACCGGCTATGCCGAGGCGATGACCTGCCACCTGGGCGACTTCTCCGAGTACGCCGCGCTGCGCCGCCGCATCTCCGAGCTCGAGGGCGAAGGATCACGCCGCCGCCGCCGCGGGCCCGTGGAAGAGCTGTCGCTGCGGGGCGCGGAGGCGCGCCAGAAGGGTGGTGTGAGCGACCGAGCCGACCAGCGGCGCCCGCTGCGCGACGACCAGGTGGCCGCCGAGGTGAACCGGCTGCGCCGCCAGATGCGCCAGCACCCCTGCCACGGGTGCCCCGACCGCGAGGACCACGCCCGCTGGGCCGAGCGCTGGGAGCGTCTGCGCAAGGAGCACGAGGGCGTGCTGGCGCGCATCGACTCGCGCACCGGCACCATCGCACGGACCTTCGACAGGGTCTGCGACCTCCTCGTGGAGCTCGGGTACCTCGAGCCCGCCACCTCCTCCGGGGAGGACGGCGAGCGGCCCGGGGAGTTCCCGGGCGAGCTGCGCGTCACCCCCGCCGGCCAGGTGCTGCGCCGCGTCTACGCCGAGAAGGACCTCCTCGTGGCGGAGTGCCTGCGCTCAGGGGCCTGGGCGGCCCTGGACGCCGCCGGGCTGGCCACGGTGCTGTCCTCCATCGTCTACGAGGCGCGCCGGGAGGAGGGGCCTCCCGCCGCGCACACGCCGGGCGGGCACGCCGTGTCGCAGGCCCTGAGCGCCACGGTGCGCGCGTGGTCGCAGCTGTCCGACGCCGAGGAGGCCCACCACCTGCGGCCCACCGGCGAGCCCGACCTGGGGCTGGTCTGGCCGGTGCACCGCTGGTGCCGCGGGGCCTCCCTGGACGCCGTGCTCGACGCCGCGCGAGGGCCTGTCGACCTCGCCGCGGGCGACTTCGTCCGGTGGGCCCGCCAGCTGCTCGACCTGCTCGACCAGGTGGTCGTGGTGGCCTCTCGGGCTGGCAGCGACGAGGGGGACGCCCTGGCGCGGACTGCGCGGCAGGCCATCGCCCTGGTCGACCGCGGCGTGGTCACCTACTCGGCCGGTTCCGCTGCCCGCACCGCCTGAGCAACCCTCAACTCGCCTCTGAGCAGGGGGGACAGAGGACCCTCGCGTCGAGGTTGAGCATCAACCTTCACGTGAAGGTTGATGCTCAACCGCGGCGATCGGCGGCGTTGCACGTCCCAGGGTGTGCAGCTGCCTCGATCGTCGCGGGGGTGGGCGGGGCAGCAGGGGTCAGCGGGTGAGGGCGGCCACGAGGCGCTCGGCGGGGGAGCGAGCGCCCCACCGCTCAGCCAGTGCCGCCACGGCCGCCTCGTCGACCCGGCCGGAGGCGGGGCTCAGGTCGAGGCGCGGGACGTCCTCTGCGCGGGCCCCTCGCTCGTCGTCGCCGAACGGCTCCACCACCTCCCCGTCGCGCAGCACGCGCACCACGCGGGGGGCGACGTCGAGGTAGTCGGCGGCCTCCGCCAGGCGCCTGCGCTGCGAGGGGGTGAGCGGGTCAGGCGAGCCGGCTCCGTCGAGGGCCGCCTGGAGGACCCCGGCCAGGTCCCCGTGGCGGCGCAGCAGGCTCGCCGCGGTCTTCTCCCCGATGCCGGCCACGCCGGGCAGGCCGTCGCTGGGGTCGCCGCGCAGCACGGCGAGGTCGGCGTAGGCGTCACCCGGGCGCTGGGCGGGCAGGGCGTACCGCTCGGCCAGGGCCGCGCCGTCGACCACCTCCGCGCCGCCGACCCCCTTGCCGATCCACACCACGCGCACCCCCGCGCCGCCGTGGGCGTCGTCGTCGACGAGCTGCAGGAGGTCGCGGTCGCCGCTGACGACGTCGACACCACCGCCGCCACCGGCGCCGTCCCCGCCTCCGAGGACTCGCGGACGGGTGGCCAGCACCCCGGCGACGTCGTCGGCCTCGCAGGCCGGCGCTCCGGTGCGAGGCACACCGAGTGCCGCGAGCAGCTCGATGATGCCGTCGACCTGGGCGGGCAGGTGCTCGGGCACCTCCTCCTGGCTGGCGCCCCCGGCTGCCGGTCCCTCGCTCGCCACGCGGTGGGCCTTGTAGGAGCCGATGCGGGCCACCCGCCAGGCCGGGCGCCAGTCGTCGTCCCAGCACGCGACCACGGCGGCGGGGCGGAACCTGTCCACGAGCGTGGCGGTCATGTCCAGGAAGCCGCGCACCGCGCCGGACGGCGTGCCGTCGGGAGCCGTCACCGAGGAGGGGATGGCGTAGAAGGCGCGGAAGTAGAGGGTCGCGGCGTCGAGCAGCAGGAGGCGCTGGCTCTGCGGGGCATCGGGCACGGCCGTCAGCGTAGGGGGGAGGGCGCGTCGGAGTGATAACAGAATCGGGCGGTGCTGGGAACGGGCGTCCAGACGACGACGGCAGAATGAGCCGGTGAGCGACACCACCGCCCTCGACGACGACGCGCCCGCGCGCGTCCTCTACCGCGGCGGCAGCGTCTACTCCCCGGCCGACCCCTTCGCCACCGCCGTCCTCGTCGAGGGCTCGGCGGTGACCTGGGTCGGTTCCGACGAGGCCGCTGACGCCCAGGCCGCTCGCGCGCGCGGTGCTGGCGAGCCGCTGGCCGTGGTCGAGCTGGACGGCGCGCTGGTCACCCCGGCCTTCGTGGACGCCCACGTCCACGCCACCGAGACCGGCCTGGCGATGGCCGGCCTCGACCTGACCGGAGCTCGCAGCGCCCGCGACGTCCTCGACGCCGTGGCCCGCGCCGCCGCCGAGCACCCCGGTGAGCCGGTGCTCGGCCACGGCTGGGACGAGACCGGCTGGCCCGAGGGCCGCCCACCCACCGCCGCCGAGCTGGAGCGCGCCGCCGCGGGCGCCGAGGTCTACCTGTCCCGGGTGGACGTGCACTCCGCCGTCGTCTCCCCGGCCCTCGCAGCCCGCGCCGGCCTGACCGACAGCGCCGACGGGAGGGTGGAGCGCGAGGCCCACCACGCCGCCCGCGACGCCGTCCACCGGGCGCTGCGCCAGGACCCGGCCCGGCGCCGCGCCCTGCAGCGGCGGGCACTGCGGGCAGCCGCGGCGGCGGGGATCGGCAGCGTCCACGAGTGCTCCGCGCCGCACGTCGGCTCCCACGACGACCTGCGCGACCTCGTGGGGCTCTCCTGCGGCTCATCACCCCAGGACGACGACGGCGGTGGAGGGGCGGCGCTGCCGGACGTGCTGGCCCTGTGGGGCGAGCTCGTGCCCGACGCCGACGCCGCCCGCGCGCTCGTGGCGCAGCTGGCCCTGCCCGCGGGGAGGCTGCTCGGGTTCGGCGGGGACCTCTGCGTGGACGGAGCCCTCGGCTCGCGCACCGCGCTGCTGCGCGAGCCGTACGCGGACCTGCCCGCCGGCGCCGAGGCGCCTCGCGGGCACGCCTACCTCGACGGCGCCGCCCTGCGCGACCACGTGCTCGCCTGCACCCGCGCCGGCCTCCAGGCGGGCGTCCACGCCATCGGCGACGCCGGCCTCGAGCTGGCCCTGGAGGCCTTCACCGCCGCCGCTGACGCCCTGGCCGCCGAGGGGGCGCCGCCACTGGCGGCCTCGCGCCACCGCATCGAGCACGCGGTCGCCGTGGACGCCGCTGGGATCGCCACCATGGCCCGGTTGGGCCTGGTCGCCAGCGTCCAGCCCGCCTTCGACGCCGCCTGGGGCGGCCCGGAGGGCGTCTACGCCGCCCGCCTGGGCCGCGAGCGGGCCCTGGCGCTGCACCCCTTCGCCTCCCTGGCCGCAGCCGGGGTCCCCCTGGCGCTGGGCTCGGACAGCCCCGTCACCCCCTTCGCCCCCTGGGAGGCGGTGCGCGCGGCGGCGTTCCCGCACGTGCGCGAGCACGCCGTCTCGGCACGGGCGGCGTTCCTGGCCTCCACCCGCGGCGGCTGGCGCGCGGCCCGCCGCGACGGCGAGGGCGCACTGGTGCCCGGCGGTCCGGCGACCCTGGCGGTCTGGGAGCCCTCCTCCGACCTCGTGGTGCAGGCCCCCGACGACAGGTTCCAGGCGTGGAGCACGGACGTGCGCTCCGGCACCCCCGGCCTGCCCGACCTCACCCCCGGCACCCCCGCACCCCGCTGCCTGCGCACCCTGGTGCGCGGGCGCACCGCCCACGACGCGGGGGTCCTCGCATGAGCACGGCGCGTGTCACCCAGCCGGCGCGTGCCACCGCGCCCCCGCTGCGGGTGCGGTGGGCCGTGCCGGTGGCCATCGGCGCGGGACTGCTGCTCTACCTCGCCTTCCCCGGCCACGACCTGTGGTTCGGCGCCCCCCTGGGCATCGGGGCGCTGCTGGTCGCGGTCACCGGCCGCCGCGCCTGGCGGGCGGCAGGCCTGGGCCTGCTGGCCGGCCTGGGGTTCTACCTGCCGCTGGTCTCGTGGTCCGGCATCTACCTCGGCCTGATCGCGTGGATCCCGCTGTCCGTGGCCTGCGCCCTGTCGGTGGCGGTGGCGGCCGTGCTCATGGCGTGGACGTCCCGGCTGCGACTCCCGCTGCGCGCTGCGACCGGCGCTGCGACCAGCCCGACGACGAGCGCCGGGCACCGGCTGCCGACGGCGCTGGTGCGCGCGCTGACCGCCGCCGGCGCCTGGACGGCGGTGGAGGCGGGCTTCGCCCGCTGGCCCTTCGGCGGGTTCGGCTGGGGCCGGGTCGCCTTCAGCCAGGCGGACGCTCCCACCCTCGGTCTGGCGGCCCTCGGCGGCGCTCCGCTGGTCTCCTTCGCGGTGGCCCTGGCCGGTGCGCTCCTCGCCCAGGCGCTGCTGCACCTGCCCGCCTCGAATGCTCGGCGGGCTCGGCGTGCTCGAGGCGAGGGGCGTGCTGCGACTGCGGGGACCGCGCGGCAGCCGCTCGCCGTCGTCGTCCCACTGACCTCCCTGGTGGCGGCGCTGGCCGTGACGGCAGCCGGGGCCCTGGTGCCCCGGCCCACGTCCGCCCAGGACGGTGACCTGTCGGTGGCGGCGGTGCAGGGGAACGTGCCCCGCGCCGGGCTGGAGTTCAACGCCCAGCGCCGCGCCGTGCTGGACAACCACGTCAAGGGCACCCTGGGGCTGGCCCAGCGGGTCCGCGACGGGCAGGCACCGGCTCCGCAGCTGGTGGTGTGGCCGGAGAACTCCTCCGACATCGACCCGCTGCGCAACGCCGACGCCAACTCCGAGATCCAGGCCGCCGCTGACGCCGTCGAGGCGCCCATCGTGCTGGGGGCGGTGCTGGTGGGGGACTCGCCCGGCACGGTGCGCAACACCTCCCTGGTCTGGGAGCCGGACGGCACGACCCGTGACGGGCTGAACGGCGTCGGGGGCGTGGTCGAGGCCTACGACAAGCGCCACCCGGTGCCGTTCGCGGAGTACATCCCCTACAAGTCCTTCTTCCGGCTCTTCACGAAGAAGGTCGACCTCGTGGTGAGCCAGTTCGTCCCCGGGGACCGGGTGGGGCGCCTGGACGCCGGGGGCGCGAAGCTGGGCGTGATGATCTGCTTCGAGGTGGTCGAGGACGGCCTGGTCGACGACACCGTCGACGATGGCGCCGACCTGCTGGTGGTCCAGACCAACAACGCCACGTTCGGGTACTCCGACGAGAACGTGCAGCAGCTGGCGATGTCGCGGCTGCGGGCGGTCGAGCACGGGCGCGCCGTCGTCCACGTCTCCACCGTGGGCACCAGCGCGCTGGTGATGCCCGACGGCACCCTCGTGGACCCGACCCAGCTCTACACCCCAGCCGTCATCTCGGGGCAGGTCCCGCTGCGCACGTCCTTCACGGTGGCCGACCGGGTGCGTCAGGCCGGCGTCCCCGTGGAGGGGCTGCTGTCCCTGCTCGGACTGGTCGGGGCGGCCGGCGGGCTGCTGCTCGGTCGCCGCGACCGCCGAGCTGCCTCTGCTCCGGACGACGACCACGGCCGGGGTGACGGGCCCGTCCCGGCGCCCGTCCGCCGCGAACCCGTCGCGTGAACGCACCCAGGGACGTCGACGCAGACGTCGCGACAGACGTCGGCGAGGTGGCAGCTCCCGAGCGGGTGCTGGTCATCACCCCGACCTACGACGAGCTGGAGTCGCTGCCGGTGACGCTGGCGCGCCTGCGCGCGGCGGTGCCCTGGGCCGACGTCCTCGTCGTCGACGACGGCAGCCCCGACGGGACCGGCGACCTCGCCGACCGCATCGCGGCCACCGACCCGGCCGTGCACGTGCTCCACCGCCCCCGCAAGAGCGGACTGGGCGGGGCCTACACGGCGGGGTTCACCTGGGGGCTGCAGCGCGGGTACCAGGTGCTCGTGGAGATGGACGCCGACGGCTCCCACGCCCCCGAGCAGCTGGTGTCGCTGCTGGCGGCCGTCGGGGTGCGCCGAGCCGTCGGCGGTGAGGGGCCCAGCGGCGGTCCCAGCGGCGGCTCACGCGAGGGCGAGGAGTCGCTGGGGGGTGCCGACCTCGCGCTCGGGTCCCGGTGGGTGCCCGGCGGGCGGGTGGTCGACTGGCCGCTGACCCGCCAGCTGCTGTCCCGCGGGGGCAACACGTGGGCCCGCTGGGCGATGGGCGTGCCGCTGCGCGACGCCACCGGCGGCTACCGCGCCTACCGCGCCCGAGCGCTGCACGCCGTCGACCTGCCCTCGGTGCGCTCGGAGGGGTACTGCTACCAGCTGGACCTCGCCGCCCGTGTGGTCCGCGCGGGCCTGCCGGTGGTCGAGGTGCCCATCACCTTCACCGAGCGCGCGGCGGGGGCCAGCAAGATGAGCCGCGCCATCGTGGTGGAGGCGCTGTGGCGCACCACCGCGTGGGGAGCGCGCCGCCGCGCCGACCAGCTCCTCGCCCTGGCCGGACGCGCCCGGACACGGCGACGGGCCGGCCTCCCCCGGTAGGGGGAGGTCCGGCCCGTTCCCAGGGGACCCGCGGGGTCGAGGCCCTCACCCGGGTCCGCGCGGCGCGGACGCCAGGGACCCTGGGAAGAGGTCCCGGCGCACGCCGCGCGGGGCGGCGGGCAGCGTCAGGCGCTGCGCCGCTGGTGCAGGGTGCCGTTGCGGAGCTTGGTCAGCCGCTCCTCCAGCAGCACCTCCAGGTCGGCCACGGAGCGGCGCTCCAGCAGCATGTCCCAGTGGGTGCGAGCGGGCTTGACCGGCTTGACCTCCGGCGCCTCGCCGTTGCGCAGCAGCGCCTCGGCGTTGCAGCGGCACTCCCACACGGCCGGCACGTCGGCCTCGGCCGCGAACGGCAGCTGCGTCACGTGACCCTGGGGGCACTCGTACACGGCGAGCTGGCGCGGCGCCAGCTCGACGCCCTCCTCGCTCTCCATGCTCGAACCGCCCAGTCGCGTCCCGCGCAGGCTCCTGTCACTCATGATGTCCTCCAGTCGCTGTCCACGCCGGTGTCCCCCCGGCGCGGGCGTCGTCGTGCGCCCAGGTGCCACGGGGGTCAGGCCGCGCTGGCAGGGGCTGCACACTCGACCCCCCGCCGCAGCAGCCGGTACGCCTCTCACAACGGTCCACTACCCCGATCTGTTCCCTTCGGTCGTGAACGATCCGACTCTGGGTGTGATCTCGGTGACACCCTGTCCCCGTGGTCACATCTGAGGTTCGACGCACGCCCCCCGCAGGACTGCCCGCAGGACTGCCCGCCGCCCCGTCCCCTGCCCCGTCCCCAGGGCCCCTCGCCGAGGCCCTCGCGCTCGGCCCCCTCCTGCTCGACGGCGGCCTGTCCACCGAGCTGGAGGCCCGCGGCCACGACGTCACCAGCGCGCTGTGGTCGGCCCGGCTGCTCCTGGACGACCCCGCCGCCGTCGTCGAGGCCCACGCGGCCTTCGCCCGCGCCGGCGCCGCCGTCCTCACCACCGCCAGCTACCAGGCCACCCTGCCCGGCCTGCTCGCCGCAGGCCTGGACCGCGCCGCCGCCGAGCGCGCCATCACCTCCTCGGTGCACCTGGCCCGCCAGGGGCTCGCGCTCGCGGGCGCCGCCGGGTGGGTGGCCGGGTCGGTCGGTCCCTACGGCGCCCACCTCGCCGACGGGTCGGAGTACACCGGCGCCTACCTCGACGCGGGCGCCTCAGGTAGCGGCCGGGTGGACGAGCGCGCGCTGCGCGCCCACCACCGCCCCCACCTGCACCTGCTCGCCGAGGCCGGCGCCGACGTCATCGCCTGCGAGACCCTGCCCGGAGCCGCCGAGGTCGACGCCCTCCTGGCCGAGCTGGACGCTCTCGCGGTGCCGGCGTGGGTCTCCCTCAGCGCCCGGCTGGACGAGGCCGGAGCGGTCCGCACCCGCCGCGGCGAGCCGATCGGCCCGGTGCTCGCTGCGGCCGCCCAGGTGGGGTGCGTGCTGGGCGTCGGGGTGAACTGCGTGGACCCCGCCGCGGTGCTGCCGGCCCTGCAGCAGGCCGGTGAGGTGGTGCCCGCTCCTGAGGTGGGTGGCGCGGGCGGGGCGGTGCTGGTCGCGTACCCCAACAGCGGGGAGGCGTGGGACGCCGCCGCCCGCACGTGGGCCGTCCCCGAGGCCACCGGCGGGCCCGGCGATCACGCCGCCGGCCAGAACGGTCCTGCCGACCGGGCCGTCGCTGGCGCCCGGGACGCCGCCGTCGCCGGGGTGGCGTCCTGGGTGTCCGCCGGTGCCCGCCTGCTCGGAGGGTGCTGCCGGGTGCGCCCGCACCACACCGCCGCGGCGGCCGCCGTCCTGGCCGCCGAGCGCTGACCCCGTCCCGCGCTCCGTCGCCCACCAGCCGGCGACGGTCGTGCGCGTGAGCGCCGCGTCGAAGGGCAGCTCCACCGCTGCTGGGGACCCTCGCTCCCGGTGGGGACGCTGAGTCCCGGCTCCGAGGGCGTGACCCGGGACGGAGCGTCCCCACCGGGACTCAGCGTCCCCGCCCCCGGGGTGCCGCTCCGCCGTCAGCGTCCTGGATCCCTGCGCTGTGACCAGCGCCGGTACCGGCCTGGGCCTGGGCGCGACCACGCGCGACGTCCACCCGCAGCAGCAGGATCCCCCCGACCACGAAGAACACCACCAGCGAGGCGATCGCGGGCCGGTAGGACCCCGTCAGCTGGAACACCAGTCCGAAGACGAGGGTTCCCAGCCAGCTCGTGCCGCGCTCGGCGGACTGGTACAGGCCGAACCACTCCGCCTCCCGGCCCACCGGCACCAGCTGGCTGAACACCGACCGCGACAGCGCCTGCGTGCCGCCCAGCACCAGCCCGATCGCCGCGGCCAGGGCCAGGAACAGCCCGAACTCGCCAGCGGGGATGACCATGCCGGCCACCACCACGGCCATCCAGACCACCAGGCTGCCCAGGATCGTGGCCCTGGCGGAGGTCCGCTGCGCGATCCACCCGGCGGCCAGCGCACCCAGCAGCGCCACCACCTGCACCAGCAGGATCGCCACCACCAGCTGGGAGGAGGCGAAGCCCAGCTGCTGCTGGCCGTAGATGCTCGCCGCCGCGATCACCGTCTGCACCCCGTCGTTGAAGAACAGGTAGGCGATGAGGAACAGGAGGGTCTGCGGGAACGCCGGCGCCCCCTTGAGGGTGCGCACGAGCTGCCCCAGGGACCCGGCGACGACGCGGGCCGTGCTCGCCGGCGCGGCCCCGTCCGGACCCTCCAGAGCGACGACGGCGGGCTCCCCGTCCAGCCGGCGCAGCCCCAGGTGCGGCACCAGCGTGAACGCGCCCCACCACAGACCGGCGCTCAGCAGCGAGACCCGCACCGCCGAGCCCTCGTCCAGCCCCAGGGAGTCCGCCTGCGCCAGCAGCACGAGGTTGGCCGCCAGCAGGACCGCCCCACCGGCGTACCCCAGCGCCCACCCGCGCGAGGAGACCCGGTCGCGCTCGTCGGGCCCGGCCAGGCGGACCAGCAGGGAGTCGTAGACCACCAAGGACGCGCCCAGGCACAGGCTCGCCACCAGCTGCAGCGCCGCACCCAGCACCCAGCGGTCCCCGACCACGAAGACCATCGCCGCCGCCGCGGCCGCCCCCACCCACGCGAAGCCGGTCATGAGCCGACGCGGGGAGCGGGACCTGTCGGCCACCGCCCCCACCGCCGGCAGGACGACCGCCGACAGCAGCGTCGCGAAGGTCACCACGTACAGCGCCAGCGAGCCGGCTGCCACGGGGATCCCCAGCACGCTCAGCGGCACCGGGCACGTGGTCGCGCCGTCGCGCACCACCTCTCCGACCCCGCCCGGGCAGGCCGCCGCCTCGGCGACCGCCGTGAGGTAGGGCGAGAACAGCACCGTGGACGTGGTGGTCACGTAGGCCGAGTTGGCCCAGTCGTAGACGTACCAGGCGCGCCGGGCGCGTCCGAGCTGGGCCGGCGTCAGGCCTGCGGTCACCTGGGCGCTCACGGGCGCACCCCCTCGTCGTCGTCCTCGCCGTGGGCGTCGTGCCGGTCGTCGTCCTCGCCGTGCAGGGTGCTCTCCCGCGGCGGCCAGGCGCCGCGCTCGCGGAGCACCTCTCGGGCCGCGGCGGCGTCGTCGGTGACGACCCCGTCCACCCCGATGTCGAACAGGTGTCTCATCTCATCGGGGTCGTCGACGGTCCACACGTGGACCACCAGCCCCGCCGAGTGCGCCGCGTCCACCAGCGACGGCGTCACCAGGTGCACCCGCCCGCCGCCCAGGGACGCCGGCAGGGCGCGGCTCGGCGGCACCTGCAGCGCGTCCGCGCCCACCAGCGCCCGCAGCGCCCGCCCCCGCAGCCCCAGCCGCGCCCCGGCGAGGAAGCGGACCACCCCCGCCGTCCCGGCCGAGCTGGTCACCCGCACCCCCCGGTCGGCGAGCCCCGCCACGACCGCGCGGCGCCGCCCGTCGGAGAAGGAGGCCACGCACACCCGGCGCGCGTCGAGCGGCCGGTCGGCGAGCAGGTCGACCAGCGCAGCGATGGCGGCCGGCTCCTTGACGTCGACGTTCAGCCGCACCCCGGGCCGGGTGTGCGCCCAGGAGCCCAGCAGGTCCACCAGGCGCACGGGAGCGTGGTCCGTCACCGCGCCCGAGGCGTCCCGCAGCCTCAGTTCGGACACCTGTTCCCACGTGCGCTCGGACACCGGCCCGCTGCCGTCGGTCGTGCGGTCCAGCGTCGGGTCGTGCAGCGCCACCAGCACCCCGTCGGACGTGGCGTGCACGTCGGTCTCGAGCACGCGGAAGCCCATCGCCACCGCCGCGTCGAAGGCGGCCAGGGAGTTCTCCGGGTGCTCGCTGCCGCCCCGGTGCGCCAGGCCCAGCGGTCCGCGCAGCCCCAGGAACGGCTGCCGCGCCCCGGGCCCACCCGCGTCTCCACCTGCGTCCAGCGGTGGCAGGGGCGCGGGTCGCGCGGGTGGGCTCGTCGTCGGGCCGGTCACCCGCGCAGTGTGGCGCAGCCGGCCGTGCGTGCGGAGCGTCTCGGGGCCGCTCGTGGCGTCCGGCAGGTGAACAGCCCGCGCCACCCGGCTCAGGCTGCGCCCTCTCCCACCCGCCCGTGGTGGCCCTCGCGGGCGGGAGGGCGCTGGCGAGGTGCTGGCCGTCCCGGGGGTGCTGGGCGTCCCTACGATGCTGGGCGTGGTGCCTGAGGAGCTCTCCGAGCCGACCAGCAGCGTGTCCGGGAGTGCGACCGGCAGCGCGACGGGGGGTGAGGGAGCCGCAGGGCGCGGGAGCGCCCCGGTGGGCCCCGTCGACTCCTCCCGCGTCCCGCGCTTCGCCGGACCGGCCACCTTCGCCCGCCTCCCGCGCGCCGACGAGGTGGGCCGCGCCGACGTCGCCGTCATCGGCGTCCCCTTCGACTCCGGGGTGTCCTACCGCCCCGGCGCCCGCTTCGGCCCGGCCGCCGTGCGCGATGCCTCCCGCCTGCTGCGGCCCCACCACCCCAGCCTCGACCTCGACCCGTTCGCCGCGGTGCAGGTGGTCGACGCCGGCGACGTCGTCGCCAACCCCTTCTCCATCGAACAGGCGATCGAGCAGGTGGAGGCTGGCGCGGACGAGCTCTCCGGCGCCGGGGCCCGCCTGGTCACCATCGGCGGCGACCACACCATCGCCCTGCCCCTGCTGCGCTCCGTCGCCCGCCGCCACGGCCCGGTCGCCCTGGTCCACTTCGACGCCCACCTGGACACCTGGGACACCTACTTCGGCGCCCCCTACACCCACGGCACCCCCTTCCGCCGCGCCGTGGAGGAGGGCCTGCTCGAACCCGGCGCCCTCACCCACGTCGGCACCCGCGGGCCCCTGTACGGCCGCTCCGACCTGGCCGACGACGCCCGCCTCGGCTTCGGCCTGGTCACCAGCGCCGACGTCATGCGCCGCGGCGTCGACGAGGTCGTGGACGGACTGCGCTCGCGGATCGGTGACCGCCCGCTCTACCTCAGCATCGACATCGACGTCCTCGACCCCGCGCACGCCCCCGGCACCGGCACCCCCGAGGCCGGTGGCATGACCAGCCGCGAGCTGCTCGAGGTGCTCCGCGGCCTGGCCGGGCTGCAGCTGGTCGGGGCCGACGTCGTGGAGGTCGCCCCCGCCTACGACCACGCCCAGATGACGGCGGTCGCCGCCAGCCACGTCGCCTACGACCTCGTCTCCCTCATGGCGCTGTCCCCCCAGCACGGGCAGCACGGACAGCACGGACAGCCCGCTGGCCTCGCAGCCACCGCACGGGCCGGGTCCGAGGCCGGGGCCGAGGCCGAGGGGAGCCAGCGGTGACCGCCGCCACCGGCGAAGGGGTCCTCGGCGCCCTCGCCCACCCGGAGGTGACCATGCTCACCCCCGACTTCCCCTTCGAGCACGACCGCTGGCTGGCCCACCCCGCTGGCCTGGGGTCCGTGCCGGACGAGGCCCGCGGCGCCAGCGTCGCCGTCGTCGGCGCCGGCATCTCCGGCCTGGTCGCCGCCTACGAGCTCGCCCGCCTGGGCGTGCGCCCCGTCGTCCACGAGGCCGACCAGATCGGAGGGCGCCTGCGCTCGGTGCCCTTCCCCGGCGGGGTCGACGGCGTCCTCGCCGAGCTCGGCGGCATGCGCTTCCCCACCTCAGGTCGCTCCTTCACCCACTACCTCGACCTGGTCGGGACCCGCACCACGCCGTTCCCCAACCCCCTGACCCCCACCGCCGGGTCCACCGTCATCGACCTCGGCGGCCAGGTCCACTACGCCGAGACCGCCGCCGACCTGCCGCCGTTCTTCACCGAGGTCGCCCGCGCCTGGGCGGCCGCCCTGGCCGAGATCGGCGTCCCCGACCTGCAGCACGCCATCGCCACCCGCGACCTGCCCCGCGTCAAGGCCCTGTGGAACCCGCTGGTGCGCGCCCGCGACGAGCAGAGCTTCTACGGCTTCGTCGCGGCCTCGGCCGCCTTCCGCGCCCTGCCCTACGCCCACCGCGAGGCCTTCGGACAGGTGGGGTTCGGCACCGGGGGGTGGGACACCGACTTCCCCAACTCCATCCTGGAGATCCTGCGCGTCATCGCCACCAACGCCGACGAGGACCACCAGCGCATCCTCGGCGGCGTCCAGCAGGTGCCCCTGCGCCTGTGGGCCCGCCCCCTGCCCGACGGACCGTTCGCCGGGCAGAGCCTGCGCGACCTGCACGGCGGAGCCCCCCGCCCCGGCGTCGCAGCCCTGGCCCGCGCCGGCTCCACCACCTCGGGCACCGCAGGCGGCTCACGGATCGCCGTCACCGACCGCTGGGGACGCACCACCACCCACGACGCCGCCGTCATCACCTGCCAGTCCTGGCTGCTGTCAGCGCGCATCGACACCGAGGAGGCCCTGTTCGACCACCCCACGTGGATGGCGATGGACAGGTCCCACTACGCGCAGTCCTCCAAGACCTTCGTCATGGTCGACCGCCCCTTCTGGCGCGACCGGTCACCGGACACGGGACGTCGGGTGATGTCCACCACCCTCACCGACCGCATGACCCGTGCCACCTACCTCCTGGACCCCGAACCGGCAGCAGGTGGGGGAGACGACAGCAACCAGCCCGCCACCATCTGCCTCAGCTACACCTGGAACGACGACGCCCTCAAGTGGCTCGCCCTGTCCACCGACGAGCGCGTCCGCCTCATGGTCCGCTCCCTGGGGGAGGTCTACCCCGACGTCGACATCGCCAGCCACATCATCGGCGAGCCCGTCACCGTCTCCTGGGAGTCCGACCCCAACTTCATGGGCGCCTTCCGCGGAGCCCTGCCTGGCCACTACCGCTACCAGCGCCGCCTGTTCACCCACTTCGTCAGGGACGACCTGCCGCCGGCGCAGCAGGGCCTCTTCCTCGCCGGCGACGACATCTCCTTCACCCCCGGCTGGGCCGACGGCGCCGTCACCACCGCCCTCAACGCCGTCTGGGGGGTCGTGCGCCACCTCGGAGGCACCACCCACCCCGACAACCCCGGCCCCGGGGACGCCTTCGACGCCCTGGCCCCCGTCGACCTCGACGCGACCGACCCCGGCACCAGCTCCACCACCAGCACCACCACCAACTCCGCCACCAACTCCGCCACCAGCACAGCCGACAGGAGATGAGGAACCCCTACCGCGAGGTCCTGCGCACCCCCGGAGCCCCCGCCTTCGTCACCGCCGGGCTCCTCGCCCGCCTGCCCATCGCCATGTACGGCCTCATCTACGTCTTCCTCGTCCAAGAGGCCACCGGCTCCTACGGCGCCGCAGGAGCCGTCGCCGCAGCCGCCTCCATCGCCTCAGCCCTCGGCGCCCCCGTCCTGTCCCGCCTGGTCGACCGCCACGGCCAGGCCCGCGTCGCCGTCCCCGCGCTCGCGGTCCACACCGCCTCCGTCCTCACCGTCCTCACCACCACCTGGACCACCAGCAGCTCCTCCACCACGCACGCCCACGTGCTCCTCATCGGCGCCGCCGCCGCGCTCGCGGGCGCCAGCTTCACCAGCTGGGGCTCCCTGGTCCGCGCCCGCTGGGCCTGGGCCCTGCGCGACGGCGACCACGCAGCGCACACCGCCCGCCTGCACCCGGCCTTCTCCCTGGAGTCCGTCCTCGACGAGGTCACCTTCACCCTCGGCCCACCGCTGGCCACGGTCCTCGCCGTCGCCGTCTCTCCCGCCACCGCCCTCGCCACCGCGCTCGCGGCGACGGTGGTCGGCGGCACGGCCCTGGTGGTGCAGCGCTCCACCGAGCCCCCGTCCGCCCGCACCCGGGCACAGGCCGACCAGCAGCAGGAGCAACAGGTCAGGACGACGACGAGCGCGGCCGCGACCCGCGACTGGCGCGCCGCGCTCCGCTCGGCGGTCGGGGTGATGGAGCACGCCGGGATGCGTGCCCTGGCGCTGGCGTTCGTGGGCACCGGCGTGGTCTTCGGCTCCGTGGAGGTCATCGCGGTGGCCTTCACGGCCGAGCGCGGCGCTCCGGCCGCCGCGGGTCTGGTGCTGGCGCTGTACTCGGTGGGCAGCCTGCTGGCGGGGCTCGTCTTCGGCGCCGTCACCTGGCGGGGCAGCCTGCCGCGGCGCTTCCGGCTGGGAGCGGTGGGCATGGCGGTGCTCATCGCTCCGGTGGCCGCCTCCGGGAGCATCCCGGTGCTGGCGGCCACGCTGTTCCTGTCCGGGCTCGCGATCTCCCCGACGCTCATCTCCGGCAACGCCCTGGTCGCCCACCTGGTCGCGCCTCGCCAGCTCACCGAGGGCCTGGCGTGGGTGGGCACCTCCCTGGGACTGGGGGTCTCCCTCGGCGCAGCGGTGGCGGGTCGGATCATCGACGGCCCCGGGTCCCAGCCGGCGCTGCTGCTGCCGGTGGCGGCCGCGGCGCTGGCCGCCCTCGTCGTCGTCGCCTGCTCCCGGGCGCTGGGCGTGGTGCCGCGGGGTGCGGGCCCTGCCTGAGGGGAGCTCGCGCCAGACCTGCGTCCTGCCTGCGTCGTGCTCGAGGGTGGCCGGGTCAGGCGGCGCTGATCCGGGGGGCGCTGGGGGCGGTGGCGCGCACGGCCTCGAGGCGGGCGGTCAGGGACGCGGAGTCCTCACCGGGGGCGGGCACCGCCACCACCTGGTCGAGGGCGCCGAGCGGTGCGGCGCGCACGAGGCCGGGCCGGCCCAGCGCCCCCGGGGCGACGACGGCGACGGTCCGCTCGGCCCGCGCCACCGCCGCGGCCACGAGCGCCGCAGCTGCGGAGGTGGGTGCCCAGGCGCCGCGGGCGTCCAGACCCGTGGGCGTCAGGACGGCGACGTCGAGGTGCAGGTCCTCCAGCGCCGCCAGCGCCGAGGGGCCGACCAGGTCGGTGCCGGCGGGCTCGGCCTCCCCGCCGAGCACCACCAGGCGCACGCCGGGGGCTCCGGCCAGGACGGTGGCCGGGGCGAGGGCGGTGACCGCCACGGTCAGGGGCGTCGCGGGGGAGCGGGAGGCGAGTCTGGCGACGTGGTGGGCCAGGGCCAGGCAGCCGGTGCCGCCGGTCAGCAGGACCGCGGCCCCGGGGGTGAGGTCGCTCAGGGCTGCGTGGGCGGCGCGGGCCCACGGGTCCTCCAGAGCCGCCGACGGTGCCGCCTGCGCTGACGGCGCCGGGGTGGGGGGAGCGGCGTGGCCGCCGGGGTGGTCGGCGGGCGGGAGGTCCCACCCGGGGGGCGCCTCGGGCTCGCGCGGCGCGGACCGGGGTTCCCCGGAGGAGGCGTGCGCTGCGGTGGGGTAGCCGGTGACCGTGGCCTCGGTGGGGCGCTCCTGGGCGCTCGGGTCACCGGCGCCCTGGTCTCCAGGGGTGCCGGTGGAGCCGCTGTGCGGGCCAGGGGATGTCGACGGGAAGCCCGTGGGCAACGCTCCTGCCCACGACGCGATAACGGAACCGAGCGACGACGGTGCCCTGGACAGGTCGAAGCCGGGGGAGGGGAGGCCCTCGAGGTCGGAGGTCGGCTCTCCCGCCCCGGGGACGTCGCCCCGGCCGCCGCCCCGGGGGTCAGGACGAGTAGCGGTGGGGCCATCGACGCGGAGACCACCTCGAGGGTCAGTCACCGCGGCCCCGCCCTCCCAGGCGGTGGATCCTGCTGCGCCGACGGTCGAGGCGACAGCTCCTGGCGCAACACCAGGGCCAGTGCCGGCTGGGCGGGTCAGCGGAGGCGTCGCGCGGCCGGGCTGCGCGGGGGAGCTGGAGGAGGGGGGTGCGCTGGTCAGGCTGACCGCGCCGCCCCTCACACGGCGCAGGCGACCGGCTGCGGTCAGGGCGTCGAGGTCGCGCCTGATGGTCATCTCTGACACGCCGAACCGCGACGCCAGGTCGCCCAGCCCGACCCGTCCGTCGGCGTCGACCCACCGTGCGATCTCATCCCACCGCTCACCACTCACATCGCACAGCCAACCAGACCGCTCATGTGAGGTACAGGCCCGCGTCCCGATTGTGAGGTTGAGCGGCTGTGACGTGTCGCGCGTGAGAGAAGTTGCTGGATGTGAGATGACACCTTGTGATGGTTGATTCGTGACAGTGTGATGTGACCTGTTCGGATGGGTCACGGCGTGAGGATGGCGGCGATGAGTGCGATCACCGGAACGGACAGCGCTGTCGTCGCGAAGATGGCGTCGCGGGCGATGATGACGCCCCGGTCGTAGCGGGTGGCGTGGACGGAGATGTTCTGAGCTGTCGGCAGGGCCGCCAGCACGGTGACCGCCAGCAGCGACGCGCCGACCGCGAGCTCACCCGCCCCGGCGCCGGGGCGGGGTCCGAGGCGCAAGGAGATGCCGTAGGCGATGAGCATCGCCGGAACGGCCATGCCGGCGACCAGCTGGAGCGGGTCGGCGACCAGGGCGGGGATGCGAAGACCGGTCAGCGACAGGGCGAGCCCGACCAGGGAGCCCACCGTCAGGGGCGTGCTCAGCGGGCGCCGCAGCACTCTGCGCAGCGGCGGGCGGCGGTCGGCGACGCCCACGTCGAGCGCGACCAGGGCCAGGGGCTGCAGCAGGAGCAGCTGCAGCAGCCACGTCGGAGCCACCAGTGCGGCATCCCCCAGGACGTAGGCGGCGATCGGCAGGCCGAGGTTGCCGGCGTTGACGTAGGCCGCCGAGAGGGCGCCGACGGTCGTGCGGGCCAGGTCGTGGCGGAAGGCCAGTCGGGACGCCGTGACGTACAGGCCCGCAGCCACCGCGAAGGCCGCAGCGCTGGCGACGAGGTTGGCCGAGAGCACCTGGTGGACGTCGGCCCCCGCGAGGGTCACCACCATGAGCGCGGGGGAGGCCACGTAGAAGGCCAGGCGCGAGAGCACCTTCTGGGCGTCCAGGTCCAGCACGCGCAGCTGGGCGAGCAGCGCCCCCAGGGCGATGAGGGCGATGATCGTCACGAACCCCGCCAGCACCCCAGCCACACCACGATCGTGGCGCACCCGAGGGCGTCTGATGGTGAGTGGTGGCTTGTGTCTGATAACAGAACCATGCACGAAGGAGGCTGCCGTTCTGGGGGAGTCACCCCCGAAGACCTCGATGCGCGACGCGGCGTCACCTCGGCGGGCCGCGGGCTGCGGGCTGCGGCTCGAGCCCGCCCGGACGCCATCCCCGCCCCGGGCCGGGGCTCTCAGACCGCCACCTGGAGCCGGATCCTGGGTCGACGGGGACGAGGCCATCGCGCACGGGCCGGCCGAGGCAGGTCGCCCGACCACTCGCGCTCGACCTGCCTCGACCGTCCCGCTAAGCGCACCAGGCGAGGCCGGAGCCGATGAGCCGCGGCCGCGGGTCGCAGCGCCACAGGTGCCGGGGGAGCCAGCGGCGCCAAGGGGGTCGACTGGTCCGGAGCCGTGACCAGCGCTGGCTGACGCGGCGACCAGCAGTGACCACCACGTCGGGGGCGACGAGATCCGCCCCTGTCAGCCACCTCGCCACCTGGTCCTGGCGAGCTCGACGGCAACGGCGCCCCACCTTCTCCAGGCGCCTCCACGACCTCGACGAGACCTGCTCCCCTGCACGTTCCTAATGCGCCGATAATCAACGTTATGTCAGACAATCCGGAGAAGGTGCAGGTCGACGCTCCCCTGGGCACTCCTTCGGCGCTCCCGCTCAGCGTCGCGGCTTGAGGTCCTCCAGGCACGTCACCGACACGCTCAGGTCCCCGCGCCAGGCGACACCGTTCTCCTCCAGCAGCGCCATCGTCCGCACGAGGGCTTCGGTGGCGGCGTCCTCGTCGGCCTCGACCGCCGAGGACGCCGGGATGACCAGGAGGTGGCGCACGGTGAAGCGGGTCAGGGTCAGGCCGTAGGTCCAGCAGCCGTCCTCGGTGAAGGCCGAGGAGAACACGTCGTGGGCGCCCTGGTCCGCCAGCAGCCGCGCGCGCAGCTCACCCTCGGGACGTGCGAACTGGCCGATGACCTCAGTCCGGTACGTGCGAGTCGCCGTTGCGGGCCGGGCTGGCTGTTCCGTCACGGCAGGTGAGTCTGCTCCAGCAGCTCGCCGCGGCGCGAGCCGTTTCCCCGAGGTCGGTGCGGGCGGACGGCCTGGGCTCGTCCCTCGTCGTCTCCAGTGCGCTAGCTGTACTGCCCAGGCTCCCCCAGGGCTTCTCGGCCCTGCGTCCCACGACTCGGCCGCTGGGCCGTCCAGCCACTCGGGTGCGCCGTCACCGCTTCCGCTGCTGTCGTCAGCATCCGCGCCTGCTTCCGGGCGGTCGCTGGTTACCCGTTCCGGCCCCCTCGGGATCGCCCCCGCGCCCGTCATCGTCACGCCGACCCAGCATTTTGATAACGGAACCATGCCGCGACCACCACCCCACCCCGAACCGACCCGTCAGTACGTCCAGGCCAGACCAGGCCCGAACGGTGTTCGCGAGGACCCGGGGTTCCCTGGGGGTGCCCCGGGATGGAGGGGTGAGCTTGGTTCCGTTATCAAGTGCCATAGGATGGCAGTCGTGACGCAGGACGACGACGCCACCCGTGCCACCAGCTCCGCTCAGGTGGGCCCCCCGGCAGCCCCTGCAGCAGCGGCCACCGATGCCCCCACCGCGCGCCCCACGGCCCTGAGCCGCCTCGTCGAGGACTACCTGGCCACCCTCGGGTCCACCAGCCCCTCCACCCAGCGCCAGCGCACCTGGGCCCTGCGCGAGCTGCTCGCCTGGGTGGAGCCCTCAGGCGCCTCCTCCCCCACCACCGCCCTGGCCCCCCAGCCCGTGCGCGCCTGGCTGGACACCGCCGCCACCGCTGACCCACCCGCATCCCTGCCAGGACTGCGCGCCCGCGCCGGTGCCGTGCGCGCCCTGACCCAGCACGCCGAGACCACCGGAGCCGTCCCCGTGGGCACCGCGGCCGCGCTGGCCGGCGTCCTGCGCATGCCCGCCCCGCCCCTGGCCCCCGGCCCCGACCCCGACCCGGTGCGCCGCCTGCTCATCAAGGCCCACCCCGACGCCCGCCCACTGGCCGTGCACCCGGCGGTGTGGACCCGCTTCTGCGCCCACGTCCACCTCCTCGCGCTCACCGGCGAGCGCGAGGACGTCATGGCCACCCTGCGCCTGGCCGACGTCACCACCAGCGCCGCCCCGAGCAGCACCCCGGCCGACACGACGGACAGCACGACAGACAGCCGTGGCACCTCACACTCCCGCTCGGCGAACACCTCACAGGACGGGGGCGACCTCACAGGTGTGCGAAAGGATGGGTTTCTCGCAGATGCTCACACCTCGCCGCATCCACCTCACATCGACCCGGTGAGCGGTTCTCACATCGACGGGGATGCGGTGACTCCCCCACTGTTCACCGAGAACTCACACGACGGCTCTCGCCCCGACTCGCGGGAAGGTCTTCCCCCAGAGGGTGAGGAGTCCGACGCCGCGCTGGCCCCTGCCGCGGTGGACGCCGGTGCGGGCTGGGAGCGCCCCGAGGGGTGGGCGGGTACCGCGGTCGCCACGCACGTGCGGATCGAGACCGGGCTCGCCCCGCGGGCCTGGAAGCTGCCCGAGCCGGCACGCACGGCCCTGTCGGGGTGGCTGGCCGACCGCACGGTGCTGGCCTCCCTGCTGCGCGGGTCGGACCCGGGGGCGCTGTGGCTGAGGGTGCGCCCCTCCACCGACCTGCGCACCGGAGCGCTGCGTCCAGCGGGGCTGCCGCTGTCGGACCGGGGGCTGCGGCTGGCGTTCACCACCACCCTGGCGGTGCTGGCCCTGGAGGACCGGGACCTGGAGGACCTCTCCACGGCGGCGGTGCGGGCCTACGCTCGGGGGCGTGGACCGGTGTGAGTCGTGAGCGACGCGACGCGTGAGGGCTCCGGGGGGCACCTGCCCACCAGCGCTGCCTCGAGCCTCCCGTCGGCCGTCCACCCAGAGCACCACCCGGATCTTCCGGGTCTCCCAGGTCCGACCCAGGCGGCGCACCCGCGGCACCCAGCAGGTCGGCCGAGCGTTGCGGCCGTGAGCCTCGTGGACGGCAGCCCGGTAGACCTCGGCCAGGGCGGCCACCCCGATCGACCGGGCCGTCCTGGCACGCCTGGTCTCTCAGGCCTCCCGGACCTCTCAGGCCCGGGAGGTCGAGGGGGCTCCAGCGGCCGGGCGCAGCAGGTTCAGCACGGGCCGGCGCAGACCCGCGGGCCTGGTGGGGACCCAGCACCTGAGGGGGCGCCGTCAGCCACGGTGCTCGACGTCGTCGTCCCGGTCTACAACGAGCAGGACGACCTGCCGGGCTGCGTGCGGGCCCTGCACGCCCACCTGCTCGCCCACCTGCCGTACTCCTTCTGCATCACGGTGGTGGACAACGCCAGCACCGACGCCACGCTGGCCACCGCCACCGACCTGGCGGGCGAGCTGGACCGCCCCGGCGCAGGGGTCTCGGTGGTGCACCTGGACCGCAAGGGCCGCGGCGGCGCGCTGCGCGCGGCGTGGTCGGGCTCGGCCGCGCAGGTGGTGGCCTACATGGACGTGGACCTGTCCACCGACCTCGCCGCGCTGCTGCCGCTGGTGGCACCGCTGGTCTCGGGACACTCCGACCTGGCCATCGGCACCCGGCTGCACCGGGCCTCCCGGGTGGTGCGCGGCCCCAAGCGCGAAGCGGTCTCGCGCTGCTACAACGTGCTGCTGCGCTCCACCCTGCGGGTGCGCTTCTCGGACGCCCAGTGCGGCTTCAAGGCGATGCGCAAGGACGTCGCCGACGCGCTGCTGCCGCTGGTGGTCGACGACGGCTGGTTCTTCGACACCGAGCTGCTGGTGCTGGCCGAGCGCGCGGGCCTGCGCATCCACGAGGTCCCGGTGGACTGGGTGGACGACCCCGACTCCCGCGTGGACATCCTCGCCACCGCCGCCGCCGACCTGCGCGGCCTGGCCCGCCTGGGCGCCTCCCTGGCCCGGCGCGAGCTGCCGCTGGCCGACGTGCACGCCGCCCTGGTGACGCGCCCCTCCCCCACCACCCCCACCGGGCTGCTGTCCCAGGTGCTGCGGTTCGCCGTCGTCGGGGTGGCCTGCACCCTCGCCTACGCGCTGCTGTACCTGCTGCTGCGGCCGGCGCTGGGCCCGCAGGGTGCCAACCTCGCCTCGCTGCTGCTGACCGCGGTGGCCAACACCGCCGCCAACCGCGCCTTCACCTTCGGGGTGCGCGGACGCGCCCACGTCGGACGCCACCAGGCGCAGGGCCTGGTCGTGTTCGGCATCTGCTGGGCGCTGACCTCGGGGTCCCTGGTGCTGCTGGACGCCGTCGCCCCGGGCGCCTCCCACGTGGTGGAGGTCGTCGCCCTGACCGCCGCCAACCTCGCCGGCACCGTGCTGCGCTTCCTGCTGCTGCGGGTGTGGGTCTTCCGGCGCCAGCGGGTGCCCAGCGCGGACTGGAACGGCTGAACCCTCCCCTTCCTCCACGCCCGGACGCTTCCCGCCTCCTCGGGCGGCTCCTCTCGCCGTCGGGGCCGGCCGGCGGCCGGCCCCGACGGCGAGGTGCAAGATCACCACACTTGGTTCTGTTATCAGGACTTCGAGGGTGCCGAGACCGGGCCGCAGCCCGACCGGTCAGGCCAGGACAGCGCTGACCAGGGCCTGCAGCTGCTCCCGGCCCGCCGCGGGGGCCTCCGCCGCCGCCCTGCGGGCGGCGGCGCGTCCCTGCTCCCCCGTGGCCCAGGCCAGCCGCGCGTGCAGGCCCCCCAGGGGGCCCGGGCCACCGCCGAGCAGCTCCTCGGCGCTCAGGAGAGCCGGCCACCCCCACGCCGCGGCCTGGGCGGTGACCTTCCCGCCTCCGGCCACCGGGTCCACGGCCACAGCGGGCACTCCCGCCGCCAGGGCGAGCACCAGGCCGTGCAGGCGCATCGTCACCACCGCGTCGCAGCGGCGCAGCAGCGCCAGCACCTCCGCGGGCGTGCTGGGATCGCGCCACCCGCGCGGGTCCAGGCGGGTGTCCAGCGCCAGGCGGGCGTGGGGCGAGGCGTTCAGCTGCTCCCCCAGCGCCTGCGTGACCTCGTCGTGGCGGCGACGAGCGCCGTACTCGGCCTGCCCCGGGGCCAGGTACACCCCGACCACGCCCGCCTCAGGACCACCAGGCGACGACGGCGAGGCGGTGGGCTTCGGGCCGGTGGACGACGACGAGGAGGAGGTGCCCGCGACGACCGGCAGATCGCGGGCCAGCGCCGCGGCCGGACCGGCGGCGAGGTCGCGCACGGCGGGGCGCCCGGGGGCGTCGCGGGCGAGGACGAGGTCGAAGGCGCACGGGCCTTCGTCGTCGTCGTCGACCACCGAGACCCCGACGGCGCTGCGGCGCAGCCCGGAGAACCTCGCCGCCACCTCGGCGACGGCGCGTCCGTGCAGCGGGCCACAGGCCCAGACCAGGTCGGTGTAGTCCGCCGGGTCCGCCGCGGACAGCTCCACTCCCCCGGCGCCGGGGGCGGCGGCCATCACCGGGCTCCAGGCGAGGTCGACGCCCACGCCGGCCTCGAGCAGGGCCGCCTCGACGGCGCGCATCGACAGGACGTCCCCGGCGGTGGCCTCCCCGTGCACGACGCTGGACCAGCCGACCACCAGGGCCCGCCGGTGCCGCCTGCTCACCGGGTCGGGCGGGTCGGGCGGGTGCGCCGCAGCCAGGCCAGGCCCAGCAGCGGCAGCACCAGCGGCACCCAGCCGTAGTCGCGGCCGAACTCCCCCCAGACGGTGCCGTCGGGGAAGTCGGCGGCGTCGAGGACCGTCAGGGTGCCCACGGTGAGCACCCCGACCAGCTCCACCAGGACCGCGACCAGCGCGACGCGCCAGGCGCGCGGTGTGGCGCGCACGAGGGCGGCCGTGGCCGCCACGTAGACGAGCCCGGCGAACAGGCTGAGCAGGTAGGCCAGCGGCGCCTCGGAGAACTGGAAGAGCACCTGGTAGGTGCCGCGCACGGTGGCCGACAGGCCCAGGACGGCGTAGACGGCCACGAGCACCCGCCCCGGGCCGTGGCGCATGGCGCCGCCGGCGCTGGGACGGGTGCCCTTGGCGGTGGGACTGCTAGGCACCGGTGCTCCAGACCTGCTCGAGGCGGACGACGAGGATGGCGGTGGTCAAGGCGGCGACGAGCAGGACGCCGGTGCCCCAGCGCGACTTCTCCCCCAGCGCCCAGAACGCACCGACCGGCGGCACGAGCACCGTGGTGACCAGGTAGCTGCCGAAGACGACGCCGTCGACGCTGCGGTCGGTGAGGGCCAGCGCGACGAAGCCCACCACGGCCTGCACCAGCAGCGCCGTCTCCAGGACGGCGACGGCGATGAGCAGGCGGTCGTCCAGGCGGCGACCGCGGACCGTCACCACGGCGGCCAGAGCGGCCACGGCGAGGGCGAGGACGCCGCAGGCCCAGGCGAGCACCGGGGTCACGGCGGGGATCCTCCTGGACGGGCGGTGTGCTGACGGGGAGCTGTGAGCTGGCAGAGCCAGGCGCGCGGAGGCGCCACAGCGCCTGGAGCATCGTAGGTGGGAGGCCCCCGCGCGCGGGCGCGGGCCGGCTGGCAGCCTGGCGCCGTGAGCTCGAAGGGTCGTCTGCTGCTGCTGCGTCACGGTGCCACCGAGTGGTCGAGCTCGGGGCGGCACACCGGGAGCACGGACGTGCCGCTGACCGATCAGGGCGAGCAGCAGGCCCGCGCCGCCGCCGCGGTGCTGGGCCGCGTGCTGAGGGCCGAGCCGGTGCTGGTGGCCACCAGTCCCCGCCAGCGGGCGCGTGAGACGGCCCGGCTGGCGGGCCTGGGCGTCCCGGTGGGCGACGGCGGGCTGGGCGGGGGCGAGGCCGTCGTCTGGGAGGACCTGGCGGAGTGGGACTACGGCGCCTACGAGGGGCTGACCACGCCGCAGATCCGCGAGCAGCGCGGCGACGACTGGCGGGTCTTCCGCGACGGCGTGGCCCCCGGCGGCCCCGGCCAGCCGCCCGGTGAGCAGCTGGACCAGGTGGCCGCGCGCTGCGCGCGGGTGCTGGAGCGGGTGCGCGGCGACCTGAGCGGCGGCGACGTGGTGCTGGTGGCCCACGGGCACGTCCTGCGGGTGCTCGCGGCGGTGTGGCTGGAGGCCGACCCCGCCGCCGGTGCGCAGCTGCTGCTGGACACCGCAGCGGTGTGCGTGCTGGACACCGAGCACGGCGTGCCCGGGGTGAGGCGCTGGAACCTCACCCCGGACCTGCTCGCCTGAGCCCTCCCGACGCCGGTCAGGCGGTGACCTTCCGCGCCTTCTCCAGGTCGTCGGCGAGAGCGTTGATCACGCGGGCCTGCTGCACGTAGTCCATGGAGCCGAAGTACCAGGGGTAGAGCTGGTCGGCCTGCGCGGCCGGGGTGGGGGCGAAGGTGGGCTGGGCCTTGAGCCCCGCGGCGTCCAGGGCGTCGATGGGGCTGTAGAGGACCACGTCGGGGGTGTACTTGCTGGCGTTCTCCCAGGAGGCCGTCTCCCAGTAGTAGTCGCTGGTGGTCAGCGGGAGGAACGTCACGCCCAGCGACTCGTAGAAGGCCAGGCCGGGGTCGTCGGAGGCCTTCGCCCAGTACATGCCGTCCGTGGGAGTGGCGTACAGCGCTCCCACGACGAGCCCCTTGGAGGCTGTGGCGCGCACCCGGTCGCAGGCTGCCTCCCAGTCGGCCTTGGCCTTCTCGACCTCGGCGGAGCCGGGGTCGGCGCCCAGGGACGCGGCGAGCTCGCCGTTGCGGGCCACGACCTGGTCGGCGGTGCCCTTCTGGGCGATCGCGACGATGGGAGCGATCTTCGCCGCGCTGTCCTGCTGGGCCTGGTCGGCGAAGGAGAACAGCTGCTCGCCCAGCTTCCCGGAGGAGTCGCTGGGGTAGCCGGTCACCACGAGCAGCTCGGGGCCCAGGGCGGCGAGCGCCTCGAGGTCGATCTCGCCGTAGGTGGTGCCGAGCACGGTCACCTCCGAGGTGTCGCGGTCGGCGAAGTTCGCGTCCTGGTCGAGCTTGTAGCGGTGCCAGATGCCCGCGGGCACGATGCCGAAGCCCCACAGGGCGCTCATGGCGTCGGCGTAGCCGGCGATGCGGGTGGGGACGGCGTCCAGGGTGGTGGTCTGGCCGCGGTCGTCGGTGAAGGACCACGGTCCCGACGGCGCCGCCGAGGCCCCGTCCGAGCCCGCGGAGGCGCCCGCGCCGGGACCGGTCGAGCTCGAGCCGCACGCGGCCAGCAGGGCCGCCAGGCCACCGGCGCCGGCCGCGAGGACGGCGCGGCGGGAGGTGCCGACGCCTTCGGCCGGCAGGTGCGCGCCGAGCAGCGAGGCGAGGTGAGGGGTCGGGCGGGTCATCGAGGAGCTCCAGAGGTCACGGGGGTTGACGGGTGGGAGTGCTGAGGCCCGGTGGGCGGCGCGGTGGACGACGCGGTGGACGGCGCGGGTCGGGTCTCCTGGACCACGGACAGCACAGGCCCCTGGCCGGGCTCGCCGGGCTGGCTGGGCTGGCTGGGCTGCTCGTCGTCGTGCGCCTGCGGGGCCGCGGTGGCGTGGCGTCCGGCGAGGGGGACGATGAGCGGCCCCCCGGCGACGGGGTCCTCCAGCACGCGGGCCCGCACGGAGAAGACCTGCTCGAGGAGCTCCTCGGTGAAGACCTCGGCCGGGGTGCCCGCGGCCACGACGGCGCCCTCCTTCACCGCGACCACGTGGTCGGCGTAGCGGGCGGTGAGGTTGAGGTCGTGGAGGACGGCGACGGCGGTCCGCCCGCCAGAGCCCTCGGCCCCTTCGCCACCCTCGGCGCCGCCGGCACCGGAGGGGTGGACCAGCTCGTGGACGAGGTCGAGGACCTCCAGCTGGTGGTTGAGGTCGAGGTAGGTGGTGGGCTCGTCGAGCAGCAGCAGGTCGGTCTCCTGCGCCAGCGCCAGCGCGATCCAGGCGCGCTGGCGCTGGCCGCCGGACAGCTCGTCGACCACCCGGTCGGCCAGGTCGAGCATGCCCACGCGGCCCAGGGCGCGGGCCACGGCGTCCTCGTCGGCGGCCGAGGCGGTGGAGAACCAGCGCTGGTGGGGGTGGCGGCCGCGGGCCACCAGGTCGCGCACGGTGAGGCCCTCGGGGGCGGTCGGGCTCTGCGGCAGCAGGGCCAGCTGCTGGGCGACGGCCCGGGTGGGCATCGAGTCGATGGCGCGCCCGTCGAGCAGCACGCGGCCGGCGGTGGGGCGCATCAGGCGGCCCAGCGCCCGCAGGACCGTGGACTTGCCGCAGCCGTTGGGGCCGACGACGACGGTCAGCGCTCCGTCGGGGACGGCGAGGTCCAGGCCACCGCCACCGCCGACGACGACGCGCTCGCCGTAGGCCAGGCGGATCCGCTCCGCGCGCAGGCGGCTGGTCGGGCCGGGGGTGCTCCCGGGGCTGGTGGAGGCGGTCATCACACGGTCCTCTCTCGGGCTCGTCGCACGAGCAGCCAGATCAGGTAGGGGGCGCCGACGATCGAGGTGATGACCCCGACGGGGACCTCGCCCGGCAGGGTGAAGAGCAGCTCGATCCCGAGGCTGGTGCGCCCGATGCAGTCACCGAGCACCACGAGCACGGCTCCCAGGACGGCGCTGGCCAGCACCGGCGGGCGTCCGCGGGCGGCTGGTCCGGCCAGGCGCAGCGCCACCTGCGGCACGAGCAGCGCCACGAACCCGACGGGTCCGCAGGCCACGACGGCGGCGGCTGCGGCGGCCACGGAGACCAGCAGCACCGCCAGCTGGCTGCGCTGCAGCGGCACGCCGAGGGCGCGGGCGGAGTCGTCACCGAGCACGAGGGCGTCGAGGCGGTGGCCGAGGACGAGCGCCACGGGCAGCAGGACCGCGAGGGCGACGCCCGCCTGGGCGACCTGCTCGTAGCCGCGCCCGGACAGCGAGCCGGACAGGTAGCGCACGGCCTCAGCGGCCCACTCCAGGCGAGCGCCGATGAGCATCCAGGAGACCAGCCCCTGCAGCGCGGCGGCCACACCGATGCCGATGAGCACCAGCCGTGTGCCCTGCACGCCGTGGCGCCAGGCCAGCAGGTAGATGAGCACCGCGGTGCCCAGGGCCCCGGCCCCGGCGGCCGCGGGCACCCCGACGGCCTGGAGCGGGCCGGCCGCGGCCGGCAGCGCGGTGGCGGCGAGGATCACCGCCAGGGCTCCGACGGCGGCGCCGCGGTCGACGCCGAGGATGTCGGGACTGGCCAGGGGGTTGCGGGCGAAGGCCTGCAGCAGGGCTCCGGACAGGCCCAGCAGGGCGCCGACCCCGACGGCGGTGGCCGTGCGCGGCAGGCGCAGCTCGGTGACGATGAAGCGCGCCCCGCCCTGGCCGCCGCCGCTCAGGACGCCGAGCACGTCTCCCAGGCCCAGCTGGCCCGAGCCGCGGGACAGGTCGACGGCCACGACGAGCAGCAGGACGAGCAGGGAGGCGACGACCAGCGCCACCGAGCGCAGCCGCAGCCGCACCGAGACCGGCCCGGCGCGCAGCACGCGGGTGCCGGGGGCGGGCGGCAGCGGCCGCGGCAGTGGACGTGCGGCAGCGGCGGCGCTCACCGAGCCGCCCACCATGCCGTTCACAGGGCTGTTCACAGGGTTGTTCACAGGGCCGCCAGCTTCCGGCGGCGCACGAGGACGACGAAGGCGGGACCGCCGACCACCGCGAGCACCACCCCTACGGGGATCTCGGCGGGCACCGCCACCAGGCGGCCCAGGACGTCGGCGAAGAGCACCAGCACGGCGCCCACGAGCGCTGAGACGGGCAGCAGCCAGCGGTGGACGGGCCCCACCAGCGCCCGGGCCACGTGGGGCACCACGAGCCCGACGAAGGCGACCGGCCCGCAGGCCGCGGTGGCGGCCCCGACCAGCGCGACGACGGCGAGGACGCCCAGCAGCCGGGCCGGGCCCAGGCGCACGCCGGCGCCGCGGGCGACGTCGTCGCCCAGGGCCAGCAGGTCCAGGCTGCGGGCGCCGAGCAGGGCGAGCACCAGGCCGAGCGCGACCACCGGCGCCGCGATCGCCACCACGGGAGCGGAGCTGACCAGGGACCCGACCGCCCAGAAGCGGAAGGCCTGCAGCGCGGTGGCGTCGCCGAGGATGACGGCCTGGACCAGCGCGCCCAGCAGGGCGGTGACCGCGGCGCCGGCCAGCACCAGGGTCAGCGGGTCGCGCAGGCCGCGCCCGCTCCCCCCGCCGGCTCCGGCGATGCCGAGGACGACGAGGGCGCCGGCGGCGGCGCCGACCAGGGCCGCGGTGACGGTGGCCACGGGCGGCAGGACGCCGTCGGCACCGAGGAGGACCGCCGCCAGGACCACCGCCAGGCCAGCCCCCTGGGTGACGCCGAGCAGACCGGGGTCGGCCAGGGGGTTGCGGGTGTGGCCCTGCATGAGCGCGCCGGCGACGCCCAGGGCTGCGCCGGCCAGCAGTCCCAGGGCCGTGCGGGGCACGCGCAGCTGCCAGACGATGACGGCGACCTCGCCGTCGGCTCCGGCCGCGCCCGCCGCGCCGGGACCCTGCGACAGCACCTGGGTGACCGTCGACAGCGGCAGGGCGCGCGATCCGAGCGCCAGGCTGGCGGCGGCGCCGGCCACGGCGAGGACGAGCAGGAGGAGCACCGCGGTGAGCCGTCGGCTGCGCCGCTGGCCCGGCTGTCGGTCGGCCCGAGGAGGCGCCGGCGGCGCGGAGGGGCCGGCGCCCGCTGCGCCGGGGCGCGCGGAGGCGGCGGTCGCGATCACAGGGGTGAGGTTAGCCTGCCCTCACCTCAGAGGGAAACCACCCCCGTCATCGTCCTCGTGGCCCAGGGAGGACGACGACGGGGGTGCGGGCTCGCGAGCGGGGTGGGCTCAGGTCGTCGTGATCTCCACGACCAGGTCGCCGCCCTCGACCTGCTGCACCTTCCCGATGGCCAGGCGCCGGACGGTGCCGGCGACGGGGGTGGTGATGGAGGCCTCCATCTTCATGGCCTCGATGGTGGCGACCGTCTGGCCGGCCTCGACGGCATCGCCCTCGCCGACCACGAGCGTGACCACCCCGGCGAAGGGCGAGGCGACGTGGCCGGGTCGGGAGGGGTCGGCCTTCTCGGCCGAGGCGACGGAGACCTCCAGGGTCCGGTCGCGCACGGCCACCGGGCGCAGCTGGCCGTTGAGGACCGTCATGACGGTGCGCAGGGCCCGCTCATCGGCCTCGCCGACGGCCTCGAGGCCGGCGATGAGGGAGACGCCGCGCCCCAGGGCGATGACGGACTCCTCCCCACGGCGCAGGCCGTAGAGGTAGTCGCGGGTGTCGAGCACCGAGACGTCGCCGTAGGCCTCCCGCACCCGGGCCAGCTCAGCGGACGGGCCGGGGAAGAGCAGGCGGTTGAGCAGGTCGCGGCGCGAGGCGCTGGTGCCGCGCTCGCCCAGGTCGGGCGGCGCCGCGAGCGCGGTGGCGTCGTCGGGGGCGAGGGCGGTCTCGGCGGGGGTGGTGCGGGTGGCGCGGCCCGCGAGCGCCTTGGTGCGGAAGGGCTCGGGCCAGCCGCCGGGCGGGTCGCCGAGCTCTCCGGACAGGAAGCCGATGACGGAGTCGGGGACGTCGAAGCGCTGGGGGTCGGCGGCGAAGTCCTCGGGGTCGGCGCCGACGGCGACGAGGTGGAGGGCGAGGTCTCCGACGACCTTGGAGGAGGGGGTGACCTTGATGAGGTGGCCGAGGATGCGGTCGGCGGCGTGGTACGTCGCTTCGACCTGTTCGAACTTCTCGCCGACGCCGAGGGCGATGGCCTGCTGGCGGAGGTTGGAGAGCTGGCCGCCGGGGATCTCGTGGTCGTAGACGCGTCCGGTGGGGGCGCCGATGCCGGACTCGAAGGGGGCGTAGAGGCGGCGGACGGCTTCCCAGTAGGGCTCGAGGTCCATGACGGCGCGCAGGTCGAGGCCGGTGTCGCGGTCGGTGTGGCGCAGGGCGGCGACCAGGGCGGAGGCGGGGGGCTGGCTGGTGGTGCCGGCCATGGGGGCGGAGGCGGCGTCGACGGCGTCCACGCCCGCCTCGACGGCCGCGAGGAGGGTGGCGAGCTGGCCGCCGGCGGTGTCGTGGGTGTGCAGGTGGACGGGGAGGTCGAAGCGCTGTCGGAGCGCGGAGATGAGCTTCTTCGCGGCGGGTGGGCGCAGGAGGCCGGCCATGTCCTTGACGGCGAGGACGTGGGCGCCGGCGTCGACGATCTGCTCGGCCAGGCGCAGGTAGTAGTCGAGGGTGTACAGGTGTTCGGACGGGTCGGACAGGTCGGAGGTGTAGCAGAGGGTGCCTTCGGCGACGGCGGTGCCGGTCTCGAGGACGGCGTCGATGGCGGGGCGGATCTGGGTGATGTCGTTGAGGGCGTCGAAGATGCGGAAGACGTCGACACCGGTGGCGGTCGCCTCGGCGACGAACGCCCTGGTCACCGCCTCGGGGTAGGGGGTGTAGCCGACGGTGTTGCGTCCGCGCAGCAGCATCTGCAGGGCGAGGTTGGGCATGGCCTCGCGCAGGGCGGCCAGGCGGTCCCAGGGGTCTTCGCCGAGGAAGCGCAGGGCGACGTCGTAGGTGGCCCCTCCCCAGCACTCCACGGAGAGCAGGTCGGGGAGGGTGCGGGCCAGGTGGGGGGCGGCGGCGACCAGGTCGCGGGTGCGCACGCGGGTGGCGAGCAGGCTCTGGTGGGCGTCGCGGAAGGTGGTGTCGGTGACGGCCACGGGCACCTGGGCGCGCAGCTGGGCGGCCCAGGCGGCCGGGCCGAGGGCGAGCAGGCGCTGGCGGGAGCCGTCCGGGGCGGGCGCTTCGAGGTCGACGCGGGCGGGTAGCTTCGCGGCCGGGGCCAGGGAGGTGGGGGCCTCTCCGTGCGGGCGGTGGACCGTGACGTCGGCCAGGTAGGTCATGAGCTTGGTGCCGCGGTCGGCGGGGGTGCGGGCCCGCAGCAGCTCGGGGCGCTCCTCGATGAAGGAGGTGGCCACGTCACCGGCGATGAAGGCCGGGTCGTCCAGGACCGCCTGGAGGAAGGGGATGTTGGTGCTGACCCCGCGCACGCGGAACTCCGCGAGCGCGCGGCGCTGGCGGCGCACGGCGGTGGGGAAGTCGCGGCCGCGGCAGGTGACCTTGACGAGCATGGAGTCGAAGTGGGCGCTGATCTCGACGCCGGTGTCGATGGTGCCGCCGTCGAGGCGGACGCCGGCGCCGGCGGCGGAGCGGTAGGCGGTGATGGTGCCGGTGTCGGGCCGGAAGCCGTTGGCGGGGTCCTCGGTGGTGACGCGGCACTGCAGGGCGGCGCCGCGCAGGACGATGCGGTCCTGGGACAGGCCGAGGTCGGCGAAGGTCTCCCCCGCGGCGATGCGCATCTGGGACTGGACGAGGTCGACGTCGGTGACCTCCTCGGTGACGGTGTGCTCCACCTGGATGCGGGGGTTCATCTCGATGAAGACGTGCTGGCCGGCGCGCTCGCCGGCGGTCTCGACGAGGAACTCCACGGTGCCGGCGTTGACGTAGCCGATGGAGCGGGCGAAGGCGAGGGCGTCGCGGGTGAGGGCGTCGCGCAGGGCCGGGTCGAGGTTCGGGGCGGGGGCGATCTCGATGACCTTCTGGTGGCGCCGCTGCAGGGAGCAGTCGCGTTCGAACAGGTGGACGAACCCGTCGTCGGTGGAGCCCTCGCTCCCCTGCTCGTGGGTGCCGGCGGTGCCGTCGGACAGCACCTGCACCTCGATGTGGCGCGGGCGCAGCACCGCCTGCTCCAGGAACACCGTCGGGTCCCCGAAGGCGCCCTCGGCCTCGCGCATGGCCGTCGCGAGGGCCTCCGCGAGCGCGGCGGGGTCGTCCACGCGGCGCATGCCGCGTCCGCCGCCGCCGGCGACGGCCTTGACGAAGATCGGGAACCCGATGTCGCCGGCTGCGGCCACCAGCTCGTCCACGTCGGACGAGGGCGCTGAGGAGCGCAGCACGGGGATGCCGGCCTCGCGGGCGCGTCCCAGGGCGCGGACCTTGTTGCCCGCCAGCTCCAGCACCCCTGGCGGCGGGCCGACGAAGGCGATGCCGGCGTCGGCGCAGGCCTGGGCCAGGCGGGGGTTCTCCGAGAGGAACCCGTAGCCGGGGTAGACCGCGTCGGCGCCGGACTCCCTGGCGACGCGGACGATCTCCTCGACGTCGAGGTAGGCGCGCACGGGGTGGCCGCGCTCGCCGATCTGGTAGGCCTCGTCGGCCTTGATGCGGTGCACCGCCCCGCGGTCCTCGTAGGGGTAGACCGCCACGGTGCGGGCTCCCAGCTCCACGGCGGCGCGGAAGGCGCGGACCGCGATCTCCCCGCGGTTGGCGACCAGGACCTTGCGGAACACGGGACCTCCAGGAGGACGGCGCAGCACGCGACGGCCCCGGCGGTGCACCTGCGGTCGTGCAGGAGGTGCAGCCACGGGGCAGCGCCGCCGGGCGTCCCGCGACCGTAGCGGGGGCCGATCAGGCAGCGCACCCCTAGGTTCGGCGCATGGCACGAACCATCGCGACCACCACCCGCGTCGACCTGGGCGGGCTGCTCGACTTCGCGCGCACCCGCCACGACGGCGTCCTGACCACGTTCCGCCGCGACGGGTCCCTGCAGTCCTCTCCGGTCACCTGCGGCGTCGCCGGCACCGGGGAGCAGGCCCGCTTCGTGGTGTCCACCTACCCCGACCGCGCGAAGGCGGTGAACCTGCGCCGCGACCCGCGCGCCTCCCTGGTGGTGCTCTCCCCCGGGTTCGGCAACGACTGGGTCCAGGTGGACGGCACCGCGCAGGTCGTCGACGGCGAGGACGCCGTGGAGCCGCTGGTGGAGTACTTCCGCTGCATCTCCGGGGAGCACCCCGACTGGGACGAGTACCGCCAGGCCATGCGCGACCAGGGCAAGTCGCTGATCAGCATCACCCCCACCCGCTGGGGCCCGGTCGCCACCGGCGGGTTCCCCGCCCGGCTGGCCTGAGCAGCCGACCCGGGCTGAGCCGCCACGGCGCGCGCTCGGCGCACCTCGGGTCGGGCCAGGTCAGATCACGCCAGGTCACGCCAGGTCGGGCCAGGTGTGCACGGGCTCCCCGCCGTCCTGGTGGTCCGCGTAGCGCTCCACCACCCCCGCGAGCGCGGTGCGCCGGTCGGCGCCGCGCTCCTCCAGGGCCGCCAGTGCGCGGGCCTGCCACTGGGCTCCGGTGCGTCCGGTGGTGGCGCGCTCCTGCGCGACCTGCAGGTACCTGTCGACCTCGGCGGCGGCGACCCCGGCGGCGGCCAGGCCGTCCGCCGCCAGGGGCAGCACCTGGTCCAGCAGGAGCCGGCGGGCCTCGGCCATCCCGAGCCCGGGCCACGGCAGCCGGGCCCGCAGGCCCTCGCGGGCGCCGGCGTGCAGGCCGGCGACCACCGCGCTGTGCGGCAGCAGGAGCGCGGGGTCGGGTCCGCTGGTGCGCAGGGCGTGCACGGCCCCCAGCCAGACCGCGGCGTCGGCGACGGCGTCCAGCACCGTGGGGGCGGCGGGCAGGACGCGGTTCTCGATGCGCAGGTGCGCCCGCTCGGGGCGGTCGGCTGCGCCGCCGCTCGGGGCGACGTCGTACACGGGACGGTTCCAGCGCCACACCGTCCCTCCCTGCAGGCACAGCTCGGGCAGGCGCGGCGCACGACCGGCGGCCAGCTCGGCGGCCGGGTCCTCGGTCCAGGTCTGGGGCAGCAGCGGCGGGAAGTCGCGGACGTTCTCGGCGAACAGGTCCCACGCCGCGAGCGCCCCGCGGCCGGCGTCGAGCCAGTCGCTGCCGCTGAACACCCTCGGGGGCGCGCCGGCGGCGGCCAGCTCGGGGGGACGGGTGTCGACGGCCTGGGTGAACACCGGCACCCGCGACTCCTCCCAGCACCGCGCGCCGAACGCGAACGGGCTGTTCGCCCCGAGCGCGAGCTGCGGCCCCATGAGCAGCTGGGCGGCGTTCCAGCTGGCCGCGAACTGCTCGGGGGCCACCTTGAGGTGCACCTGGGTGCTGGTGCAGGCCCCCTCGGCGGCCAGGGTGTCCAGCAGCAGCGAGAGCCGCTGCCCGCCGGGGGTGCCCGGCGCCGCCTCGACGTCGAGGGCGAGGTCCTCTCCTCGGGCCTCCAGCACCGCCTCCTGCAGCGCCCGGTACCGCGCCGAGGGGGTCATCCAGTCCCCACGGGTGTGCTCGGGCAGCAGGGTGGGCAGCAGGCCCGTCATGAGCAGGCGGCCACCGACCTCCCCGGCGCGGGCGTGGGCGGCGTCGAGGCGGCTGCGCAGCCCCCGCTCCAGCGCCGCCAGGCCGCGGCCCTCCAGCGCTCCGGGCGGCAGGTTGACCTCCAGGGTGTGGGCGCTGATCTCCGGCCCCCACAGCTTCCCGTCGGAGCCCCCCGACCCTCCTGGGCCCCCTGAGGCTCCGGGTCCGGAGGCGGCGGCGATGCGCTGCAGCACGGCGTCGTTGGCGCGCAGCGGGGCGCTGCTGGCGGGGTCGACGAGCACCAGCTCCAGCTCGACACCCACCCGCGGCGCGTCGTCCTCGAAGCGGGCGCGGCCGCGGGCGTGCTCGGTGAGCATCCCCTCCAGCGCACCCAGGCACAGCGCGAGGCGCTCCCGGTGCGCGCGGCGCCGCTCGCGTCCCAGCGCCGCGGCGTCGACCTCCTGCCCCACCGCCCCCACCTCCTCGTGCACCCACCTGCCAGACGGACACCTGCTCCGAGCGGGTGACCTCCTGCCGGCCCGCACCGCGCTGCGCTGCGGGCGCCTGCGGTGCGTGACCCGCCGGACGGGCTGTCGGTGGGGCCGCCTAGCGTCCCAGGGGTGCGGATCCTCCACACCTCCGACTGGCACCTGGGGCGCAGCTTCCACCGGGTCGGCATGCTCGAGCACCAGGCGTCGGCCCTCGACGCGCTGGTCGAGGTGGTGCGCTCCGAGCGGGTCGACGCCGTCGTCGTCGCCGGTGACGTCTACGACCGGGCGCTGCCAGCGGTCGACGCGGTGGAGGTCCTCGACGACGCCCTGCACCGCCTGCTCGGGGCCGGAGCGCAGGTGCTGCTCACCAGCGGCAACCACGACTCGCCCGCCCGCCTCGGCTTCGGCGGGCGTGCCCTGGAGCGCGCCGGGCTGCACCTGCGCACCCGCGTGGCCGACGCCGCCCGCCCGGTGGAGCTGTCCGACGCCCACGGGCCGGTGGCCCTGTACGGCATCCCCTACCTCGAGCCGGGGCTGGTCGCGGGCCCCCTGGGCGTGGCGCGCAGCCACGCCGCGGTGCTCGGGGAGGTCGCAGGCCGGGTCCGGGCTGACCTCGCCGCCCGCCGCGCCGGGGACGGTGCCCGGGGGCGCACCCGAGCGGTGCTGGCGGCGCACGCCTTCGTCGTCGGTGGCGAGGCCAGCGGTGACGAGCGCGACATCACCGTCGGCGGGGTCGGGTCGGTGCCCGCCGGCGTGCTCCTGGGCGGCCCAGGACAAGAGCCAGGACCAGAGCAGGACGACGACGCGGGCCCGGGCACCTGCCCCGGGACCTCGCTGGACTACCTGGCCCTGGGGCACCTGCACGGACGGCAGGTCGTCGCCGAGCACGTGCGCTACTCCGGGTCGCCCCTGGCGTACGCCTTCTCCGAGGCCGGGCGCACCAAGGGCCACTGGCTCCTCGAGCTCGGCGCGGCCGGGGTGGAGCGGGTCGACGCCGTGGACGTGACCCCACCGCGACCGCTGGCGCTGCTGCGCGGGTCCCTGGACGAGCTCCTGAGCGCCCCCGAGCACGAGCACGCGCGGCAGGCGTGGTGCCAGGTGGTCCTCACCGACCCCGAGCGGCCCCGCGAACCCATGGCTGCGCTGCGCACCCGCTTCCCGCACGTGCTCGTCCTGTCCTGGGAGCCCGAGCGCGCCGACAGCGACCGTCGCCCGCAGGGCTACGCCGAGCGCGTCGCGGGCCTGGACGAGGAGTCGCTGTGCTGCTCCTTCGTCGACCACGTGCGCGGACGCGCCGCCGACCCGGCCGAGCGAGCACTGCTGCGCGCCGCCCTGGAGGCCACCCGCCCCGAGCTGGTCGAGGCCGACCACCGCCCTGACAGCTCAGCACGCCCAGAGCTGGTCGACGAGCCCGCCGAGGTCGACCTCCGCGAGCGCCACCTCGGCGCCGCAGGTCGCTCGCGCGCCGCCGAGGCGGCCAGCGCGTGAGGCTGCACCGCCTGTCGGTGACGGCCTTCGGTCCCTTCGCCGGCTCCGAGCGCGTCGACTTCGACGCCCTGTCCGCCGACGGCCTGTTCCTGCTGCACGGACGCACCGGGGCCGGCAAGACCAGCGTCCTGGACGCGGTCTGCTTCGCCCTGTACGGCGCTGTGCCCGGTGCCCGCGCCGGCGGCGCACCGGACCTGCGCTCCCACCACGCGCCACCCGAGGTCGCTCCCGTGGTCGAGCTGGAGCTGACCGCCGGTGGCCGCCGGCTGCGGGTGGAGCGCTCCCCGGCGTGGACCCGGCCCAAGCGCCGCGGGACGGGCACCACCACCGAGCAGGCCCGCACCCTGCTCGCCGAGTGGGCGCCCGCAGCACCGGACGCCGGGGCCGACGGCTGGCGGCCGCTGTCCTCGCGCAACGACGAGGCCTCCCAGGTCCTCACCGACGCCCTCGGCATGGGGCTGGCGCAGTTCGCCACCGTCGTCCTGCTCCCGCAGGGGGAGTTCGCCACCTTCCTGCGCTCCGGCGTCGCGGAGCGGCGTGCCCTGCTGCAGCGGTTGTTCTCCACGGACAGGTACGAGCGCGCCGAGCGGTGGCTGGCCGCCGAGCGCGCCCGCACCGGCGCGGCCCACGAGGCCGCGGCAGCGCGGCTGGCCGCTCTGGCCGAGCGCGCCGAGCACGTCGGGGCCGAGTGGGCGCCCACCGCTGCGGTCCCCGGCGCCCCACGGCCCACCTCCAGCACCGACGCCGACGCCGACGCGGGTGACGACCCCGGCCAGGACGACGACCAGAACGGCGACCAGAACCGCGACCCGGACGGCGGAACAGCGGGCCAGGCGCTGGGAGCGGGCTCGGCTCCGGCGCCCGCCGGCCCGCCGGCCCCGGCCGAGGTCCTCGAGCGCGTGCGCGCGCTGGCGGAGGCCACCCGGCAGGCAGCCCTGAGCACCGAGACCGACCGGGTGACCACCGGCGCCGCCGCCCGCACCGCAGCGGCCCGCGAGCACTCCCTGCGCGAGGCGGCGGAGCGCGCCCGACGTGCGGCGCAGGTGCGCCACCAGCAGCGCCAGCTCGCGCTGGCCGAACCCGTGGTCGCGCACCAGCGCGCGGAGCTGGAGGCCGCGATGGCGGCCCAGGCCCTCGACGGGCACCTGCGGGTCCTGGCCGCGGCCACCGGCGCCGCCACCGAGGCCGAGCGCCGCGCCGCGGCGGCCGCGGCGGCGCTGTCTGCGGTGGCCGGGACCGAGGTCGACGCCGGGGCCGGGACGCCGCCGTCAGCGCCGTCAGCGCCATCTGCTGCTGACCGGAAGGACCGCTCCGAGGAGCTGCGCGTGCGCGCAGCCCGGCACCGCCAGGAGCAGGGGCGCCTGGCCGAGCTCGTCGAGCTGGAAGCGGAGACGGCCCAGCGCGAGCGCCAGGCCCGGCAGGTGGCCGCCGAGCACGACGCCCTCGCCCAGGAGCAGGCGCGGCTGCGCGAGCGCCTCTCCGCGGCAGCCGGGCAGCGCGCGGACCTCGAGGCGCGCGTCGAGGCCGTCACCGAGGAGGCGACCGGCGTCGAGGAGGCGGCCGCAGCGCTCGGGCGCGCTCAGGAGGTCCTGGGGCACGCCAGGACGGCAGAGCAGCTGGCCGGGCGCTGCGAGCGGGCCCGGCACGACGCCGCGGCAGCTGACCGGGCGGCTCTGGACGCGCGAGGCCGCTGGCTCGACGCCCGCCAGGCCCGCTGGGAGGGCGTCGCCGCCGAGCTCGCCGCCAGGCTCCAGCCCGGTGACGCGTGCCCGGTCTGCGGCTCCTGCGAGCACCCGGCCCCAGCCGGCCGCGCTGCGGCTCGCGCGACGGGCCAGGCAGCAGACCCCGCAGCAGACCCCGCAGCAGACCCCGCAGCGCAGGAGGGTCCGAGCGACCGTGTCGATGAGGGAGGAGACACCGCGGAACCGCCGCCAGCGCACCTCCCGGCGGCCGCCGCGGAGGCGGAGGAGGCCGCTCAGGCGGCCTGCGAGCGCGCCGAGGCCGACGCCCGCGCCGCCGGGCAGCGGCTGTCCGCCCTCGAGCGTGACAGCGCCAGCGCCGCCGGCCTCTCCGGCGGAGCGGACGTCGCGACGGCCACAGTCCACCTCCAGCACGCGCAGCTGACCGCCGCCCGCACCAGGGCCGCGCGGGAGGCGCTGGTCTCACTGCGCGCCCAGCTGGGTGCGGTGCAGGCAGCGCAGGCCACCGACGCAGCTGCGCTGGAGGAGGTCTCCACCGCCCTGGTGCGCCTCACCGAGCGCGCCGACCAGCTGGCCACCTCCCTGGGCGCCGACCGCGCCCGCCTGGCAGCTGCCGGCGGCGAGGAGGGCCTGGCCGCCCGCAGCGCCCGGCTGGCGGCGCTGGCGCAGGCCGCTGAGGCCCTCGCTGCTGCCGGCGAGGCGGAGGCCGCTGCCCGGGCCGCGGCCCTCGAGGCCGAGGGCGCCGCCCAGGAGGCCGCGTCCGCAGCGGGCTTCCCCGACCTGGCCGGCGCTCGCGCCGCACAGCGCTCCGCGGCCCACCGCGGCGAGCTGCAGGGAGCTGTCGCCGCCCACGAGCGGGCGGTCGCGGCCCTGGCGGCACAGCTCGCCGAGCTGGCGCGCCCTCACGAGGGCGACGGCGACGCCGGCGCGGCGGTGACGGACGGCGCCCTCATGAGCGCCGCTGGTGGAGGCCGTGCCGGCGGAGGCGGGCCGGTCGACGACGTCGACGCGGCGCTGGCCTCGCTCGCCGGAGCCACCCAGCAGCGCGCCGCCGCCGAGGCGGCCGCGGAGGGGGCCGTGCGCGCCGCCGAGCGCGCCAGCACGGCCGCGGCAGCACTCGAGCGCCTGGAGGCCGAGACCACCGCGGCGTGCGCGGCGCTGGAGCCCCTGGCCCGTCACGCCGAGCTCACCGGAGACCTCGCACGCTGCGCCGAGGGCACCGGCGGCGGCAACGCCCGTCGGATGAAGCTGTCCACCTACGTGCTGGCCGCGCGGCTGGAGCAGGTGGCCGCCGCGGCCAGCGAGCGGCTGGAGGTCATGAGCGACGGCCGCTACCGGCTGGTGCACACCGACGCCCTCGAACGCCGCGGCGCCGGCTCCGGGCTGGGACTGCGCGTGCTGGACGCGTGGACGGGCGTCGAGCGCGACGTCGCCACCCTGTCCGGCGGTGAGACGTTCATGGCCTCCCTGGCCCTGGCCCTGGGCCTGGCCGACGTCGTCCGGGCCGAGGGCGGTGGCACCCCCGTGGAGACCCTCTTCGTGGACGAGGGCTTCGGCACCCTCGACCCGGAGTCCCTCGAGGAGGTCATGGGCGTCCTGGAGCAGCTGCGCGCCGGAGGCCGCGCCGTGGGACTGGTCAGCCACGTGCCCGAGCTGCGCACCCGCGTACCAGCGCGCCTGGAGGTGCAGCGCACCGCCACCGGGTCACGACTGGCCACCGTGCTCGCCTGAGCGCCCCGGCCAGGGGACCCGGGCGCCAGGATGGTCGGGTGGACCGCCGCTTCCGCGCACACGTCCTGGCCGCTGCCTCCGAGCAGGGACCGGAGCACCTCGCCCGCGCTGCGGCGTGGCTGGAGGACCTGCCCGCCGTCGTCGAGCGCTGGCGCCGCCACTGGCACCTGGGACCGCTGACGGCGGTGCAGGCGAGCATCCACTGGGTGGGCCGCGGCGTGCGGGAGGACGGCCGCGGCTGCGTGCTCAAGCTCGCCGTGCCCGGTGCCCCGCAACCCCTGGCCGAGGTGCACTGGCTGCGCCGCACCGCACCGCGGGGGCAGGACGCCGAGGGCGGTGGCGCCTCGAGGGTGCGTCCGGTGCGCCTGCTCGACGCCGACCCGGGCGCTGGCGCACAGCTGCTCGAGCTGGTGGAACCGGGGGGCACCCTCGCGACCGACCTGCTCGCCACCGCCGGCACCGCCCGCTTCGCCGCCGCTGACGACGCTGCCTGCGAGGTGCTCGGCCGCGCCGCGCGCGCCGTGCGCCGCCCCGCTCCCACCCCTGCCGACGACGACGAGCGCGCCGACCCCGCCGGCCGCGCGGCGCTGGCGTCGGTGCCGGGCCACCTCGGGGTGGGGCTACCGCCCGCGTGCGGAGGACTCTTCGCCGTCGCTGAGCGCCGCGACCCGCGGCACCGGCTGCTGCCGGCGCACCTCGTGGAGCTCGCGGCAGCACAGGCGCGCCACCTCTTGGACACCGCCGCGGCGGCGGGCCAGACGGACGTGCTGCTGCACGGAGACCTCCACCACGACAACGTGCTGCGCGCGGCACCGACGACCAGCGCAGGGGGCGCGTCGGGCAGCAGCTCGGCGCTGGGCGCTGACGGGGCCTGGGTGGTCATCGACCCGCACGGCGTGGTCGGCGAACCCGCCTACGAGGTGGCCTGCGCGGTGTACAACCCGTTCGCGCTCGGCGGGCTGGCGGCTCAGCGCGCCGAGGCGCGGTGCATGCGGCTGGCGGACGCCGCGGAGCTGCCGCTGGAGCGCGTTCGCGCCTGGGCGCTGGTGCAGGCGGTGCTGTCAGCGGTGTGGTCGCTCAGCGGCAGCACCGAGCAGCACTGCACCGAGCAGCAGGTGCCCGAGGAGGTCAGGCAGGTCCTGGCCGTCGCTGAGCGCCTGGCGGGCTGACCGGGCCTCTCAGAGCCCGAGGGCGACCGGGCTCGGACGGCGCGGTCGCGCGGGTGCTTCCTCAGCCAGCGGTGCGGCGGGCGGCGCGACGCGCCGCCAGCTCGTCGGTGGCGGAGGAGCCGCCGTCGACCTTCTCGCTCGGCAGGGTCGCCAGCGAGGACTCCACCTCGCGCCAGACACGGCCCACGGCGATCCCGAACACGCCCTGACCGCCCTGCACGAGGTCGACGACCTCCTCGGCGGAGGTGCACTCGTAGACGCTGGCACCGTCGCTCATGAGCGTGATCTGCGCCAGGTCCTCCACCTCGCGCTCGTGCAGGTGGCCCACGGCGGAGCGGATCTGCTGCAGGGAGACGCCCGTGTCGAGGAGCCGCTTGACGACCTTGAGCACGAGGATGTCGCGGAACCCGTACAGCCTCTGCGTCCCCGAGCCGCTGGCAGGCCGCACGCTCGGCTCGACCAGGCCGGTGCGGGCCCAGTAGTCCAGCTGCCGGTAGGTGATGCCGGCCGCCTTGCACGCCGTCGGACCCCGGTAGCCCGCCTCACGGTCGAGCGCCGGCAGCGCGTCGGTGAAGAGCAGGCTCTGCGCAGCCGCGGTGCGCCCGCTCCCGCCGTCTCCTGAGCCCCTCACGCGGTCCTCCTGTCATGCGCCTTCCCGGGCCGGCGCGGGACCGCGGCTCGAGGCGAGTCGCAGACCGCCGGCAGCTCCGGTGCAGGGCGTCCTCATGACGGTAGGGCCGGGCACGCCCCCCGTCAACGAACGCGACCCTCAGCGCTCCGGCGTGTCGCGTCCTGGCGTGTCGTCGCCGCCCTCGCCGGGCGGGTCTCCCTCGAAGTCCTCGGCGCTGACGTGGTCGAGGAACTCGCGGAACTTCTCGACCTCGTCCTCGTCCTGGTCAGGCACGGGAACGCTCGCCGTGGACAGGACCTCCTCGGCGCCGAGGATCCGCGAGCCGGTCCTTAGGGCCAGGGCGATGGCGTCCGAGGACCGGGCGCTCACCGTCGTTCCGCCGTCGAGGACGAGCTCGGCGTGGTAGACGCCGTCCTTGACGGCGACGATGCGCACCTCCACCAGGGTGCGCCCCACCGCCTCGAGCACGTCCTTGAGGAGGTCGTGGGTGAGGGGGCGCGGCGGGACCACGCCCTGCTGGGCGAAGGCGATGGCGCTCGCCTCCGGCGCACCGATCCAGATCGGGAGCATGCGGTCTCCCTCGCGCTCCCGCAGCAGCACGATGGGGTTGTTCGAGGGCATCTCCACCCTGACCCCCACGACGTCGAGCTCGCGCACCCGACCACCGTAACGCCGCCGACGACGTCGGCCACCGGCGGGCGGCGCGACGGACGACCACCTGCGACCACCGGCTGCGGCCGGCGTCGACGGCGTCAGGACAGCGGCGCGACCTCGTCCAGGGCGCAGCCCAGGGCCGCCGCGTGCAGGGACAGCAGCGACGTCACCAGCTCCAGCGCCACCCGCTCGGCGTCGTCGGCGCGCTCGTCGGCGCGCTCGGGCCGCTCGCCGGGACGAGCTCGCCGCAGCGGGCTCACCACCTGGTCGACCAGGGCCGCCTCGGCGCCCACCGCGGTGCGCAGGGCGCGCAGGTGGCGCGGTTCGATGCCGTGCTCCCCGAGCACCACGGCCGCGCGCACCAGGTCGAGGGCTGAGCGGGGGTAGCGCCCGGCGCTCTCACGAGGCAGCAGCCCGTGGTCCTCCAGCGCCTCCAGCAGCGCCAGGGAGCCGCCCGCCTGCTCCAGCACCTCCGAGCGGGACACGGGCTCGCGACGATCCGCCCCACCACCGCCCCTCGTGACCGAGGACGCGGCCGGAGGGTCCTCCGACGTCTCGACGGACGCCGTGGACGCCGTGGACGGCGGGGACCCCGTGGACGGCGACGGCGGGTCGTCGTCCACGGGGGTGTCGTCCTGGTGGGTCCCGGCCGCGGCGCCCGCGCCGCCGTCCGCGCTGGCGTCCTGGGCGGCGAGGTGCTCGCGGATGACGCGCAGCGGCATGTACTGGTCGCGCTGGAGCCTCAGGACGGTCCGCAGCCGCTCGACGTCGGCGGGGGTGAACTTGCGGTACCCGCTGGGGGTGCGCTGCGGGGAGACCAGGCCGCGGTCCTCCAGGAACCGCACCTTGGAGTGGGTCACGTCGCTGAACTCCGGCGCCAGCTGCGCCAGCAGCTCGCCGATGGTCAGCAGCTGCTGGCGCCCGCCGTCGGCGGAGGCGGGCTGCGGCGCGCGGGAGGCGGCCCGCTCGCTCACCGCGAGCGGAAGGAGTGGAAGGTCAGGCGGTACTTGCCGATCTGGACCTCGTCACCGTTGGTGAGGAGGACGTCGTCGACGCGGTCGCGGTTGACGTAGGTGCCGTTGAGGCTCCCGACGTCGCGGACGCGGAAGCGCTGCCCGTCGCGCACGAACTCGGCGTGCTTGCGGGAGACGGTCACGTCGTCGAGGAAGATGTCGCTGCTGGGCTGGCGCCCGGCGGTCGTGCGGTCGTCGTCGAGGAGGAAGCGCGCCCCGGCGTTGGGACCGCGCTGCACCACGAGCAGGGCGCACCCCTCGGGCAGCGCGTCGACGGCCCGCTGCTGGTCCGACGTCAGCCCGGGGGTCGCGTCGGACGAGGTGTCGACCTCCGGCACCGAGATGGCCGGGAAGGACATCGTCGTGTCCGAACCGCCCTGCCAGCTCGGCTCCTCGCGCTCGCTCACGGGGCCACCCTAGCCGTCGCGCGCCGGCGTGCTGCAGGCCCGCCGGACTCGCGCCCGGGCTCGTGGATCACGAGATGTGGTCCCGGTACCCGGCGGCGTCGAGCAGACCCTCGAGCGCGGCGGGGTCCTCCAGGCGGACCTCGAGGACCCAGCCCTCGCCGTAGGGGTCGGAGTTCACCAGCTCAGGGCTGCCGTCGAGGCTGTCGTTGCGGGCGGTGACCTCGCCGGTCACCGGCGCGTACAGGTCGCTGACGCTCTTGGTGGACTCCAGCTCCCCGCACGAGGCACCGGCCTGCACGCGGTCGCCGACAGCGGGCAGGGAGACGTACACGATGTCTCCGAGCTCGCCCTGCGCGTACGCGGTGATGCCGATCCTCACGACGCCGTCGTCGGTGGGAGCCACCCACTCGTGCTCCGCGGTGTAGCGCAGCTCTTCGGGGACCTCGACGTCGGGCATGGAGGGGCCTCCTGGAGGGGGAGCATCGGGTGGTCGACGGCGCTGGAGGCCCGGGCTCAGCCCGTGCCGCTGGGCGCGACCGGGCGAGCGTACGCAGGCGCGCCCGCGGGCTGCAACGCCGTCACGTCGACCTCGTCGAGCTGCTCCACGGAGATCGAACCGCCGACCCGCCGGACCGTCGGACCGACGCCGTCGGGGAACTCCATCGCGCTGGCCAGCGTCTGGGGACCACCGATCGCCAGCACCGTGAACGGGGCTCTGACCTGCACCACGGCACCCGGGGAGCCGACGGAGACCGAACCGTCGGCGGCGTCGGTGAAGGCGGTGCTGGCGATCACGCGCGCGTCACCGATCTGGATGGCCTCGGCGCCGGCGTCGCGCAGCTCCTGCACCGCCCCCAGCAGCAGCGTCGCGGCGCTCGGGCTCGAGCCCGCCGGCACCTGCACCGTCAGCCGGATGCCCGGGCCCGTCGCCGGCAGCGTGCCGGCGAGGATGCCGAGGGTGTCCACGCGCTGCTGCGCGAGCTCGCGGGCCGCGGCGCGCTGGTCGCCGCTGGCGCGCAGGTCCGCCTGAGCGCTCTCCAGGTCGCTGATCTCGCGCTGGAGCCGGTCGGACCGGTCGGTGGCGTCGTCCAGCAGGCCCAGCAGCTCCGACTGCGGGAGGTTCGCGAGGTCGGCGCCGGTGCGCTGCTGCACCTGCACCGCCGCGGCCAGCCCGAGCAGCAGGCACAGCAGGCCCACCACCAGCTGGCCGCGGGTGGCTCGCGGCGCCAGGGCGTAGCGCAGGCCGCGCCGAGCAGGAGCCGCGGGAGCGGGCGACGACTCCGCGGGAGCAGGCGCCGCGGGTGCGGCAGCCGGCTGCTCCGCCGCCTCGGCGGTGGGGCGGGCAGCCACCTCGCGCGACTCCTCCTGCCCGGTGGACGCCGGTCCGGTGGACACCGCCGCCGCAGCGGCGAGCGGCTCACCGCCGCGCTCGTCGGCGGCGGTCGTGGTGCTCGCGAGGTCGAGCTGCAGCTGGTCGGCGGGGGCGGGGCCGCCGTCGGCCGGCGGGAGGTCCAGGGCGAGCTGACCGGGGCCCGGGACCGCGGCCGGGGAGACCTCGGCGTCTGGGTCGCTCATGGGGCGCTCACGCCTTGAACAGGTGCCGCCGGATGGAGGCGACGTTGGAGAAGATGCGGATGCCCAGCACCACGATGACGCCCGTGGACAGCTGGCTGCCCACGCCCAGCTGGTCGCCCAGGTAGACGATGAGGGCCGCCACCACGACGTTGGACAGGAACGACACCACGAAGACGCGGTCGTCGAAGAGGCCGTCCAGGGCGGCGCGGAAGCCCCCGAAGACGGCGTCGAGGGCCGCGACCACGGCGATCGGCAGGTACGGCTGCAGCCACGTGGGCACGGTCGGGTCCAGCACCAGCCCCAGGACGATGCCGACGACGAGGCCGACGGCGGCGATCACGGGGCGCTGCTTGCGAGGGCTGCGGTGGGCGTCGGCGGGGCCGTGGCGGTCACGGGGAAGACTCCTGCTGCTCCGGTCGGGCTGAGGGCGAGGTGCTGGACGGGGAGGCGCTCGGGCTGGCGGAGGCGGCCCCGGGGACCCGAGCACTGTAGAGGCGCTGCGCGTCGAGCGCGGGCAGGTCCAGCGCCTCCTCGGTGCTCACCTGCACGCCGATGCCGTACTGGTCCTGCAGCGCCTGCAGCCAGCGCGCCGCGGGGGTCAGCGCGAAGGACGCGGCGAGCGCGTTCGGCGACCCGATGGCCTCGACGCGGTACGGCGGCGACAGCGGGCGGAAGTTCACCAGCACCGCCCCACCGGCGCTGCGGATGGCGGTGGCGGCGGTCAGCCGCTGGCCGTTGACGGCCACGGCCTCCGCGCCGGAGGCCCACAGGCCGTTGGCGACGCGCTGGAGGTCGCCGTCCTGGACGCGCGCGTCGGCGGCGGGGTCGACGTCGCGGGGGTTCGCGGGGTCGGTGGCGGCGGCGCGGCCGTCGGTGAGGGTGACCACGAGCCCTGGGCCGGTGACCTCGGTGGTGCCGGAGGCCACGAGCACGCCGTCGCTGGCGCTGGGGGCGCCGGGGTCCCCCTCGAGCAGGGCGTCCTGCTCGGACTGCACGTCGGCGCGCAGCTGGGAGGCGCGAACGGCCAGGGCGTCGGCCTCTGAGGTGCGGCGCTGGATGTCGGCCACGAGCTCGGAGCGGTCGGAGGGGTTCGAGGGGGTGTGGAGCGCCAGGACCGCGCCCGTGACCAGCAGGCCCGTCGCGGCGGCCAGGCCCGCCGTCAGCGCGGCGCGGCGCCGGGAGCGGGGGGCCGCGCTGACGCCCGGAGAGCTGGCGGCGGCGCGGCGGCGCTCAGCGGCAGCGGCGTAGCCGGGGTCGAGGGGGCGCTCCAGCACCTCCACGAGCAGCGTCATCGACGCGTCGGGCCGCGCACGTCGGGCGGACGACGGCCCGGAGGGCGCAGGGGTGGCCGGAGCGGGCGTGGGAGTGGGGGTCGGGGCGCTCACGGGGCGCTCCCCGACCTCGCACCGGTCCCGCTGTCGACCTCGCGGCGGGCGCGGAGCATCGCCCGCACCTGGGCGGCGTAGCGCAGACCCGCCCACCAGTACAGAGCGGTGCCCCAGAGCGCGAACGCCCAGCCCAGCGGACGGGCCACCGCGCCGACGTGCCCCCCCACCGAGGACAGCAGGATCAGCGGGAAGGCGTACAGGAGGGCGAAGGTGGCCGCCTTGCCCAGGTCGCTGACGGGCAGCGGCCCGTGGCCCAGTCGCGCCAGCGGCGGCCCGAGCGCGAGGATCAGCAGGTCGCGGGCCACGATGACCGCCACGAGCCACCACGGCACGAGGTCGCGCAGGGCCATCCCGAGCAGCGTCGCCAGGATGAACAGCCGGTCGGCGGCCGGGTCGAGCACCTGGCCCAGGCGGGTGACCTGGCGCCAGCGGCGGGCCAGGCGCCCGTCGAGCCAGTCGCTGGCGCCGGAGACCGCGAGCACCGCGAGCGCCCACAGGTCGTGGCCGGTCAGGATGAGGACGGCGAAGACGGGCACCAGCGCCAGGCGCAGCGCCGAGAGCGCGTTGGGGACGGTGAGCACGGCGTCGCTGGGGTGGTCGGCGGTGCCCGCCGGCCCAGGGCTGCTCACGCCTCCAGCATCGCAGCCCTCGGTGACCGCGGGCTCAGCCCCGGGTGGGAGGGGTGGGCACCGGGGCTGGTCTGCGGGCGGGGCGGGGGCGGGCGGTGGCGAGGGCCGCGCGCAGGCTGTCGCCGGCGGCGCCGCGGTCCACCCGGACCAGGGCGAGAGCGGCGACGACGAGGGCGGTGACGGACTCCCCGAGCTGGTCGCGCTCGCCGCCGTCGAGGTCGGGGCGGGCGGCGGCCAGGCCGGCGGCGACGGCGGCGCGCAGCTCGTGGCGGTAGGCGGCGACGACGGCGCGGACGGTCTCGTCCTGGCCGATGGGTGCGGCGGCGGCGTTGAGGAGCAGGCAGCCGAGGCGCGCGTCCGCGGCCGGCCCGGCGCCACCTCGCCCGTCGTCGCCCTCCCCGGCGCTCCCGGTCTCGCTGCCGCCGGTCTCGGCGGGGGCCACGGCGGCGATGGCCGCGAGGAGACCGCCGAGGTAGGTGGCCAGCGCGTCCGGGGCGACGGGAGCGGTCTGCAGGGGGCGCAGGCGAGGGCGGACCACCTCGTCGAGGTAGCTGGCCAGGGCGGCGTCGTAGAGGCCCCGCTTGCTGCCGAAGGCGTGGTAGAGGCTCGAGCGCCCCAGGCCGGTGGCGCGCTCGAGGTCGGGCACGGAGGCCTGCTCGTACCCGTGCTCCCAGAAGACGCGGCGGGCGGCGCGCACGGCGCTCGCCTCCTCGAAGCCCGCTGGCCTGCCCATGGTCGCCCCTGCCTGTCGATCGGCGTCGCACCCTCCGCCGTCCGGTGGGGTGCGGTGCGCAGAAGTTCTGCAATGACCGTTACAGTACTGCCTCGTGGTCATCGCCGGACTCGTCCTCATCAGCGCCGCCGCCCTGCTGCACGTGTGGATCTTCGTGCTCGAGTCGCTGGCGTGGACCAGCCCGCGAGCGCGCCGCACCTTCGGCCTCAGCCGCGAGGAGGCGCTCGCCACCCAGCAGATGGCGTTCAACCAGGGCTTCTACAACCTCTTCCTCGCGGTCGCCGCGGCGGCGGGCGTCGTCGTCCTGAGCACCGGCGGTCCGGTGGGCGTCGGCGCTGCGCTCGCGCTGACCGGTGCCGGCTCCATGGCCGGCGCCGCCCTGGTGCTGGCGGCCTCGGACCGCAGCAAGCTGCGCGCCGCCCTGGCCCAGGGGACGGCCCCGCTGCTCGGCGTCGTCGCGCTGGCCGTGGGCCTCGCCACCCGCTGACCACCTCCCTCCCACAGCCCCGTCGAACGACCAGGAGGTCTCCTCATGACCAGCACGACCAGCTCCACCACCTCGACCAGCCGCCAGTGGCAGCTCGTCTCCCGCCCCGTCGGCGAGCCGAAGCCCTCCGACGTGCGCCTGGTCGAGGTGCCCCTGCCCGACCTCGGCCCCGGCCAGGTGCGCGTGGCCAACGAGTTCGTCTCCGTGGACCCCTACATGCGGGGCCGGATGAACGACACCAAGAGCTACGTGCCGCCGTTCGGCCTCGGTGAGTCGATGAACGGCGGGGCCGTCGGCCGCGTGGTGGCCTCCAGCGCCGACCAGCTGCCCGTGGGCACCCTCGTGGTGCACCAGCAGGGCTGGCGGGACGTCGCCCAGGGCGACGCGGCCGGCTTCCGCGCCGTGCCCGAGGTGGAGCGCGACGGCGTCGCGGTGCCCTCCTCGGTGCACCTGGGGATCCTGGGGCTCACCGGGCAGACCGCCTACGCGGGGCTGACCGCCGTCGGCCGCCTCCAGCCGGGTGAGGTGGTGTTCGTCTCCGGCGCCGCCGGTGCTGTGGGCACGGCCGTGGGCCAGGTGGCGCGCCTGCTGGGAGCCTCCCGGGTGGTCGGGTCCGCCGGTGGCCCGGAGAAGGTGGCCCGCCTCGGCGAGCGCTTCGGCTTCGACGCCGCCCTCGACTACAAGGCCGCCCCCGTGCGCGAGCAGCTGCCCGCGCTCGTGCCGGACGGCGTGGACGTCTACTTCGACAACGTCGGCGGCGACCACCTGCAGGCCGCGCTCGACGTCATGAACCGCCACGGCCGCCTCGTGCTGTGCGGCGCCATCTCCGGCTACAACGCCAGCCCGGCCCAGCCCGGTCCGGCCGGTCCGGACAACATGGCCAACACCATCACCCGGAGCCTGACCCTGCAGGGCTTCACCCTCGGCGACTTCGCGTCCCTGCTGCCCGAGGCCACCACCAAGCTCGCCGAGTGGTTCGCCGCGGGGCAGCTGCAGCACGACGAGACCGTGGTCGACGGCGTGGAGAACACCTTCGAGGCGTTCCTGTCCATGATGCGCGGCGGCAACACCGGCAAGATGGTCGTCCGGGTGGGCTGAGCCCCTCCGGGCTCACACCCCCCTCGGAGGAGGCGCACCTACCGTCGCGGCCGTGCTGTCGCGACGCGGCCTCCTCACCGGCGGGCTCACCCTCACCGCGGGCTCCGCGCTCGCCGCCTGCGCCGCTCCGGCGTCGCGGGCGGCGAGCGCGTCCCCGCCAGGGTCGGCACCTCCCGGAGGCGACCCACCCCTGCTGATGGTCATCCGCCACGCGGAGAAGCCGCCGAGCTCGGGCGCGCCCCACGGGGTGCTGCCCTCCGGGGAGCAGGACGGCGAGTCGCTCACCACCACGGGCTGGGCCCGAGCCGGCGCGCTGGTCGGGCTGTTCGAACCGGTCGACGCCGAGGGACCCGCAGCGCTGCGCGCCGGACTGTCGCGGCCGGCGGTGCTGGTGGCCGCCGACCCCTCCCGCGGCAGCCGGCGCCCCTTCCAGACCCTGACGCCGCTCGCCGCGCGGCTGGGGCTGGACGTGCAGACGTCCTTCGCCAAGGGGCAGGAAGCCGCCCTCGCCTCGTCCCTGCGGGACGTGCGGTCGCCGACGCTCGTGGCGTGGGAGCACCAGGCGATCCCCGCGATCGTCGCGGACTTCGGCCCCGTGGCGCCGGCACCGCCGTCCAGCTGGCCCGGTGACCGCTTCGACCTCGTGTGGTGCTTCAGCCGGACGGACGACGACGGCTGGCGCTTCAGCCAGGTCCCGCAGCTGCTGCTCGCCGGTGACAGCGCGCAGCTGCCCTGACGCTCACGGGACGACTGCCCCCGGAACGACGAAGGCCCTGGTGAGCAGTGCTCACCAGGGCCTTGCTGTCGGGCTGACAGGATTTGAACCTGCGACCCCTTGACCCCCAGTCAAGTGCGCTACCAAGCTGCGCCACAGCCCGTGGCTCCTCAGAACCGTGGAACACCTTACAGGTCCGGATGCTCGGCACTGCCACCAGGTGGCGACTCCTGGCGCAGCAGCGCTTCCACAGCCGCCACAGGGTCTGCCTCGGGCCCTACAGGACGGACGTACCGGCTGGTCGACCGCTCGTCCCGGTGCCCCAACCGGCCTGCCACACGTTCGCTGCTCACTCCCGCCCCACTCAGCCATGAGGCGTGGGTGTGGCGCGTCTGCCGCGCCAGCGGCCGGAACTCGAGACCAGCGTTCTTGACCGCCCTCGACCACTGCGCCGCCCAGGCGTGGCGCGACACGCCGGGGAAGGCGTCTGCACCTGCCTCACCGCCGCGCCCCGGTGGGACCGTCGCGGACGACCGCGGAGGAGCCGCGCCTGCGCGCTGGTCCCGCCGGGCACGTCGCCTCGCTGACGAGTACTCCGAGACCGCCTGGCGACAGGATGCGCACCGACACGCCCCCGTCGTGTAGCCGTTGACCGTCCCGTGGCCGTAGGTGCGGCCGTTGGGCCCGGTGAACGAGCCCAGCTCGGCGAGCCGCTCCGGCGTGAGAGGAGTGGTGTGGATCTTCGCAGGGAAGGACTTCCCGGACGGCTCCGGCAGGACGAGACGGCGTGGGAACAGCAGGTCGCCGTCGGCCAGGTGGTGCTGCTCGCACCAGCGCTGCAGCTCCGCCGCGAACGGCCCTCCGACCTCGACCCGCCGCTCCTGCCCGGACTTCGTGCCCGACCTCAGCGCGAACCTCTGGCCGTCCTCCGAGGAGCTCCGCCCCGGCTCGACGAGCCTGCGCCGCACCACCAGCGAGTCACCGAGGACGTCCTGCGGCTGCAACGCCAGAGCTTCTCCGATCCTCAGACCTGAACGGACCAGCAGGTCGGCCAGGAGACGTGCGCCCGGCGTGGGCAGCGCCTCGCGCACGAGGAGGAACTCCTGCGGTGTCATCACCCGGCCCCGCGGGGCGGCCGACCTCGCCTGACGGGGCAGGAGGACGTCGCCGGTCGGCACCTCGCGGATGGCTCCCACCTCCCGAGCCCGGCGCAGCAGCAGACCGAGCACCACGCGGCACTGCCTCACCAGCTCGGCCCCAGCACCCCGCGACGCGATCCCCGCGAGCAAGGCCTCCACGTCCTCGCGGCTGGTGCTGGCGACGCGCCTCGGCCCGAGGACGGGGTCGACGTGGCGGAAGTACCGGCTCTCGTAGGACTTCAGGGTCACGACGTCGACCCGCGCCGTCGCGGCGTACGACGCCCACGCGTCGGCCACCGTCATGGTGGAGCGGGCGACCTGCTCGTCCCTCTCATCGTCTTCTTCCACGCGGTGGATCGTGGCGGACACCACCGACACCCCGACCCCCGCGAAGAGCCCCGGAGGACGACGAGGGGCGGGCGGCTGCACCTCGCAGCCACCCGCCCGTCGTCGTCATTCTGGTCCCCCCCTGCGAGCAGGAGGAGGCGGCGTCAGCGGCGGCGCTTCTCCCGCACGCGCACGCTGACCTCCACCGGGGAGCCCTCGAAGCCGAACTGCTCGCGCAGGCGCCGCTCCAGGAACCGCCGGTACTGCGCCTCGAGGAACCCGGAGGCGAACAGCACGAACCGCGGCGGCCGGGTGGACGCCTGCGTGCCGAAGAGGATGCGCGGCTGCTTGCCGCCCCGCAGCGGGTGCGGGTGGGCCTGCACGACCTCGGACAGGAACTGGTTCAGGCGGCCCGTCGGCACGCGCGTGTCCCAGCTGTCCAGCGCCACGTCGAGCGCCGGGACGAGCCTGTCGGTGTGCCGGCCGGTGCGCGCGGAGATGTTCACCCGCGGCGCCCACGCCACCTGCGCGAGGTCGGTCTCGATCTCGCGCTCGAGGTAGTGGCGGCGCTCCTCGTCGGTGAGGTCCCACTTGTTGAACGCCAGCACCAGCGCCCGCCCGGACTCCACGACGGTGGAGATGATGCGGGTGTCCTGCTCGGTGAGGCGCTCGGAGGCCTCCAGCAGCACCACGGCGACCTCGGCCCGCTCCAGGGCCGCCTGCGTGCGCAGGGAGGCGTAGTAGTCGGCGCCGGAGGTCTGGTGGACGCGGCGGCGGATGCCGGCGGTGTCCACGAACCGCCACGGGCGCCCGCCGAGCTCCACGAGCTCGTCGACCGGGTCGCGGGTGGTGCCGGCGGTGCTGTCGACGACGACGCGCTCGGAGCCGACCAGCTTGTTGAGCAGGCTCGACTTGCCGACGTTCGGACGGCCCAGCAGCGCCACGCGCCGCGGCCCGCCGGGCGCCTCGGCGTCCCCCACGAGCTTCTCGGGGACGGCCTTGAGCACGGCGTCGAGGAGATCTCCCGAACCGCGACCGTGCAGCGCCGAGACCGGGTGCGGCTCCCCCAGGCCGAGCGACCACAGCTGCGAGGCGTCGGCCTCGGTGCGCTCGTCGTCGACCTTGTTCGCCGCCAGCACCACGGGCTTGCCCGAGCGGCGGATGAGCTTCACCACGGCCTCGTCGGTGCCGGTGGCGCCCACGGAGGCGTCGACCACGAAGACGACGACGTCGGCCAGCTCGATGGCGATCTCGGCCTGCTCGGCCACGCGGGCGTCGAGCCCGTGGACGTCGACCTCCCAGCCGCCGGTGTCGACGACGACGAAGGGCGTGCCGGCCCACTCGGTGGTGTACCGGACGCGGTCGCGGGTGACGCCGGGCACGTCCTGCACGACGGCCTCTCGGCGGCCGAGGACGCGGTTGACCAGCGTCGACTTGCCCACGTTGGGGCGTCCGATGATGGCGACGACGGGCAGGACGCCCTCGTCGTCGCTGCCGTGGACGTCGTGCTCGCCGTCGAGGACGGCGAGGTCGTCGTCGGACAGCTCGTAGTCCTCCAGCCCGACGCGCAGCGCACGGGTCGGGTCCAGCTCCTCGCTCATGCGCGGGCTCCTGCGGTCTCGGGTGCCGGTGCGGCGGGGTGGGCCGGCAGGGCGGCGGCGGCCAGCGCCAGCAGCGCCTCGACCCCCTCCTCCAGCGTGCCGGAGTTGTCGAGGACGGCGACGCCGTCGGCGGCCTCGGTGAAGGAGGCGACGGTGGAGTCGTCGCGGTCGCGCCGGACCACCTCGTCGCGGGTGCGCTCGACAGCGGCCTCGTCGGACGTGCCGTGCAGCTCCAGGGCCCGGCGCGCCAGGCGGCGCTGCTCGTCGACGACCACCAGGACGCGCACGGCGGCGTCGGGCGCCACCACGGTGGTGAGGTCGCGACCCTCGGCCACGACGCCCCGCTCGGCGGCCTGGACGGCGATGGCGGCGCGCTGGCGGGCGATGAGCTCGGCGCGGACCTCGAGGTTGGTCGCCACCGCGCTCACGGCGGCGGAGATGCGGCTCTCCCGGATCGCGGCGGTGACGTCGGTGCCGCGGACGATGACGTACGGGCGCTCCGGGTCGGTGCCCACCCGCAGGTCCAGACCGCGGGCCAGGCTGGCGACGGCCTCGTCGGACCCGTGGTCGCGCCCTCCCGGCGTCGACGACGCGGCGGCGGCCGCGGCCAGGTCGACACCGTCCTCCAGGGCCGCCCAGCACACCGCGCGGTAGTAGGCGCCGGTGTCGAGGTAGCCCGCGCCGAGCGCGGCGGCGGTGCGGCGGCACAGCGTGGACTTGCCGGAGCCGGAGGGACCGTCGACGACGACGACGAGCCCGCGCGCGGGGGGCTGCGCGCTGGACGGGGTGGGGTGTTCGGGTGGAGCGTGCACCCCCCGAGGGTAATGGCCAGCAGCGACGGCGCTGGTCACTAGCCTGGTCGCGTGGCCACCTCACCCCGCCCGACCGGAACCCCCGAGCAGGTCGAGGAGGCGACCGCGGCGCTGGAGTTCGTCGCCGCCCTCGCCACCCGCCTCGGCGAGGAGGCGACCCGCCGCCAGGCCGGCGCCGTCGAGCAGCGCAAGCCCGCCGCGGCGCTGACCGGCTCGGTGGTCACCGACGTCGACCTCGACACCGAGCGCGCCGTCGACGAGGCCCTGCGCGAGCGCTTCCCCGCCGACGGGATCATCGGCGAGGAGGGCGCCGACCGGCCCCCCGCGGACCCCGAGCGGGGGCGGACCTGGGTGGTCGACCCCATCGACGGCACCCTCAACTACGCCCGCCGGCTGGGCCCGTGGTCGGTGGTGGTCTCCGCGTGGCGCGGCCCGCGCGAGCGGCCGCACGCCGAGTCCGTCGCGGTGTGGACCGGCGGGCACCTCTACACCGCCCTGGTCGGCCACGGCGCCTTCGTCCGCGTGGGCGGGCCGGACGCCGAACCGCGCCGCCTGCACCTGGAGGGGCCGGCGGAGGCCGGCGGCGTGGTGAGGGCCGGCGCCGGTGTGCTGGGTGCTGTCAAGGAGGCCGGCTGGCTGGCCAAGGTGGTGGAGAGCTCCGCCGCCGAGGTGGTCTCCATCGCCGACGGCCGCGTCATGGGCACGCTGCGGCTGGGGGGCGACCGCCGCGACCTGCACGGACCCGCGCTGCTGGTCGCCGAGGCCGGCGGCGCCGTGGTGCCGCTGGACGGCGAGCCGCTGTCCGGCGTGAGCCGCTCCCTGGTCCTGGCCCACCCCGGCGCCGTCGACGACCTCGTGGCGCTCGCCACGGCGAACCTCCCCGTCAGCGGCCCCGCCGACTGACGCGGCCGGCCGAGGTGGCCTCCCCGGGGGCACCTCCCGCCTGAGGCCTCAGCCGGCGAGCAGCCTGTCGAGGTGGGCTGCGGCGACGGCGAGGGCCCGCCCGGGCGGCATCCGCGCCGGCTCGCGGGCCACGGCCACGGCGAGCCCGTCGGCGAGGGCCAGCAGCGCAGCGGCCTCCTGGGCTCGCGGCGCGGCGGCCAGGGCGGGCAGCGCGGCGGCCAGCAGGTCGTCGAGGAGCTGCTCCAGGAAGCCCCACTCCTCGGCGTGGCGCTGGGCGGCCGGCGGGTGCACCTCGGCGCGGGCGAGCCGCGCCACCCACAGCACGGTCGCGGGCCGCTGGTCGGGCCGGGCTCCCACCAGCGCGGCCACCACGGCGCGCAGGCGCTCCGCGGGCGGGCCCGGCGCGGCGAGAGCGGCGCGCACGTCCTCGGCGACCACCTCGCTGGCGTGCTCCATCGCCGCCTCGAGCATGGCGTCCTTGGTGGGGAAGTGGTGCTGCACGGCGCCGATGGAGACGCCGGCCCGGGTGGCCACGCGCCGGATGCTGACGCCCTCGAAGCCGTCGGTGAGCAGGACGTCGACGACGGCCGCGAGCACCGCACCGCGCCCACCGGCATCACGCCGAGGCTGCCCGGAGGCACGTCGGTGCTGGTCAGGGGGTGACACGCGACCGATCGTCCCACGACGCTCGACGACCATACAGTCGTATGGCTAGGCTCCACCGGCATGGAGCAGCCGTCCGCGCGCAGCGCCGCCCTCGACCTCGCCCGCGGCGTGGCGGTCCTCGGCACGCTGGCCACCAACGTCTGGATCTTCACCGACCCGCAGGGCTTCGTCGGGTACACCGCGCGCATCGGCTCCAGCGCGCGCGACCTCGCCGGGTGGGGCGGGGTCGAGGTCGTCGCCCAGCAGCTGGCGCAGGGCAAGTTCCTCGGGCTGCTCACCCTGCTCTTCGGCATCGGGCTGGAGCTGCAGCGCCGCTCGGCGCTGCGCCGCGGGTCGCCCTGGCCCGGGCGCTACCCACTGCGTGCGGCCCTGCTGCTGCTCGACGGAGCCGTCAACTACGTGCTCGTCGCCGAGTTCGACGTGCTCATGGGCTACGCCGTGACCGGCGTCGTCGTCGCCTACCTCCTGGCGACCTCCGAACGCGCCCAGCGCGCCTGGCTCGTCACCGCGGCCGCGGTGCACCTGGTCGTGCTCACCGCGCTGGGGCTGCTGCTGTCAGGACTGCCCGAGGTCGAGCAGCAGCCGCTGGCGCCCAACCCCTACGCCGACGGGTCGTTCTGGGCCCTGGCGGCCTTCAGGGTGGACAACGCCGCGGCGTTCCGCGCCGAGCCGGTCCTCATCGGTGCGCTGTCGGTGGCGCTCTTCCTGACCGGCTCGCAGCTGGTGCGCCGCGGGCTGCTCGAGGCCGGTTCGCAGCGCGGCGCCCGCCTGCGCCGGCGCCTGCTCGTCACCGGGGCGGTCGCGCTGGGCGTCGACCTGGCCCTGGGGTTGTTCGGCGGCGTCGCCGGCGTGGTGGTGGCCCGGTACGGCACCGCGCCCCTCGTCGCCGGGGGCCTGCTCGCCGCGGCCGTGGAGCTGGAGCGGCGGCGCCCCACCCCCGCGGGCGCCGAGCGCTTCGCCCGCGCGCGCCTCGCCGAGGTCGGCCGCACGGCCCTGAGCTGCTACGTGCTGCAGAACCTGCTGGCCGGAGCGCTCTGCTACGGGTGGGGCGCAGGCCTGGCCGCCGCCACTCCCGACGCGCTGCGGGTGCCGGTGACGCTGACCGTGTACGCAGCCGTGTGCGTCGCGGTGGTGGCAGCGGCCTGGGCGTGGCTGCACCGCTTCGAGCGCGGCCCGCTGGAGCTCCTCACCCACCGCGTGCTCGCCGCGGCCGCGACCCAGCGCCGAGCGAGCTCGCTGCGCTGAGCCGACGAGGGTGGCGGAGGCCCACGACCACGGCCAGATGTTCGTGATCATGGGCGTCCTCCACCCTCCCTGGAGCGGGAGTGCTCAGTCGAGCAGGGCCCAGCCGAGGTCGCGCAGAGCGGACTCCAGCACGGTGCGCGCCGCGGGCAGCACCGACACCTCCGCCAGGCCCACCGGCTGGCCCGGGGAGTGCTCCAGGCGCAGGTCCTCGAGGTTGACACCGGCCGCGCCGACGTCGTGCAGGAGCCTCGCCAGCTCACCGGGAGCGTCCGGCACGAGCACCGTCACCACGGCGTAGGACGTCGGCGGGGCGCCGTGCTTGCCCGGCACCCGGGCGCGCCCGGCGCCGCCGTCGGCGATGAGGCGGGCCACCGCGGCCAGCGCGCCCGGGCTGTTCGCGGCGGCGTCAGCGGCGTCCTGCACGGTGTCGAGCTGCTCCAGGGCCGCCAGCACGGCGTCGAGGTCGGCGCGCAGGTCGCGCAGCACCGCCGCCACCGGACCGGCGTTCGCGCCGAGGATCTGCACCCACAGCGCCGGGTCGGACTCGGCGATGCGCGTGACGTCCCGCAGGCCCTGCCCGGCCAGGTCGACCGCCGGCTCCGGCGCCTCGCGCAGCCGCGCGGCCACCAGCGACGCGGCCACCTGCGGCACGTGGGAGACCAGCGCCACCGCCTCGTCGTGCGCCCCGGCCTCCATCACCACGGGCACGCCGCCGAGGTCGTCGGCGAGGTCGCGGACGGTCGCCACCGCCACCGCCGACGAGCTCGCCGTGGGGCACAGCACCCACGGCCGCCCCGCGAAGAGCGTGCCGCGGGCGGCGACGGCACCGGAGCGCTCCCGCCCGGCCAGCGGGTGGCTGCCCACGTAGCGCGCCAGCGCCCGCTCCCCGGCGGCCCCGTCCAGGCCGTGGACTCCGGCGGCGAGCAGCCGGCGCAGCTCGTGGAGCACCGTGAGCTTGACGCTGGCCACGTCGGTGACCACGGCGTGCGGCCAGCACGCCAGCTGCTCGGCCACCACCGCGGCCGTCACGTCGGGCGGGGAGGCGACGACGACGAGCGCGGGCGGCGCTTCGTCGTCCTGGCGCAGCCGTCCGGCGCCGAGGTCGCGGGCCAGGGCGGCCGCGGTCGGCGAGGGGTCGGCCAGGGTGGTCTCGACGCCGCGGGCGCGCAGCGCCAGCGCGGCACTGGTGCCCAGCAGGCCCGTGCCGACCACGTGGACGGGACCGCGCGTGCGCGCGTGGAGCGTGGTCATCGAGCGGTCTCCGCCGTCGTCGTGGTCCTGCTGGTCGTGGTCGTGGGAGGCGGGGTCACTGGGCGATGTCCCGGCGCAGCGCAGCAGCACCGCGCAGGTACACGTGCTGGACTTCGCTGCGCGCCAGCGCCGTCTCGGCCAGCGCCATCAGCCGGACCACGCGGGGCATGGCCCCGCGGACGTCCACCTCGACGGCGCACATGAGCGGCACGTCGCCCAGGCCCAGCTCGCGCGCTGCCACGGCCGGGAACTCGCTGGTCAGGTCCGGCGTGCAGGTGAACGTGATGCTGATGAGGTCGTCGGTGGACAGCCCGTTCGCCTCCAGGACGGCGGTCACCAGCTCGCGCGTGCTGGCGAGCAGGTGCTCCCGCTCGTCGGCGTCGAGCTGCACCGCTCCCCTGACCGCGCGCACGGCGCGCGCGGTCAGCGCGGGGTGGGACGCCTGCGCGGCGTCGAGCACCATCAGCGCCCGCCCTGGCCGCGCTGCTGGTTCCGCTGCTGACCGCGCTGCTGGCCGCCCTGCTGTCCGCCCCGGGTGGTGCGCGCCGCCTTGGCGTTCTTCGCGGCGCGGGTGGACTTCGACGACGCCGCCGTGCGCCGGGCGGCGCCGGTGACCATCTGGATGCCCTTGCGGTCGGGCGCCTTCGCCACCGGGCGCTGGCCCTTGGGACGCGGGGTGCGGGCCCCGGGCTGCGAACCGGGCCCGGCGCTGCGCAGCGAGGAGACCTCCTCGCGCGTCAGCGAGCGGGTGACCCCGGGGCGCAGGTCGCCCAGCTGGATCGGGCCGATGGCGGTGCGCGCCAGGCGGATGACGGGGTAGCCGACCTCCTCCAGCATGCGGCGCACCACGTGCTTGCGGCCCTCGTGCAGGACGATCTCCACGAACGCCTTGCCGGGCGCGGAGTCGACCAGGCGGAAGGAGTCGGCCTTGGCCAGGCCGTCCTCCAGCTCCACGCCGTCGCGCAGGCGCTTGCCGATCCCCCGCTCCACCGGCCCGTGGATCTCGGCGACGTACGTGCGGGGCACCTCGAAGGAGGGGTGCTGCAGGCGGTGCGCGAGGTCGCCGTCGTTGGTGAGGAGGATGAGGCCCTCGGTGTCGACGTCCAGGCGGCCGACGTGGAAGAGGCGCACGCCCTGCTCGGTGCGGTCGTCGAGGATGTCCGCCAGCGTCAGGCGGCCCTCGGGGTCGGACATCGCCGACAGGTACCCGCGCGGCTTGTTCATGGCCAGGTAGACCTTGGTGGGGTCGAGCTGGAGGAGCATCCCGTCCACCTCGACCTGGGCGGTGGCGGTGTCGACGCGGACGCCGAGCTCGGTGACGACCTTCCCGTCCACGCGCACCCGCCCGCGGGTGATGAGCTCCTCGCAGGCGCGCCGCGAGCCCATGCCGGCGCCGGCGAGCACCTTCTGCAGGCGCACGCCGTCGGGGTCGTGCACGTCGTGCTCGTCGTGCCCGGACTGCTGGCTGCGCTGCTGGTCGCGCTGGTCTCGCTGCTGGCTCACTGCTGCTCTTCTCCTGCTCCGCCGCTGCTCACGGCCCGTCGTCGAGGGCGTCGAGGAGCGCGTCGATCTCCGTGTCGTCCGGCAGGTGCGGCGCCAGCGGAGGGAGGTCCTCGAGGCTGTCGACCCCGATCTTCTCCAGGAAGGCCGTGGTCGTCCGGTACAGGGTCCCACCCCCGGGACCCTCCTTGCCCGCCTCGGTCACCAGACCGCGGGTGAGCAGGGTCCGCACCACCGAGTCGACGTCGACCCCGCGCACCGCCGCCACCCTCGCCCGCGTCACCGGCTGCGTGTACGCGATGACCGCGAGGGTCTCCAGCGCCGCCTTCGACAGCCGCGCCGACGCCGCCTCACCGGTGAAGCGCGCGACGAGCTCCGCGGCCTCGGGCCGGCTCCAGATCCGCCAGCCGCCCGCCGCTGCCCGCAGCTCGAACCCGCGCTGCTCGTCGCGGTAGGACTCCGCCAGCTCCCCCAGCACCCGGTCGACGCGCTCGGCGGGCACGCCGAGCCCGTCGGCGAGGTCGTCGGTGGACACCGGCGCGTCCACCACCATGAGCACCGCCTCCAGCGCGGCGCGCAGCCCGCCGGGCAGGGCTGCCAGGTCACCAGCGGAGTCGTCGGGCTCGTCGCGCTCGTCGACGGGGCGGTGGCTCACGAGGGTTCCCCCGGCGGGTCGGTCTCATCGGGCTGCGCGGTGAGGTCGACGACGCCGCGCCAGCGCACCTGCAGCGGCTGGGCGGGGTCGGTCTGGTCCAGGTCGAGCTCGCCGCGGCGGTACAGCTCCAGCACCGCCAGGAACCGCCCGACCACGAGGACGACGGCGGCCCGTCCGTCCCCCGCGGATCCCTCGCCGGCGTCGGCGATGAGCTCGGCGAAGCTCACCGCCTCCGCGCCGCGCTCGGCGAAGCGGGCCACGAGGCGCGTCCGCAGCAGCGCCACCTGCTCGGGGACGCTGACGGTGGGTGCGTGCAGGTGCTCGACGTCCACCCGTGCCGGCAGGCCACGGCGGCCCTTCACGGGCGCGGCGATGGCCGCGGCGGCCAGCGCCGCCAGCTGGTCGGGCGTGGTGGCCAGCACCAGCTCGGGCAGGGCTCGCTCCACGAGCGGGTCGGCGGCCCCGGTGCCCCCGGGACGGGGCGTGCGCAGCGCGCCCTCGGCCAACCGGTCGGCCAGCAGCGCCGCCACCTGCGCGTAGGCGCGGTGCTGCAGCAGCCGGGCGAAGAGCAGGTCACGGGCCTCCACCAGGGCCAGGCCCTCGGCGTCGAGCTCGTCGGTCTCGTCGGTGGGCAGCAGGCGCGCCACCTTGAGGTCGAGCAGGGTGGCGGCCACCACGAGGAAGCCGCTGGCCTGCCCGAGCGCGGCGACCTCGGCCTTCGCGGTGGCCCGCGCACCGGAGGCACCGTCGCCGTCGCCGTCCGGGTCCTCGGCGGCCTCTGCGGCGTCGACCGCGGCGAGCATGCGCCGCAGGTGGGCGATGAACTCGTCGGTGACAGCGGCCAGCGCCACCTCGGTGATCTCCAGGCGGCGCCGCGAGATCAGGCCCAGGAGCAGGTCGAACGGCCCGGAGAAGTTCTCGAGGTGGACGTCGAAGGAGGGGGCGTCGCGGTCGGTGAGCACCCCACCTGGGACTGCTGTCGGGACCGCTGCCGGGACGTCGGGAGGAGCTGCCGGGGCGGTGCTGGCGTCAGCGGTGGACTCGGAGGCGCCGGCGGCGCGGGGCGCCGGGAGCACGGTCAGGCAGCGGCGCCGCGGGCGACCAGCTCGCGGGCGAGGCGGCGGTAGGACTCAGCGCCGGAGTGCTCGGGGGCGTACGTGGTGATCGGCTCCCCGGCCACGGAGGCGTCGGGGAACTTCACGGTGCGGCCGATGACGGTGTCGAACAGCGTCGACCCGAACGCCTCCACCACGCGGGCGATGACCTCGCGGGAGTGCAGCGTGCGGGCGTCGTACATCGTCGCGAGGATCCCGTCGATGGCCAGGGCCGGGTTGAGGCGGTCCTGCACCTTCTCGATGGTCTCCACCAGCAGCGCCACGCCGCGCAGCGCGAAGAACTCGCACTCCAGCGGGATGAGCACGCCGTGCGCGGCGGTCAGCGCGTTGACGGTGAGCAGGCCCAGGGAGGGCTGGCAGTCGACGAGGACCACGTCGTAGTCGTCGGTGCCGGTGCGCAGCGCCCGCGACAGCGCCTGCTCGCGCGCCACCTCGCCGACCAGCTGGACCTCCGCGGCGGACAGGTCGATGTTCGCGGGCAGGATGTCCACGCCCGGCAGGCGCGTGGGGACGACGACGTCGGCCACGGTGGCGCGCCGGTCCATCAGCAGCGTGTAGACGCTGTGCTGCAGCTCGTGCGGGTTGACGCCCAGGCCCACCGAGAGCGCGCCCTGGGGGTCGAAGTCGACCAGCAGCACCTTGCGCCCGTACTCCGCGAGCGCCGCGCCCAGGTTGATGGTGGTGGTGGTCTTGCCCACCCCGCCCTTCTGGTTGCACATGGCGATGATGCGTGCGGGGCCGTGGCCGGACAGCGCCGGCGGGACGGGGAAGTCGACGAGGGGGCGCCCGGTGGGACCGAGCAGGCCCTGCTGAGCGCCCTGCACGTGGCGTGCCTGCAGGTCGCTCGTCATGGGTGGGAAGACTACCCCAGGGGTGTGCTCCGAGCGGGTGAGCAGGCCGGTGCGTGGGCGCGCGGCGGCCACGCTGCGTGAACGGCCCGCCCGTCAGCCCAGCGCTCGGGGGTGGGCGGCCGCGTAGACCTCGCGCAGGGCGTCGGCGGTGACCATCGTGTAGATCTGCGTGGTGGTCACGCTGGCGTGGCCGAGGAGCTCCTGCACCACGCGGACGTCGGCGCCGCCCTCGAGCAGGTGCGTGGCGAAGGAGTGCCGGAGCGTGTGCGGGGTGACGGGGTGGTCCGGGGTGCCGACGCCGGCCCGCTCGGCGGCGGTGCGCAGCACGGCCCAGGCGCTCTGGCGGGACAGGCGCGCCCCGCGGCTGTTGAGGAACACCGCCCCTGCCGAGGCGCGGTCCTCGGGGGCGCCGGCGGCGGCGAGGGCGGGGCGGGCGCGGACGAGGTAGGCCGACAGGGCCTGCACGGCGTAGGAGCCGAGCGGCACGACGCGCTCCTTGCCGCCCTTGCCGCGCAGGCGCAGCAGCGCCGCCCTCGGCTCGGCGGGGTCGTCGCCGTCGTCGTCCTGCTGCCGGAGGTGGTGGTCGGAGAAGACCTCGGGGGGCAGGTCGTCGACGTCGAGGCCGACGGCCTCGGAGATGCGGGCCCCGGTGCCGTAGAGCACTTCGAGCAGGGCGCGGTCACGCACGGGCACGGGCCCGTCGCCGAGGCCGGAGGCGTCCAGGAGCGCGAGCACGTCGGCCACGGGCACGGCCTTGGGCAGGCGCCGGGGGGTGGAGGGCGGGCGGACGGCGGCCGCCGGGTCGGCGGGGGTGGCGCCCTCGAGGGCGAGGAAGCGGTGCCAGCCGCGCACGGCCACCACGGCGCGGGCGGCGGAGGAGGCGGACAGCGCTGGTCCGAGCTCGCCGTCGGCAGCGCCGGACGGGGCGGTGGCGGCGCCGGTGCGCAGGTCCTGCAGGTGGGCGGCGACGTCCTCCTCGCCCACCTGGGCGAGGTCGCAGCGCCTGCGGCGGCGCAGCCAGCCGGCGTAGCGCTCCAGGTCGCGGCGGTAGGCGGCCAGGGTGTTCTCGGCCAGGCCGCGCTCCACGCGCAGGTGCGCGAGGTACTGGGACAGGGCGCGGGACAGACCGTCGACGACGGGCTGCGGGGGGTCGGCGAGCGGCTCGACCACCGTCGGTCCCGGCTGCGCCGCGGATGCGACGAGCACCTCAGCCCCCACGTCCCTCACTGTAGGGCGGCCGCACGCGGCAGGCTGTGGGTGTGCGAGAACGACGTCATGGGCGCCCCGCTGCTCGTCCTTCCGAGCGCCCCGACACCTCCGCCCCCGTCGAGGGCGCCTTCACCACCTCCACCGGGCAGGCCGCCTGGGTCCCGGAGCACGACGGCTCGTGGACGCTGTACGTCAACGGCGTGCCCAGCTCTCCCGTGCGCGTCGGTGACCCCGCAGCGCTCGACTTCGAGTACCTGCAGTGGATGGCCGACGCCATCGCCCTGGTGCTCCCCCCGCCCGGTGACGGCCCGCCCGGCCGGTCAGCGGGGTCTCCCGGCGCGCCGCTGCGCGCGGTCCACCTCGGGGGCGGGGCGTGCGCGCTGCCGCGCCACCTGTCGGCGGTGCGCCGGCAGACCGGGCAGCCGGTCCGCCAGGTGGTGGTCGAGCTGGACGCGGAGCTGGCCACCCGGGTGCGCGAGTGGGTGGACCTGCCCCGCTCCCCCGAGCTGCGGATCCAGACCGGTGACGCCCGGGCGGGCCTGGCGGCCCGGCGCGACGCCTCCGCGGACCTCGTGGTCCGCGACGTCTTCGCCGGCGACTGCACCCCGCGGCACGTCAGCACGCGGGAGTTCCTCCTCGACGTCGACAGGGTGCTCGTGCCGGACGGGCTGTACCTGGCCAACACGGTGGAGCGGACCTCGCCGGTGGGCCTCAAGGCGGAGATCGCCACGCTGCGGTCGGTGTTCGGCCACACCGCCGCCGCCATCGAGCCCGGCGTGCTGCGCGGTCGGCGCCACGGCAACGCCGTGCTGCTGGCGAGCCGCTCGCCGCTGCCCGTGGCAGCGCTGGCGCGGGTGCTGGGCGCGGGGGCGGCGCCGGCGAGGCTGCTGCACGGAGAGGCGCTGGAGGACTACGCCGCCGGCGCCCACGTCATCCTCGACCCCGTCCCCGCGGAACCCGCTCCGACGGCCTGAGAGTGCTCCGGAGCCCCATGATCACCGTGATCATGGGGCTCCGGAGCACTGCCTCGCCGTGGTCGTGGACTTCCGGGACGGGTCCCCCTCAGACGGCCTGCAGGTGCACCAGCGTCACGCTCCAGGGGAACCTGCGGGGCAGCACCAGTCCCACCGACCCCAGCACCGCACCGGGCAGCGCGTCCGCACCCAGCGGGCCGGCGGCGTCGACGTCGCCGGAGCGCCAGCCCAGCGCCAGGTTGGCGCGGGCGCCGCGGTCGGCCTCGGGCACCGGGCCCACCCAGCGCGCGCGGTAGCGCAGCCCCGGCTCCAGGCCGGGGTCGCCGGGGTTCCACGCCACCGGCAGCCGGACCGGCACCGGGTGCTCCACCCACGACTCACCCATCTGCACCTGCGCCACCAGCGCCTGCGACCCGTCGAGCGCCACCACGCCGTGGCTGCGCACCGCAGGGTCCGGGGAGTCCGCGCGCCAGGTGCGCCCGGAGTGCAGCAGCCCGCGGTGCTCCTTGAACACCGCCACCCAGTCCGCCAGCCGCGCCCGGTCGGACTCGGAGGCCGTCGAGACGTCCCACTCGATGCCGAACGCCCCGAACAGCGCGGTGGCCGCACGGAAGTCCAGGGGGATGCTGCGGTGCGTCTGGTGCGAGACCGGGGCGGAGACGTGGGCGCCCAGGTACTCCGGCGGGGCCTGCTGGACCATCCACCGCTGGATGTCCTGGCGGGCCACCGCGTCGGTCATGTCGGAGGTCCACACGCGCTGCACGCGCTGCAGCACCTCCACGTCCACGCGGCCGCCGCCGGAGGCGCAGCTCTCCCACTCCACCTGCGGGTGCAGCGCCCGCAGCTCGTCGAGCAGGCGGTAGAAGCCCGCCGTGTGGGCGGACACCACGGGCTCGCCACCGGCGGCCGCGCCGCCGGCCTCGAGCAGGTCGCGGTTGTGGTCCCACTTGACGTAGTCGACCTCGACGGCGCTCAGCACGGCGGAGACCGCATCACGGACGTGCTCGCGCACCTCGTCGCGGGAGAGGTCCAGCACCAGCTGGTTCCGCTCGAGGGTGGGCGTGGTGCCGCGGGCGGAGAGCACCCAGTCGGGGTGGTCGCGGAAGAGGTCGGAGTCGGGGTTGACCATCTCCGGCTCGAACCACAGCCCGAACTGCATCCCGTACCCGTGCACGGCGTCCGCGAGCGCCGGCAGACCGCCCTCGGCAGCCGGCCAGGCGTCGGGCGAGACGGTCCAGTCACCCAGCCCGGCGGTGTCGTCGCGGCGGGCGCCGAACCAGCCGTCGTCCAGCACGAACCGCTCCACACCGATCGAGGCGGCCAGCTCGGCCAGGGTCAGCAGGCGGGGCAGGTCGTGGTCGAACCACACCGCCTCCCACACGTTGAGCGTCACCGGCACCGGGCGCCTCGGCGCAGCCCCGGTCGCCTGGCCCACCGCGCGCAGGAACGCGTGGTTCGCCGCCGCCAGCCCGTCCAGGCCGCGGGTGGAGGCACCGAGGTAGAGCCACGGCGTCGTGTAGGAGGCCCCCGGCTCCAGGGAGGTCTCCCCGGGGAGCAGCAGCTCACCGCCGCCGAGGGTGGTCTGGGTGGACGGCGAGCGCTCCAGGCGCTGCACGGTGTTCCCGCTCCAGCCCACGGCGGCGCTGCGCACCTCGCCCTCGCCGAAGGAGAAGCCGGGGGTGCCGACGACGACGTCGCCGGCCGCGTCGTGCCCGGTCTTGCCGGTGCGGTTCTCCCGCAGCCACAGGCCGTCGCGCACAGGGGCGCGCTGCGGAACGCGCTCGTGCAGCCAGCCTCCGGTGTGGTCGAGCACCTCCGCCGCCTCGTCGGGCAGCGGCACCAGCACCTCCAGCCCCTCGAGGGCGTACGGCGAGGCACCGGCGTTGGTCAGGGTGTGGCGAGCGCGCAGCAGACCACCGGGCAGCGCCTCCAGCTCCGTGCGCAGCCCGAGGCCCGCCACGGCGTCCTCGGCGACGACGACGACGCGGGCGGCCGTCCCCGCGGTCCCGGCTGCGCCGCCCGCCGCGCCGGAGGCGCTGGACGAGGCGTCGCCGCGCTCGTCGTCGTCGGTGGTGGAGCTGTCGACGGTGTCGTCGAGGTGCAGGTCGACCAGGCGGAAGGCGGTGGACCAGGCCGGGTCCTCCACGCCGGTCTCCGTGGCTGCCGGCTGCGGGCGGTGGCCGCGCAGCGCAGGACGGGTGTAGCGGCCCGTCGAGTGCTCGGGCAGCACGGCCAGGCCCTGCACGCCGAGCAGACCGAGGCGGGCCGCGACGACGTCGTCCGCGGTGGCGCCGGCGACCTGCGAGGCCGGGCCCCACCAGACCGCGCGCGGCAGCGAGCCGTCGGCCGGGACGGCGAGCACCAGCGCCGCCGCCTCCGGGCCGGCGTCGGGGCGGGACAGCAGGACGGCGCTGGGGTGAACGGGCATGGGTCCTTCCGGAGGTGGGAGCGGCGGGCCGGTGCGCACGCAGTGCCGTCACCGTGTCACAGCAGCGGCGCCGCACCGAGAGCCGGTGCGGCGCCGCTGGAGGTGGTGCGGGGTGCGACGTGCTCAGCCCTTGACGGAGCCCGCCGTCAGGCCGCGCACGAAGTACCGCTGGAGCGAGAGGAACACGATGATCGGCAGGATCATCGTGAAGAACGCACCCGCGGTGAGGAGCTGGTCGCCCTGGCCCTGCTGACCAAGGAGGGAGTTCAAGGCCAGGGTCAGCGGCTGGTTCGGCCCGGGACCGATGAAGATCAGCGCGACGAGCAGGTCGTTCCACACCCAGAGGAACTGGAAGATCGCGAACGACGCGAGAGCCGGCACCGACATCGGGATGATGAGCTTCCAGAAGGTCTGGAAGTGGCTGGCGCCGTCGATCTTGGCGGACTCGAGGATCTCCTTGGGCAGCGTGGCCATGTAGTTGCGGATCAGGTAGATGGCCAGCGACATGCCGAACCCGATGTGCGCGCCCCACACGGCGATGAACTGCCCGTTGATGCCGAGCTGGCCGTAGATGTTCAGGATCGGCGCGAACGCCACCTGGTTGGGGACCACCAGCAGCGCCACCACGAGCACGAGCAGGAGGTTCCGGAACGGGAACTCCATGAAGGTGAAGGCGTAGGCGGCGAACGCCGCGATGAGGATCGGGATGACGGTCGCGGGGATCGAGATGGCCAACGAGTTGACGAACGCTTGCGCCATGGGCGCCCGCTCGAACACCTCGACGTAGTTCTGCACCGTGAGGCGGCTCAGCTGCGACGGGCTGGTGAAGATCGTCCACCAGCCGCTGGCGGCTGCGTCGGTGCGGTCCCGCAGCGACGTCACCGCCAGCCCGAAGACGGGCAGGATCCACGCCAGGCAGAGCAGGCCGATGACGACCCTGACCCAGATGGGCGCGGGACCTCCGACGTCCTCTCCGTGGCCGCCCCTGGCCGCCTTGCGAGGACGCAGGGCGCGTGTGGACGGGTCCTTCGTCTGCCCCGGGTTCGACACGGGCGGGACGGTGGTGGACTGGCTCATCGCGCGGCCTCCTCAGCCCGGAACTGGCGGATCTGGTAGACGAGGAACGGCACGATCACCAGCATGAGGATGACCACGATGGCGGCCGCCTGGCCGGCGTCGCGGCTGACGAAGAGGGCCTGGTAGAAGTTCAGCGCGATGATGTTGGTGCCGAAGTTGCCGTTGGTCGCCACGTAGACGACGTCGAAGGTCTTCAGAACGCCGATCAGCACGGTGATGAACACGGTCAGCATGGTCGCCCGGATCTGCGGGATGACGATGCTGAAGAAGATCTTCCCCTCTCCGGCTCCGTCGATGCGGGCCGCTTCCAGGGTGTCTGTGGGCACGCCCTTGATGGCCGCCGACAGCAGGACCATGGCGAAGCCCGCCTGCGTCCACACGAGGATCACCATGAGCAGGAAGCTGTTGACCTTCCCGTCACTGAGCTGCAGCCAGTTGACGGGGTCTCCGCCGAACATCGTCCACACGGCGTTGAGCACGCCGGTCTGGCTCTGGTTGGCGGGCACCGCGTTGTAGACGAGCCTCCAGATGGCCACGGCGCCGACGGCGCTGATGGCCAGCGGCAGGAAGATCAGGGTCTTGGAGAGCTTCTCGCCCGTCGGACGAAGGCGGTCAGCCAGCGTCGCGATGATGAGGCCGAAGACGATGGCGAAGGTCGGGACGATCAGGATCCAGAGGAAGGTGTTGATGAGCGTCGTCTGGAAACCGGGGGAACTCAAGAGCGCGGTGTAGTTGGCGAAGCCCACCCACGCGGTGCTGTTGCGGTTGGCGAAGCTGTAGATGACCGTCTGCACGAACGGGTAGATCAGGTAGAAGGCCAGCGCCGCGAAGGCCGGCAGGATGAAGACGTAGGGCTTGATGAGCTCCTGGGGCTTGCTGGGCAGGAGCTCGGTGAGCTTGTTGAGGATCCAGTAGAGGACGACGACGCCGGCGACTCCGCCGACGACCGCGATGAGCGCGTTCAAGATGGTGATGGTCACGGGACCTCCACGTCCGGCGGACCAGATGACTGGTGGCGGCTGAGTGTGGCGGGTGGGCGCCTGTGGCGCCAGGCGAGCCCCCGAGCGGACGGCGCCGGGCCCCTGACCAGGGACCCGGCGCCGCCACGGGGAGGTTCGCTCAGCTGGTCGCGGGCCAGCTGGCCTCGATGTTGTCGAGGGCGGTCTTCTCGTCCTCCGAGCCGGAGATCCAGGCGGTCATCTCGCGCCAGAACGAACCCGACCCGACCTCACCAGGCATCTGGTCGGAGCCGTCGAAGACGAAGGCGGTCGAGTCGTAGGCGAAGCCGGCCATCTGCTTGGTCAGCTCGTTCGGGTAGTTGTTCTGGTCGAAGTCCTTGCGCGGCGAGATGAAGCCGTTGGCCTTGGCCCAGTCCGCGCCGAAGTCCTTGGACGCCATGTAGTTCATGATCTTCTTGGCGTTCTCGGAGTCGGTGAACACGGACGCGAGGTCACCGCCGCCGAGGACGGGCTTGTCAGCGGCCGTCAGGCCCGGCATCGGGAAGACGCCGACCGTGCTGTCGAGGTTCTGCAGCACGTTGTCGGGGAAGCCGCCGTCGCGGGCGACGAAGTTGCCCTGGCGGTACATGAAGCACTTCGGCGGGGTGTCGAACATCGGGTTGGCCGCAGTGGCGAAGTTGTTGCTCGCGATCGACTGGCGCCCGCCGTTGACGTTGCCCTCGGTGAGGAGCAGCTGGCTCATCGTGTCAGCGGCCTTGACCACCGGCTCGGAGTTGAAGGCGATCTTGTGGTCGACCCACTCGTTGTAGACCTCAGGGCCGTTCTGGATCAGCATGAGGTTCTCGATCCAGTCGGTGGCCGGCCAGCCGGTGGCCGCCGCCGACTCGATGCCGAAGCACCACGGAGCCGTCCCCGAGGACTTGATCTGGTTGGTGAGCTGGAGCAGTCCGTCCAGCGTGTCAGGCGCCTTGTAACCGGCCTGGTCGAAGGGGCCCTTGGGGTAGAAGACGATCGACTTGATGTTGAGGCTCATCGGCAGCGCGTACTGGACGCCGTCGATCTGGCCGGCCTGGACGATGCCGGGGACCATCGCATCGAGGTTGGACTTGTCCACGACGTCCGTCAGCGGCGTCAGGTCGTCCTTGAAGGACTTCATGATGCCCGGCTGCGGGAAGATCGCGATGTCCGGGGCGCTGTTGCCGGACACGCGGGTGGAGATGACGGTGTTGAAGTCCGGCGTGGGCTCGAACTTGACGTTGATGCCCTCAGCCTTGGCGAACTTGTTGATCTCCGCCTGGAACTGGTCCGAGCTCGAGTCCGTGAAGCCGTACATGATCGTGACGGTGCCGTCGCTGTCACCGCTGGCGCCGCCGCTGCCGCCGTTGCCACCGCCGGACTGCTGGAGGCAGCCGGCCGTGAGGACCGTGACGAGACCGGCGGTGAGCAGCGCGCCGACGGCGCGACCGTGACGTGACCTGATGCGCATTGCGTGGGCTCCTTCGTCCACCCGGGAGGGCTCCGCACCGACCTGCGGGCCCGTCGGCGGACTCGCGCCCGCCACTGGTCGCTGAGTTTTGCCTCAGATGCTCCGCAACGTCAACTGCAGATGCGAACGACCTGCGCCCCAGCCTGTTCGGGTCTGTGGGTTTCGGTGCGAAAGCGCCTGTTCGTGACCGTCCCGTGACCTTCCCGTGTCCAGACCGTGTCCGCCGCAGCCCCTCGCGCGGTTGACCGAGCTCGCTCGACGCTGGCACGTTTGCCCCCGCGCAACGGGACGAGGAGGTCCGTGGACAGTCACAGCAGGGCCGCTCGACCAGCCCCTCCCCCGACCCCAGGAGCCGCAGGGGTCCGGCCGTGGCGCCCGCAGGCGGCCACCTCCCCAGTCTCCGAGCACCCGTCGGCCACCGCCACGGGAGCACCGGGCGCCGTGCACGACGTCGCCGTGGAGGTGCTGCGCCACGGACCGCTCCCCCGCAGCCAGCTCGCGCGGCGCCTCGGGCTGTCGGCCGGCAGCCTCACGCGCCTGTCCAAGCCGCTCATCGCCAGCGGTCTGCTCGTCGAGGCGCCGCCGGCCTCCGACCCCGAGACCCGCCGCCCGACGCGGCCGCTCGACGTCCCCGCCGACCGGCACCGCTTCGTGGGCGTCGACCTGTCCGCCGACGCCGCCTGGGGCGTCGTCACCGACCTGCGGGCCACCGTGCTCGCTCGCGAGGACGCCCCCCTGGTCGACAGGTCGCCGGCCGGCGTCGCCGACACCACCGCCCGCCTCGTGGCGTCCCTGGCCGCACGGGCCGGCGGGGTCGGTGCGGTCGAGGAGGTCGGCGTCTCCCTCGACGGCTACGTCGACGGCTACGGCGTGGTGCGCCGCGCCCCGCAGCTGGGGTGGGCCGCGCCGGTGGACCTCACCTCCACCCTCGAGGAGCGCCTCGGGCGGCGCGTCGTCGTCGGCAACGGCATGCACGCCTTCACGCAGACCGAGCACTGGTTCGGCGAGGGGCGGGCCACCACCTCCTTCGCCGTGCTGGCCGTGGGGGCGGGCATCGGCTACGGGCTGGTCATGCACGACGCCGTGGTCGAGACGCCCGACACCGCGCTGCACCTGCTGAGCCACCTCCCCATGGACGGCTCGGGTCCGCGCTGCCCGGCGGGGCACCGCGGCTGTGCGGCCTCGCTGCTGACGCTGGGGGCCCTCGAAGCAGCGGCGCGCCTGGCGCTGGGCCGCCCGGCCACGGCCGCCCAGCTGCTCGCGCGGGCCTCTGCGGGCGACCCCGCCGCGCAGGTCGTCGTCGACGACGCGGCTCGGCACCTCGGCACGCTCGTCGCCGCCGTCGCGAGCTTCACGATGGTGGAGCGGATCCTGCTCACCGGCGACGCGGCGCCGGTCGCGACGGTCGGCCGAGCGGCGCTGGCCGAGGGCGTCCACGCGGCGCGCGACCCGGAGGCGTCAGCGGTGGACCTCGTCGTGCGCACCGACGACTCCTCCGTCTGGGGCCGCGGCGCCGCAGGGATGGCTGTGCAGGCCTACGTGTCAGGGCCGGAGTGGCTCGCCCTGGAGGCCGCCGAGGCCGGCTGATGACCAGGCGCGCCTGCTGCCGTTATCAGCACGCTCGTCAGGCGCACCGCGTGACGGCGAGGGGCGAGGAGGCGCAGTCCTCGTGGGGACGCAGAGTCCCAGTGGGGACGCAGAGCCCCGGCCCAGCGCGCCGCAGCCGGGACGGAGCGACCCCAACGGGATCCAGCGTCCCCACGAGCAGCACTCCCGCCGGGGCTCGCACTGTCCAGCCCAGGACCGTGCGCCTCGCCTCGCGGCGTTCCGCTGCGAGCGTCGCAGCCCGCAGCCGACGCGGCGGTCAGCGGGTGGTGGCCGCCTGGCGGCCGGTGCGCTCGAGCAGCTCCGCGAGCGCGTCGCCGCCACCAGCACCCGCCGCGGTGGATGCGTCCCCCGACGCGGACGTCGGCCAGGTGCGGACGTGCGCCAGAGCACACGCGACGACGGCGGGGTCGAGAGTGGCGGCCGGGTCCGCCGCCCCGGAGGCCACGGCGACGTCCCAGGTGGCGCCGACCAGGTCGACGAGGACGCCGTTCGCGCCGGCCTCGGCCACCTGCGCCACCTCGGAGGCTTCGGCGGTGGCCTCCGCGCCGTCTCCGGCGCCGGTCTCCAGCGACCGCGTCCAGGCCTCGAGCAGCGCCGCGAGGGCCTCGCGCCAGCCGGTCGCGGGGTCGGCGCCCAGCCCCCCGACGGCGCCGGCGACGACGTCGGCCACCGTCAGCGCGCCGCCCGGCGTCGTCGTCGTCCAGGTGGCGGAGGGCAGGGGTGCCAGCACGGCGGCGAGCCCCCCGGCCGCCACGGGCAGCAGCTGGCGGGCGGTGGTGCCGCGCAGCGCGAGCAGGGCCAGGGCGTAGGCCTCCTCGGCGTCGGCGGCGACCGTGGCCGCCACCACCTGCGCGGCGCCGCGGTCACGGCGGGTGGTCACGCCCCACTGCGCCCCTGCGGGCCGCAGGCAGACCATGGCGCCGCCGAGGTGCTCGCGCAGCTGCCCCTCGCGCGGCAGCCACAGCACCTCGGCGGCGTCGACGCTGTCCAGCGCCCACTCGGTGGTGCCGTTGAAGCCCAGCACCTGACCCGACGGCAGGTCGTGCGCCTCGATGGTCATGTCCGAGACGACGAAGACGACGTCGTCCATCTCGCGGTCGGGGATGACGAACCGGTCGCCCTTCGCGGGGCGCCACTGCAGGCCGGTGTCGCGCAGGGCGCGCGCCGTCGTCGTCGAGGTCACGACGGCGAGCCTGCCACGCGCGTCAGCCCTCGGAGACCCGGGAGCTGCGCGCCTTCAGCTCGTCGATCATCTCCGAGGCGTGCGCCTTGGTGAGGTCGTCGGGGACCTGCTCGCCGGCCTCGGTGGCCAGGGTGCTCAGGTAGCTGAGCTGCGCACCGGTGGCGGGCTCGTCACCGGTGACCCAGGTCTCCGGGTCCTTGACCGCGGTCGGGTCGGCCTGCGAGCCGGTGCCGGCCTCGTCGGGCGAGGTCTGCGCGTGCGAGTGGGAGTCGTTCGAAGACGCGTTCTCGGTCATGTGTCCGAACCTAGGGCGCCGGGTCGCGGTGCGCCCGTCGACGTGGTCGGCTCGCTGCATGGCCTCCTCCCCCCGCTCGACGCCACGCAGGGTGCTCGTCACGGGCGCCACGGGCAACGTCGGCACAGCGCTCCTGCGCCGCCTGGCGCGCGAGGGCGTCACCGTGGCCGGGGTCGCGCGGCGCACGCCCGAGCAGCTCCCGCCAGCGGAGCGCTCGCCCGCCGCGCCGGTGCGCTGGCACGGCATCGACCTGTCGGCGTCCTGGGCCGCCGGGGCGCTGCGCGAGGCGATGGAGGGCGCCGACGCCGTCGTCCACCTCGCCTGGCGGATCCAGCCCAGCCACGACCGGGCCGCCATGCGCGCGGTCAACCTCGACGGCACCCGCGCCGTGCTCGACGCCGCTCGCGAGGCGCGGGTGCCGCACCTCGTGCACGCCTCCTCCACCGGCGTGTACGCCCCCGTCCCGGAAGCCGACCAGCGCAGCGGGCACAAGCCCGTGGTCGACGAGTCGTGGCCGCGCACCGGGGTGCCGACGTCGGGCTACAGCCGCGACAAGGTCGACGCCGAGGACCTCCTCGACGCCTACGAGGCCGCCGGCTCCTCACCGGTGGTCGCCCGCGTGCGCCCGGGGCTGGTGCTGCAGCGCGAGGCCGGCGCGGAGATCGCCCGCTACTTCGGCGGCCCGTTCCTGCCCGCGAGCCTGCTGGGAGGAGCAGGACGACGACGCGCGCGCGTCCTGCCCGTGCTGCCGCTGCCGGACGCCTTCGTCGCGCCGGTCGTCCACGCCGACGACCTCGCCGACGCCCTGTGGCACCTGCTCGCCGCGGGCCCGCAGCGGGCGAGGGGCGCCTACAACGTCGCCGCGGACGACGCGCTCGGCCCCGACGACATCGCCGCAGGCCTCGGCGCCCGCCGCCGCGTGGCCGCACCCGTGTCGCTCCTGCGCTCCGCGGCCGACGCCTCCTGGCGCGCCCGCCTGCAGCCCACCGACCCCGGCTGGGTGGACCTCGCCGCGGGCACGCCGCTGCTGGACTGCTCCCGCCTCAAGGAGCTCGGCTGGAGACCCACGACGACGGCGAGGGCCGCCCTGGACGACCTCGTGTCCGGCATGCGCGCGGGTGAGGGCGCCGGGACGCCCGCCCTCGCGCCGCGCGGCGCGCTGCACGGGAGGGTCGCGGTGTGAGCACGTCACCGACGACACCGGCGGCAGGGCAGGTGGAGCGGCCCGGCGCGCAGGAGTGGGTGCCGGAGCGCGCCGAGGGCGTCGACGCGCTGCGAGCGGCAGCGCCGTCGTGCCGGGGCTGCGAGCTGTGGGAGCCCGCCACGCAGGTGGTGTTCTCCGCGGGCAGTCCGCACGCGAGCGTCGCGCTGGTCGGCGAGCAGCCGGGCGACCAGGAGGACCGGCGCGGCATCCCCTTCGTCGGCCCCGCCGGGCAGCTGCTCCAGCGGGCGCTGGAGGAGGCCGGGCTGGCACGCGACCAGGTCTACGTGACCAACGCCGTCAAGCACTTCCGCTTCACCCCGCGCGGCAACCGCCGCATCCACGCCACCCCCGAGGCCGCGCACATCACCGCGTGCAAGCCGTGGCTGGCCGAAGAGCTGCGGCTGGTGGACCCGCGCGTCGTCGTCCTGCTGGGGGCGACGGCCGCGAAGGCGCTCCTGGGGCCCGCCATCCGCATCGGGAAGGACCGCGGCCACCCCATCGAGCGCGAGACGACCCGGGGCACCAAGACGTTCTTCGTCACCACCCACCCCTCGGCGGTGCTGCGCACCCCCGAGGACGCCCGCGACGCCGCCTACGCGGCGCTCGTCGACGACCTGCGCGCCGTGGCGGGCCTGCTCAGCGGCTCCTGAGCATCAGGCCAGCTCCCCCGCCTCGACGACCGCCTCGAGCCGGTCGCCGGGCGGGGCGAGCGGGCAGGCCCACTCCGGGTCGTACGCGCACGAGGGGTTGTAGAGGAAGTTGAGGTCGAGGACGAGGCGCTGGCCACCGTCCCCGTCGTCATCCCCCTCCACCGCGCCGAGGTCGGCGCCCTTGACGGTGTCGAGCAGGTAGCGGCCGCCTCCGTAGCTGGTGGCGCCGGAGGAGCCGTCGCGCACGGGCAGCCAGACGCCGCCGCCGTACCCGGACAGCCACCACAGGTCGAGGGGCCCGAGCGGCGTGGCGGCCCGGCCCAGCCGCGTGAAGACGACCTCGCCGTCGGTGCCGGTGGTGACGCGCAGCTCGTGCCCGGGCTCCTCCGGGCCCGCACCCTCGAGGGGTGCGGTGAATCGCAGGTCCGGGTCGTAGGGGGCCACCGGCAGGCCGGTGCGGCGGCGGGGGTCGTCGGGCAGGAGCGGGGAGTCGACGTGGGTGGCGTACAGCTCGTCGCGCGCGGTGCGCCACAGCTCGTGCGCCTCGCGGGGACTGCGCCGCGCGGCCGTCTCGCGGACGTCGGCGTACAGCTGCGAGACGCGGCGTCGGTAGTCGAGCAGGCTCAGCGATCCGGTTCCCACACCGACCACTGTGGAGGCCGACTGCCCATGATCACGACCGGAGGGGCGCTGTCCCTGCAGCCGCACCGCCACGACCGCGGTCAGGACGGGGACGAGGGAGCGGTCTCGCCGGGGGGCAGCCACACCTGGCGCGCCAGCGGCACCCCCGCCTGGCGCAGCTGGTGGGCCAGCCCCACGCCGTCAGGTGCCCGCACCTCCGGCACCGCCGCCACGACCCCCGACCGCGCCGACCCCGAGACCGGCACCGGGAACACGTGCGAGAGCACCTGCTCGGCAGCCGTGAGCTGGCGGATCGCCACGGCCCGCACGTGCTGGGACTGCTCGCGGGCGAACTCGCCGTAGATCTCCGGGTCGTGCTGGCCGTCGTCACCGACGAGCAGCCACCGCACCTGCGGCAGCTCCTCGGCCAGGCGCCGCAGCGCCGCGCGCTTGTGCTCCTGCCCGCTGCGGAACCACCCGGTGTTGGTGGGGCCCCAGTCGGTGAGGAGCAGCGGACCGGCCGGGTAGCCGTGGCGCAGCATGAAGCGCGTGATGGTCGGGGCGGCGTTCCACGCACCCGTGGACAGGTAGAGCACCGGGGTGCCCTCGTGGGCCTCCGCCGCGGCCGTCAGCAGGTCGGCCATGCCCGGCACCGGGCTGCGGGCCTGCTCGTGCAGCACGAACGTGTTCCACGCGGCGATGAGGGGACGCGGCAGCGACGTGACCATGACGGTGTCGTCGATGTCGGAGACCACGCCGTCGCGCTGGTCGGCCCCCACCACCGTGATGCGCGCCGTGGACGGCGCCCCGGTCCGCTCGTCGGCGTCCTCCTCGCCGGGCGGCGCGGTGGAGAACGTGACGTCGTGGACCCCGGGCGGCAGGTCCGAGGGGAGCCGCGCGTCGAGGTACCCGCCGCGCTCGGAGACGAGGCGGTGCGTGCGCTCCCCCACGGTCACCCAGACGGCCGTGCCCTCCACCGGCGCGGAGATGAACGCCCGCCAGCCGCGCAGCGCCGTCAGCGCCCGCTCCTTGAGCTGGTCGCGGTCGTAGGGCCCCACCCAGTCGCGCAGGGCCACCGGGTCGTAGGGCCCCTGGGGCACGGGCGTGCCCGCGTCGTCGTCGCCGTGCTCGGGTGGCCGGGTGGCCAGGACGCGACCCAGGACGCGCACCCACCCCTCCCCGCCGTAGGAGGCGTAGCCCAGCACGCGCGGCGTCCAGCCGCGGCGGCGCAGGTGCCCGGCCAGCAGCTTGTTCAGCCGGTCCTCGACCCGCGCAGCGGTGTGGCGCACGCGGGGGTGGTCGGCGGAGCGGTCTGCAGCGCGCGGGGCGCCAGGGCGTGCCGGGCTCACGGTCGGCGAGTCTGCCAGCCCTCGGCACCCCTCGGCCCGTCGACGGGGGCCGCCCGCGCCAACCGGCGCCGCTGCGCGGCGAGGTAGGGCCGGGCCCGGCGCTGCCCGCCCCGCGCGGCGATCGCGACCTCGAGGGCGTCCAGCGCGGCCCGCAGCGCGGCGGCGTCGGGGTGCCAGCCGCGACGCCCGCACTCCTCGAACCAGTCCGCCGGGGTCGTGTGGCCGCGCTGGCCGTTGCAGCGCGAGCAGGCCGCCACCTCGTTCTCCACCCAGCTCGGGCCGCCCTTGACGCGCGGCACGAGGTGGTCGGTGGTGGCGGGCACCAGCGGTCCGAACCGCCTGCCGCACCACAGGCACCGCCCGCCCTGCCTCGCCACCGCGAGCGCGAGCCGCTCGGCGCGGCCCGCCTGGTGGGAGGGCTGGCCGCCCGGCTGGAGGGCGGTGCTCACCGGTCGCTCACCGGTCGCTCACCGGTCGCTCACCGGTCGCTCACCGGTCGCTCACCGGTCGCTCACCGGTCGCTCACCGGTCGCTCACGGGTGGAAGACGACCTTGACCGCGCCGTCCTCCTTCTCCTGGAAGGTCTTGTACGCGGCGGGAGCGTCCTCCAGGGGCACGTGGTGGGTGGCGAAGCCCTCCACGCCGAGGGGGTCGTCGTCGCCGAGCAGCGGGAGGATCTCCGGCACCCAGCGGTGCACGTTGGCCTGCCCCATGCGCAGCTGCAGCTGCCGGTCGAACATGTAGAGCATCGGCATGGGGTCGGCGGCGCCGCCGTACACGCCGGACAGGGAGATGGTGCCGCCGCGGCGCACGAGGTCGACGGCGGAGTGCAGCGCGGTGAGCCGGTCCACGCCCATCGTGCGCATCATCCTCTCCGCGACCGCGTCGGGCAGCCAGCCCACGAAGGTGTGGGCGGCCTTGGCGGCCGACCCGTGGGCCTCCATGCCGACGGCGTCGACGACGGCGTCGGCCCCGCGACCGGCGGTGAGGTCGCGCACGGCCCCGACGAGGTCGTCGGTGGCGCCGGGGTCGATGACCGTGGTGCCTCGGGCCTGCGCACGGGCGCGCCGCTCGGGGACCGGGTCGATGCCGATGACGGTGGAGACGCCCAGGTGGCGGGCCACGCGGGTGCACATGTCGCCGATGGGGCCGAGCCCGAGGACGACGAGGCTGTCGACGGCCGGCCCTGCGTCGGCGCCGCTGCCCGCCCCGCCGGTGCGGGGTCCGCTGACGCCGGCGTACCGGACGGCCTGCCACGCGGTGGGGAGCACGTCGGACAGGTAGAGGTAGCGCTCGTCGGACACCCCGTCCGGCACCTTGACGGGCCCGTACTGGGCCTGCGGCACGCGCAGGTACTCCGCCTGGCCGCCGGGCACCTGCCCGTAGAGCTTGGTGTAGCCGAAGAGGGACGCGCCGAAGCCGGTCTCGCGGTTCTGGGTGGTCTCGCACTGGCTCTGCAGCCCGGTGCGGCACATCGCGCAGTGCCCGCAGGAGATGTTGAACGGCACGACCACGCGGTCACCCGGCTTGATGTGGGTCACCTCCGCGCCGACCTCCTCCACGACACCCATGGGCTCGTGGCCGAGCACGTCACCGGGGTCGAGGAAGGGCCCCATCACCTCGTAGAGGTGCAGGTCGGAGCCGCACAGCCCGGTCGCCGTGATCCGCACCACCGCGTCGGTGGGCTGCTCGATGCGCGGGTCCGGGACGGTCTCCACGGAGACCTCGCGCTTGCCCTGCCAGGTGAGTGCTCGCATGACGGCCCCCTACCCCGCTGCGGCGCCCCCACGCGGCGGCAGGCGGTGCAGGACGACGTCGCGCAGCCCACCGGGCACCCCGCGGTCGGCGACGGCGGTCATGAAGGTGCACGCGGGCTGGCGGCGGCGGTCGGTGGGCGAGCCGGGGTTGAGCAGCCGCAGCGCCCCGCCGTCGGCACGCGCGGCGGTGCTGTCCCACGGGACGTGGCTGTGGCCGAACACGAGGACGTCGGCCGGGCGCTCCCCGCCGCCGAAGGCCGCCGCGCAGCGCCGCTCGCGCCCGCTGGCCGCTCCGGTCTCGTGGACGACGACGAGGCGCACCCCCTCGACGTCGTCCTGGGCGACCTCCGGCAGGCGGGCGTGCAGCTCGGGGCCGTCGTTGTTGCCCGCCACGCCCAGCAGCCGCGCCCCGGCGGCGGCGCAGCGCGCCTCGAGCTCGTCGAGGACGGCCTCGCCCACCCAGTCGCCGGCGTGGACGACGACGTCGGCCGCCTCGACGGCGGCGAGGACCTGCGGCGGCAGGGCGCGGGCGCGCACGGGCACGTGGGTGTCGGCGAGCAGGAGCAGACGGGTGGGCACCCGCCATCCTGACCCGGACCGGTGCGGCAGGATGGACGCCCGTGAGCATCAGCCCTGGCCGCCCCGCGAGCGCGCTCCTGCTGGAGAACATCCACCCCCTCGCCGTCGACGTCCTCGGGCGCGCCGGAGTCTCCGTGCAGCAGCGCCCCGGAGCCCTGTCGGAGTCCGAGCTGGTCGAGGCCCTGCCCGGCGTCAAGCTGCTGGGCATCCGCTCGACCACCCACGTCACCGAGGCCGTGCTGGACGCCGCGCCCGACCTGGAGGCCATCGGCGCCTTCTGCATCGGGACCAACCAGATCGACCTCGAGGCCGCCGCCGCGCGCGGTGTCGCCGTGTTCAACGCGCCCTTCTCCAACACCCGCTCCGTGGTGGAGCTGGTCATCGCCGAGGTCATCGCCCTGACCCGTCAGCTGACCGTGTTCGACAGCGCCCTGCACGCCGGGGTGTGGCAGAAGTCGGCGGCCGGCTCCCACGAGGTGCGCGGACGGACGCTGGGGATCATCGGCTACGGCAACATCGGCAGCCAGCTGTCCGTGGTGGCCGAGGCCCTCGGCATGCGCGTGGTCTTCTACGACACCGCCGAGAAGCTGGCCATGGGCAACGCCGTGCGGCTGTCGAGCATGGAGGAGGTGCTGGCCGTCGCCGACGTCGTCACCCTCCACGTGGACGGCCGTGCCGGCAACGGCGGCCTGTTCGGCGCCGACCAGTTCGCGGCCATGAAGCCCGGCGCGATCTTCCTCAACCTCTCCCGCGGCTTCGTGGTGGACCACGGCGCCCTGCGCGACCACCTGGTCTCGGGACACCTGGCCGGCGCGGCGGTGGACGTGTTCGCCAACGAGCCGCGCCGCAACGGCGACCCCTTCGACTCCCGTCTGCGCGGCCTGCCCAACACCATCCTCACGCCGCACGTCGGCGGCTCCACCGAGGAGGCGCAGGAGGACATCGGCCGGTTCGTCGCCGGCAAGCTCCGCGACTACGCCGCGCACGGCAGCACCTCGCTGGCGGTGAACCTGCCGCAGGTCATCACCGACGCCGGCCACGGCACGCGTCTGGGGCACCTGCACCAGAACGTCCCCGGCGTGCTCGCCACGGTGAACTCGGTGCTGGCGCACCACGGCGTCAACATCGTCGGGCAGTCGCTGACCACCCGGGGACAGCTCGGCTACGTGGTCACCGACATCGCCAGCGCCGTGGAGCCCGCGGTGCTCGCCGAGCTGGGGTCCATGCCCGAGACGGTGCGCCTGCGCGTCCTGTCCTGAGGTCGCGGCTCCCCGACGACCCGACGACGAGGGCCCCGGGCGCAGCAGCGCTCGGGGCCCTTCGTCGTCACCGGACCGCGAGGACTCGCGCAACCGGTGGAGGTGGTGCTGGCGTCGGCCGGTGGTCCGGCCGGGCGTCAGATGCGGACGCGGCGGGGGTTGGCCAGTGGCGTCCAGTCGGGGTGCTGCTCGCCCGCGGTGTCGTCGGTGCGGGTCTCGTCGACGGGAGCGGTGGTGTCGGTGGTCGGTGCCATGTCGTGCCTCCTGGGAACGGGTGGGTCCAGCGGCCGGGTCTCGCGGTGTGTCGCGGGGCCGGCGGGTCTCGCCGGCTCCACGGTGGATCCGATGCCTGGACAGCACCTGCGCGCCAGCGCTTGTTCCCCTGTCGTCCGCGTGCCGTGCGTCTGCCGTGCGCGTCGTCTGACCGGGGAGGTGCCACCAGGTCACCCATCGTGACCGTGATCGCGGGGCCGCGCCACCTCCCACACCGAGATCGGTGGCACCGACAGCCCCGAGGTGGTGGACGTCACAGGCGTTCGGCACCACCCCGTCACGCAGAGTCACAGATCGTTGCGCTGGGCCTGGTCGGGTCGAGGACGACGTGCTCGCCGTCGACCGGCCGGAGGCCCGACGGCCTCCCGCGCCGGCGCCGGGCGGCGGGTCCCTGCGCGCCGGGAGCCCCGCCGCAGTGCATGCTCTCGACGAGGCGAGATCGCCGGCCTGGAGCACGGCCGGCGGGCCCGAGCAGGAGGTTCCCGTGTCCCGGGTGCACGTCCCCGTGAGTCCCACCCCGTGAGGGGCGCACGCCCCTGGCGTCCCCGCCTGGTCGCCGCCGCCGCGGCGGCGCTGGTCGGTCTCGGAGCGCTCGGCGCCGCCGGGCCGGCGGCGGCCAGCTCCACCAGCCCGAGCGCCAGTCCCAGCAGCACCCCCACCGACACCCCGGTCGAGGGCGTCCGCGAGGAGCCGCTGACGGTCCCCGTGGGCCCGGAGCCGGGCGGCGCGCAGGTCACGATCGACGCGACGCTCTACGAGCCGGACGCCGCCAGCCAGGCGTCCCCTTCGCCGGCTGTGCTGCTGGCCCACGGCTTCGGCGGGTCCAAGGCCGACCTCGCAGCCCAGGGCCGCTCGCTCGCGCAGGCGGGGTACGTGGCGCTGGCCTACACCGCGCGCGGCTTCGGCGCCTCCGGCGGGAACGTCCACCTGGACGACCCCGACTACGAGGTGGCCGACGCCCGCGCCCTGGTGGACCTGCTCGCTCAGCGCCCCGAGGTCCAGCAGGACGGCCCCGGCGACCCCCGCGTCGGCGTGGCCGGCGCCTCCTACGGCGGCGCGGTGGGCCTGCTGCTCGCCGGCACCGACCCCCGGGTCGACGCGGTCGCCTCGGGAATCACGTGGTCGGACCTGTCCTCCGCGCTCGACCCGCAGGCCGCGCAGGGGCAGTCCGGCGGCGTCTTCAAGGCGGGGTGGGCCTCGCAGCTGCTGACCAGCCTCACGGGCAGCGCGCTCGACAGCGCCCGCTCCGCCACCTCGGCGACGGCGACGGCGACGGCGAGCGGCACGAGCGGTGGTGGCACCGGCGGCGGTGCCCAGCTGGGCGTCTCCACGGCCGCGTGCGGGCGCCTGGCCCCGGACCTGTGCCGCGGCTACCTGCAGGCCGCCGAGACCGGCGTGGTGCCGGACTCGCTGCGCGCGCAGCTGGCCCGCTCGGCACCGGCGGCCGTGCTGCCGGACAGCCGCGCCGCGGTGCTGCTGGTGCAGGGCGAGGGCGACTCCCTGTTCGGCCTGGGCGACTCCCTCACCAACGCCGAGGCCGCTCAGCGCTCGGGCGCACCGGTGTCGGTGGCGTGGGTGGGGGGCGGTCACGACGGCGGCTTCGACGGCGCCGCCTTCGACGACCGCGCCCGGACCTGGTTCGACGAGCACCTGCGCGCAGGAGCGTCCGCGGGTGCCCAGACCGGGGAGCCGGCGGGGTCCGGGGAGTCGGCGGGCGACCCGACGGCGGCGTTCTCCGTGGCCGTGCCGCGGCAGAGCCTCTTCGGAGGGCGCGGCGGCGGGGGTGGTGGCGGCGGGTCGACGCCCGACGAGCGGACGCTCGACGCGGTGCCACCGCTGGCGGGGACGGCTCAGCAGATGGCCCTGTCCCCCGCAGCCCCGTCCGGGCAGCAGGGCCGGCAGGGCCAGGGCGGGCAGCAGGCCCAGCAGGGCCCGCAGCTCGTCCTGTCACCCGCCGGAGGGCGCCCCGCGGCCATGACGGCCCTGCCGGGCCTGGGCGACGTCGCCTCCCTGGTCGGGCTGGCCGCCGGCGGCGGCTTCAGCACCGCCGTGCTCCCCGGCCAGGCGGCGGTGTTCGAGACCGAGCCGCTCGAGCAGCCGCTCACACTGCTCGGGGCGTCGTCGGTGCGGCTGTCGGTGACGTCGAACACCGACGACGCCGTGCTCTTCGCGTCCCTGTCCGACGTCAGCCCGGACGGCAGCACCGCGCTGCCCTCGGGTCTGGTGGCGCCGCTGCGCGTGACCACGACGCCGGGGCAGCCGACCACCGTGGACGTCTCGCTGCCGGCCGTGGTCCGCGACGTCGCCGCCGGTCACCGGCTGCGCCTGGTGGTGGCCACCACCGACTCCGCGTACGCGGTGCCCACCGACCCGCGCGTCTACGGCGTCGGCCTCGCCGACGGCCAGCTCGCCGTGGCGGCGGCGCCCGCCGCCATCAGCGAGCCGACGGGCGACTCCGTCGACGTGCCGTGGGCGCACGTGCTCGCCCTGGCCGGCGTGGTGCTCGCGGCGCTGGCGCTGGCGCTGGTCGACGCGGCCCGCCGCCGTCGTCGTCCTGCTGCCGGCGGCGCCCACGACGGCGCGCTGGAAACGACCGGTGCTGGCCGAGGTGACCTCGACGACGTGGTGCTCGAGGTCAGCGGCCTGGAGAAGGTCTACGGCGACGGGTTCCGCGCGGTCGACGGGGTGTCGTTCACCGTGCGCCGCGGGCAGGTGGTCGGACTGCTCGGTCCCAACGGCGCCGGCAAGACCACCACGCTGCGCATGCTCATGGGCCTGCTCCGGCCGAGCGCCGGGTCGCTGGAGGTGCTCGGGCAGCGCGTCAAGCCCGGGTCGCCGGTGCTGGCGCGAGTCGGGGCGCTCGTGGAGGGACCCGGGTTCCTGCCGCACCTGTCGGGGCTGGCGAACCTGCGGCTGTTCTGGGCGTCCACCGGGCGCCCGGCGGCCGACGCGCGCTTCGAGGAGGCCCTCGAGGTCGCCGGGCTCGGCGACGCCGTGCACCGGCGCGTGCGCGGCTACAGCCAGGGCATGCGGCAGCGGCTGGGCATCGCCCAGGCGATGCTCGGCTTCCCCGACCTGCTCGTGCTCGACGAGCCCACCAACGGCCTCGACCCGCCGCAGATCACCGCCATGCGCCAGGTGCTGCGCGACTACGCCGCCACCGGCCGCACGGTGCTCGTGTCCTCCCACCTGCTCTCGGAGGTGGAGGCCACCTGCAGCCACGCGGTGGTGATGGCGCGCGGGAGGGTGCTGGCGGCGGGGTCGGTGGCCGAGCTGGTCGCGGGGTCGGGCGAGGTGCTGGTGAGCGTGGGCGAGGGGCAGGTGGACCGGGCCGTGGAGGTGCTGCGCGAGGTGCTGGGGCGCGACGACGACGGCGGGCGCGTGCTGGGCGTCCGCGACGGCGGCGTGCTCGTCGCGCCGGGGGCGTCCGGGACGGGCGGGCTGGTGGCGGCGCTGGTCGCCTCCGGAGTGCAGGTGGACCTCGTGGTGCCGCAGCGGCACCTGGAGGAGGTCTTCCTCGAGCTGGTGGCCGCCCCGTGAACGACCCCGTGAGCGACCCCGTGAGCGGCATGAGCAGCAGCACCACCACGACGACGAGCGGGGCGGCGGGTGCGGGGTCGCGCGGCAGCGCGCTGCCGCTGCGGGTGGAGGTGGCGCGGCAGCTGTCGCGCGTGCGCACCCGCTGGGTGGGCGTGCTCGTCGTGGCGCTCCCGCTGCTGCTGGTCGCGGCGTTCGCCCTCGGCGGGGAGGACGACCCGGCCGACGGCAGCGCGTCCTTCGTGGACCTCGCCACCTCCAGCGCCGTGAACTTCGCGGTGTTCGCGCTGCTGGCCGCCTCGGGCTTCCTCTTCGTCGTCCTGGTGGCGCTCTTCGCGGGCGACACCGTGGCGGCCGAGGCCAGCTGGTCGTCCCTGCGCTACCTGCTCGCGGCGCCCGTGGGGCGGCGGCGGCTGCTCGCGGTGAAGGCGGTGGTGGCGGCGGCGTCCTCGACGCTGGGGATCGTGGCGTTCATCGCCGTCTGCCTGCTCATCGGGGTGGTCGCGTACGGCTGGGGACCGCTGACCAGCCCGCTCGGTGACGCCCTCGGCGGCTGGGAGGCGCTGGGGCGCCTCGGGTTGGCGACGGCGTACGTGGTGGTGCAGCTGTCGTGGGTGGGGGCGCTGGCGTTCTGGCTGGGCACGCGCACCGACGCGCCGCTGGGCGCCGTGGGCGGCGCGGTGCTGGCGAACATCCTCTCCGCGATCCTCGCGTCCATCACGGCCCTCGGTGACCTGCGCGCGTGGCTGCCCACGTACGACGCCGGCGCGTGGACGGCGCTGCTGCAGCCGGCGGTGGTCTGGGACGACATGGTCCGAGGGCTGGCGACGTCGCTCATCCTCACGGTGGTGTTCGGGGTGCTCGCGGTCATCGGCTTCGAGCGCAAGGACGTCACCAGCTGACGCCGGTCCCCCTCGACGCAGCCGGGCGCCCGGTTGCGGTTCCCGCTCCCTCAGGGACCGCGACCGGGCGCCCGGCTGCGGTGCGGAGCAGGACTTCCATGATCGCCGCAGGTCAGAGGGGGGCTGCCGTTGCCGGGCGAGCGGGCGCGTGGTCTGCTGAGCCGTGGCCATCGACGAGGGACGTCGGGCGAGCACTCCGCCGCAAGGGCGGGCGCGCTCGCTGGGACAGCGCGTGACCGGGCTGTGGCCGGTGCTGCGCCAGGTGACGGGCAGCGACAAGACGGCGCACGGCGCCGCCGTGCGCACCGCGCACACCGATGCGATCACCGCCCGCACCGAGACCGCCGACCGCGTGGTCAAGAGCGTCTGCCCGTTCTGCGCGGTCGGCTGCGGCCAGGACGTCTACGTGAAGGACGAGCAGGTCGTCCAGATCGAGGGCGACCCCGACTCCCCCATCAGCCGCGGGCGCCTGTGCCCCAAGGGCAGCGCCAGCAAGAGCCTCGTCACCTCCCCCACGCGCGTCACCACGGTGCGCTACCGGCGCCCGGGCGGCACCGACTGGGAGGACCTGCCGCTGGCGACGGCCATGGACATGATCGCCGACCGCGTGCTGCAGGCCCGCCACGACGGCTGGCAGGAGCTCGACGACCGCGGCCGCAAGCTCCGCCGCACGATGGGCTTCGCGAGCCTGGGCGGCGCGACCCTCGACAACGAAGAGAACTACCTCATGAAGAAGCTGTACACCGCCCTCGGCGCTGTGCAGATCGAGAACCAGGCCCGGATATGACACTCCTCCACGGTCCCCGGTCTGGGGACCTCGTTCGGCCGCGGAGGGGCCACCACCTTCCTCCAGGACCTCGTCAACGCTGACTGCATCCTCATCCAGGGCAGCAACATGGCCGAGGCGCACCCGGTGGGCTTCCAGTGGGTGATGGAGGCCAAGCGCCGCGGGGCGAAGGTCATCCACGTCGACCCGCGGTTCACGCGGACCTCGGCCGTGGCCGACCTGCACGTGCCGCTGCGCGCGGGCACGGACATCGCCTTCCTCGGCGGGCTGGTCAACCACGTGCTCGCCAACGACGCGTACTTCCACGACTACGTGGTGGCGTACACCAACGCCGCCTCGATCGTCGGCGAGGAGTACCGCGACACCGAGGACCCCGAGGAGGACGGCCCGTCCACCGACCCGACCGGCCTGTTCTCCGGCTGGGACGAGGACAGCCGCAGCTACGACCCGTCGACCTGGGCCTACCAGGACGCGAAGGACGTCGCGGCCGCCGGTGACCGCAGCCCGAGCGGTCGCAGCAGCGGCGGCACCCAGGGCGGGGAGACCCACAAGGCCACCGCTGGTGGGGACGCCTACGGCAGCGGCGGCGCCACCATCGGCTCCAAGCCCGACCGCGACGAGACGCTGCAGCACCCGCGCACGGTGTTCCAGATCCTCAAGCGGCACTTCGCCCGCTACACCCCGGAGATGGTGGAGCGGATCTGCGGCACCCCGCAGGACGCCTTCCTGCAGGTCGCCCGGGCGCTGGTGGAGAACTCCGGCCGCGAGCGCACCACGGCGCTGGCGTACGCGGTGGGCTGGACGCACCACTCCCAGGGCGCGCAGTACATCCGCACGTCGGCGATCCTGCAGACGCTGCTGGGCAACATCGGCCGCCCCGGCGGCGGGATCCTCGCGCTGCGCGGGCACGCCAGCATCCAGGGCTCCACCGACATCCCCACGCTGTTCAACCTGTGGTCGGGCTACCTGCCCATGCCGAAGGCGGGCCAGGACGACGTCGACTCCTACGTCGGCTCCTCCGAGGACCTCGCCGGGTTCTGGGGCAACATGCGCGACTACAGCGTCAGCCTGCTGAAGTCGTGGTGGGGTGACGCGGCCCAGCCCGAGAACGACTTCGCGTTCGACTACATGCCGCGCATCTCCGGCGACCACGGCACGTACCGCACGGTCATGGACATGGTCGACGGGAAGGTCGACGGGTACTTCCTGCTGGGGCAGAACCCCGCGGTCGGCTCGGCGAACGCCCGGCTGCAGCGCCTGGGCATGGCCAACCTCAAGTGGCTCGTGGTCCGCGACCTGCAGATGATCGAGTCGGCCACGTTCTGGAAGGACGGGCCGGAGGTCGAGACCGGCGAGCTGCGCACCGAGGACGTCGGCACCGAGGTGTTCTTCCTCCCCGCGGCCAGCCACGTGGAGAAGGCCGGCACGTTCACCCAGACGCAGCGGCTGCTGCAGTGGCGCCACCAGGCGGTGTCCCCGCCGGGCGAGTCGCGCAGCGAGCTGTGGTTCTACTGGCAGCTCGGGCGCATCCTGCGGGAGAAGCTCGCCGCGTCCACCGACCCGCGCGACAGGCCGCTGCTCGACCTGACCTGGGACTACCCCGTCCACGAGGACGAGTTCGGCCCCGCGTCGGACCCGCTGAGCTGGGAGCCCGACGGCGAGGCGGTGCTGCGCGAGATCAGCGGCACCGAGACCCACCTCGACGACGACGGCACCGTGGTCGACCGGGCGCTGTCGTCCTACACGGAGCTCAAGTCCGACGGGACCACGCGCTCGGGCTGCTGGATCTACTGCGGCGCGTACGCGGACGAGGTCAACCAGACCGCTCGGCGTCGTCCCGGTCGTGAGCAGGACTGGACGGCCGCGGAGTGGGGCTGGGCCTGGCCGATGAACCGCCGCCAGCTGTACAACCGCGCCTCGGCGGACCCGCAGGGCAGGCCCTGGAGCGAGCGCAAGGCGCTCGTCTGGTGGGACGAGACGGCCGGCGAGGACGGGAAGGGCCGCTGGGTGGGGCACGACGTGCCCGACTTCGAGGCCACCAAGCCGCCGTCGTACGTGCCGCCGGCCGGCTCGAGGGGTCCGGCGGCCATCGCCGGCCGCGACCCGTTCATCATGCAGGCGGACGGCAAGGCGTGGCTGTTCGCGCCGTCCGGAGTGGTCGACGGTCCGCTGCCCACCCACTACGAGGGCGCGGAGTCGCCCGTGGGCAACCCGCTGCACCCGAACCGGGTCTACAACCCGGCCCGCCGGGCGTTCCCCCGGCCGGGCAACCGCGGGGTGCCGACGCGCTCGGACGTCTACCCGTTCGTGTTCACCACCTACCGGCTCACCGAGCACCACACGGCGGGCGGCATGAGCCGCACGCTGCCGTACCTGTCGGAGCTGCAGCCGGAGATGTTCATCGAGGTCTCCGCGGAGCTGGCGCGCGAGCGCGGGCTGGAGCACCAGGGGTGGGCGACCATCGTCACGCCGCGCAGCGCCATCGAGGCGCGCGTCATGGTCACGCCGCGCATCCGCCCGCTGCGGCTGCCCGGAGGCGGCGAGGACGGCAGCGAGGTGCAGGTGGTGCACCAGGTGGGCATCCCGTGGCACTGGGGGCCGAACGGCATCAGCCGCGGTGACGCCGCCAACGAGCTGGTGGAGATCCTCCTGGACCCGAACACGCACATCCAGGACAAGGTCGGGGCGTGCGACGTCGTCCCCGGACGGCGTCCGCGCGGGCCCGCGCTCGTGGAGTTCGTGGCGCAGCGCCGCGCCGCGGCCGGGCTGCCGACCGACGACGACGTCCCCTCCCTCCGCGGCGGAGCCGAGCTCGACGCGGAACCGAACGACGGGCGGAACACCCCATGACGAGCACCACCCCGCGCCAGACCGGCGAGGAGTACGACCCCGCGTCGCACTCCGGGTACGGCGAGGACCACCCGCCCCGCATGGGCTTCTTCACCGACACCTCCGTCTGCATCGGCTGCAAGGCCTGCGAGGTGGCGTGCAAGGAGTGGAACGAGGTCCCGGCCACCGGCGAGATGGACCTCACGGGCTGGTCGTACGACAACTCCTCGATGCTCGGCGCGAGCACGTGGCGGCACGTCGCGTTCATCGAGCAGGCAGCGCCGGCTGCCACCGAGCCGCAGAACGCGAAGCCCGCGGTCTCCCTCGGCATGCCGAGCATCCGCCCGGAGGGCTTCCTCGAGCCCGAGGTCACCCGCCCTCCGCACGAGAGCGCTGGTGAGCAGGGTCCGTCCGGCTCCATCGAGGGCGTGCGGTGGCTCATGAGCTCCGACGTGTGCAAGCACTGCACGCACGCGGCCTGCCTGGACGTCTGCCCCACGGGCGCGCTGTTCCGCACGGAGTTCGGCACCGTCGTCGTCCAGGACGACGTCTGCAACGGCTGCGGCTACTGCGTCTCCGCGTGCCCCTACGGCGTCATCGGCAAGCGCGAGTCCACGGGCCGGGCCCACAAGTGCACGCTCTGCTACGACCGGATCGGCGCCGACAAGCAGCCCGCGTGCGCGACGGCCTGCCCCACGGAGTCCATCCAGTACGGACCGCTGGACGAGCTGCGCGAGCGCGCCGACGCGCGCCTGGCCGAGCTGCAGGCGAAGGGCGAGCCGAAGGCGCAGCTGTACGGCCGCGACCCGCACGACGGCGTCGGCGGTGACGGGGCGTTCTTCCTGCTCCTGGACGACCCGGAGGTCTACGGCCTCCCGCCGGACCCGGTGGTGACGACGAAGGCGCTGCCGTCGATGTGGCGGCACGCCGCGGCCGCCGCCGGGGCGCTGTTCGGCGTGGTGGCGCTCTCCTTCCTGGGGCGCAGGCCGTGAGCACCGGTGGGGTCGGCGACGGCGGGAAGGGCGCTGAGCACCCCAGCGAGCAGGGCGCTCCCCGGGCGACGACGCAGGGTGTCGGCGACCGCCCGCGCCGGCGCCGCGGGGCCGAGTCCGTCGTCGTCCCCGACGCCGACTTCCAGTCGTACTACGGCCGCCAGGTCATCCACACCCCCGTGTGGGAGGTGCCGCAGGTGCCGGGCTACCTCTACCTGGGCGGCATGAGCGGGGCGGCGTCCGTGATGGGCGCGCTGGCGGACGCCACCGGCCGTCCGGCGCTGGCGAAGGTGGGGCGCCTGGCGGCCTCGGGCGGGTCCGTCGTGTCGGTGGTCCTGCTCATCGACGACCTCGGCGTGCCCACCCGGTTCCTCAACATGCTGCGGGTGGTCAAGTGGACCTCACCGCTGAGCGTGGGCTCGTGGATCCTCATGCCGTTCTCCACCGGCGCGGGCCTCGCCGCCGTGCACGAGCTGTCCGGCGTCGTCCTGCCGCTGGTGCGGAAGGTGGCCGGCCAGCGGCTCGGCCACCTCGCCGAGGTGGTGCTGCCGGTGGCCGGGCGGCTCGGCGGCGTGGGCTCGGCGCTGTTCGGACCGCCGCTGGCCACGTACACCGCCGTCCTCATCGCCGACACCGCCGTGCCCGCGTGGCACTCGGTCTACCCCGAGCTGCCGTTCGTCTTCGCCGCCTCGGGCGCCGCGAGCGCGGGCGGCATCGGGATGGTGGCGGCGCCGGTGGGAGAAGCTGGACCGGCGCGGCGCATGGGGGCGCTGGGAGCGGTCGCGGAGCTGGCGCTGAGCCGCCGCATGGAGCACCGCATCGGGATGATCGGTGAGGCGTACCGCACTGGTAGGGCGGGCGTGCTGCTCCGGCTGAGCCGCGTCGCCATGGCCGGTGGGGCGGCCGGAGCGCTGGCGAGCGACCTGCCGGTGTGGCCGAGGACGGCGAGGGCGCAGCGGGCGCGACGCGTGGTGTCGGTGGTCGGCGGGGCGCTGCTCAACGCCGGGGCGGCGCTGACGCGGTTCGGGGTGTACGAGGCGGGGATGATCTCCGCGCGCGACCCGAAGTACACGGTGGTGCCGCAGCGCGAGCGCCTCGACGCCCGCCGCGAGGGCCGCGAGCCCGACCCGCACCTGGCACCGGAGACGGCGCCCTGAGATCGGGCGCAGAAGTCGGGTGAGCCGGTAGTGGTCATGGAAACCCCGGGTAGAGGACCTGTGACCGTGACCGCTCTGCTCCACGGAGGTCTCCTGTGGCTCGCAACACCTTCTCCCGCTCCCTGCACGACGTCGGCCTGGCCGCCTGGTTCGGCGGCACCCTGGCGAACGCCGTCGCCCTGAACGCCGCCGCTGGCGAGGCCGACGAGAAGGACGCCGGCCGCGTCACGAACGCCGGCTGGAACCGGTGGACGCCCGTGAACGCCGTCGCGATCGGCGCGCACCTGGTGGGGTCGGTCGGTCAGCTCGCCGGCAACAGCAGCCGCCTGGCCGCGCAGCCGGGCGTCAAGACGATGTCGGCGGTGAAGACCGTGGTGACCGTCGCAGCCCTGGGCGCCACCGCGTACTCGCGGGCGCTGGGCAAGGTGGTCGACGCCGCGGGCGACCCGCGCGTCAAGGGCGGCACCAAGCCGTCCCGGCGCACCCCGGCCGAGGTGGTCGAGGCCCAGGGCAAGCTCGACCTCATGCAGTGGGTCATCCCCGCGCTGACCGGCACGCTCGTGGTGATCAGCTCCTTCGCGGGCGAACAGCAGCGCGCCTCCGAGGTGCTGCCCGGCGTCACGGGCGCCAACCGCCGCTGACTCCACCCCCCTCCGTGATCATGGGCGATCGGAACACCTGAGAGAGTCGCAGCGTCGGGCGTCCGCGCAGCGTCAGGTCACCGGGGCTGGACCCGGTGACCTGACGCTGCGGCGGCGCCCGGCGCTGCGACCACCTGCAGTGCGCCAACACCCATGATCACCACGAGTCGTGCACGCAGCGCCCATGATCGCGAAGAGGGCGAGCGGGGTCAGCGGACGACGACGACGGCCCCGTCCGCCCGGCGCGGCACCAGCTCCCCCACCAGCGCCGAGCCGGGCAGGGCCGCGGTGAGGTCGGCCGCCACGAGCAGGCCTCCGGAGGTCTGCGCGTCGGCGAGCAGCAGCAGCTCGTCCTCGTCGACCCCGGGACCGGTGGACAGGTGCGGCCGCACCCACGCGAGGTTGCGCCGCGACCCGCCGGGCACGTACCCCTGAGCCATCGACGAGCGCACGCCGCCGAGGTAGGGGACGGCCGCCGCGTCGACCACCGCCGTCACCCCGGACGCCCGCGCCAGCTTGTACAGGTGGCCCAGCAGACCGAAGCCCGTGACGTCAGTGGCGGCGCGCGCACCGACGGCCAGCGCCGCACGGGAGGCGTCGCGGTTGAGGGTGGCCATCACCGCGACCGCTTCCTCGAACACCTCCCCCGTCGCCTTGTGGCGGTTGTTGAGCACCCCGAGGCCCAGCGGCTTGGTCAGCGTCAGCGCCAGCCCGGCCTCGCCGGCGTCGTTGCGCAGCAGGTGCGCCGGGTCGGCCAGGCCGGTCACGGCCATGCCGTACTTCGGCTCGGGGTCGTCCACCGAGTGGCCGCCGGCCACGAAGCAGCCCGCGGCGCGCGCTGCGTCGAGCCCCCCGCGCAGCACCTCAGCGGCCAGCTCCACCGGCAGCGGTGCCTCGCCCGTGCGCGGCCAGCACAGGAGGTTCAGCGCCACCAGCGGGTCGGCGCCCATCGCGTACACGTCGGACAGGGCGTTGGTGGCGGCGATGCGGCCCCAGTCGTAGGCGTCGTCGACCACGGGCGTGAAGAAGTCGGTGGTCGACACCACGGCCTTCCCGCCGGCCGCCTCCGAGGGCAGGACGACGACGGCCGCGTCGTCGCCGTCGTCGAGGCCCACGAGGAGCTCCGCGCCGGCCACGGCGGGTGCGCCGGGCTGCCGGCCGACGAGCCCCGCGACGGCGGCCTCCAGCTCACCGGGCGGGATCTTGCAGGCGCATCCCCCGCCGTGCGCGTAGCTCGTCAGCCTGCGGGTCGTCGGCGTGGTGCCGGTGGTGCTCATCCCGCACGGTAGGCACGCCCGTTCCGGCTTAGCCTGTCGGAACGGTGCTGCCCCGCCTCGTGCGGGACGGCGCCGGGGAGGCGTCTGCTCACCTGGTGGGAGTCGCGGCCTTCAAAGCCGACGAGACCGAGCACCTCGGTCTGGCGGGTTCGATCCCCGTCCGCCTCCGCTAGCGTCGTGGTGTGCTCATCGCTGAGGACCTCACCCTGCTGCTGCTCGACGACGTCAAGGGCACCTGGCTCCTCGACGGGTCCCACCGCGGACCGGTGCTGGCCGGCGCGGTGCTCACGGAGCTGGTGCTGGCCGGCAGGCTCCAGCCCGAGCCCGGCCCGGACGGTCGGCAGCCCGGGCCGAAGGCGAAGCTCGTCGTCGTCGACGACGCTCCCCTGGGCGATCCCGTGCTCGACGCAGCGCTGCGGCGGATCGGTGCCCGGCGCCCCAGCCGCGCCGACGCGCTGCTGGGACCGGTGGCCAAGGACCTCGAGCACGAGCTGGTGAGCCGCCTGACCGCCTCCGGCGCCATCACCGCGCGCCAGGAGACGGTGCTGCTGTTCTTCCCGCGCACCACCCACCCCGCCGCGGACCCGACGGCTGAGCGGTCGGTGCGCGACCGCGTGGCCAGCGCGCTGCGCGGCGGGCGCGCCGACGACCAGCGCACCGCCGCGCTGGTGGCGCTGCTCAGCGTGTCGGGCAGGCTGCCGAAGGTCGTCGACCCGGCCTCGGTGGGTCTGGAGAAGAAGGAGCTGGTCGCGGCCGGAAGGGCCGTGGCGGCCGACGACAGGATCGCCGGGGGCGTCAAGAGCGCCCTCGCCTCGGTGGACGCCGCCGTGATGGCGGCGATCATCGTGCCCGTGGTGGTGACCGGCTCGAGCTGAGCCGTCCGCTGACCGGGGTCGACGGGCTGGCCTCCACCAGCGCACGGGCTCACGGCCCGGCGTGGGGCCCGAGGAGCTGGCTGATCTCGTCAGCCGCGAGCTCCAGGTCGGTCACCAGCGACGGCACCCGTTCCAGGTGGTCCACCAGTGACGGCGCCAGCACCCGGTGCAGGTCGTCGTCGGCGCCGAAGGTGATGAGCTGCCCGGCCGTGCCGAGCGCGTCGGGGTCGAGGTCGAGGCCGACGTGGTTGCCGCTGCCGTCGTGCGTGAGCGGGACCCACCCGGGCAGCCAGCACCTCGAGCGCACGAAGCCCTCCGGCTCCGAGCCGGCCGGTTCGTCCGCGTCCGGTCCGAGGTCGAGCGACGCCCACTGGTCCCACTGGCGCAGGACCTCCTCCAACGGCAGCAGCGCCAGTCCGGCGACCAGGCCGTGGGCGCCCCTCCTGCGCGCGTCCACCTCCTGTCCGTCGTGCAGGAGGTAGAAGGCGGTCACGTCCGGCGGCAGGCGGCGCCCGAGGTGCTGCTCGACGGCGTCGAGCTGCGCGCGGGTCGCAGCCGGCCGCAGCAGCAGGTCAGCGGCTGCCGCGACCGCCACCCGCTCCAGGGCCGCCAGCACGCGCTCGGCGGCGTCGCCCCCGTCCCGGACCGCCGGACTGCTGGCCTCGCGGGTCATGCGGACCAGCATGCCCGGTCGTCGTGCCGGGCTCGCGCTAGCCGGGCGACGAGCCCCCGCCGGGCAGCGGCGGCTGCCGCGGTCCCGGGAGGTCGATCCGGCGGACCACCCCCACCATCCGCAGCCCGAAGCACAGCCCCGCAGCGACGAGCGCCCACACCGACCCGACCCCGACGACGTCGGTGTGCGTCACCTGGGCGCTCAGGACGACGACGGTCGCCGCCAGCAGCGCCGGCACGGCGTACAGGCCGGAGCTGAGCACCTGGGGCGTGCGGCCGGTGAGGAGGTCGCGCAGGGTGCCCCCGCCGATGGCCGTCAGGCCCCCCAGCAGGACCGACTGGACCGGGCCCAGACCCGCGGCGAGCGCCGTGCCGGTCCCGGTGACGGCGAACAGCGACAGGCCCGCGGCGTCGAGCACGGTGAGGCTGCGGGCCACGCGGCGCCTGCCCATGCGGTGGCCGAACAGGCAGACGAGCACGCCGCCGGTGGCGGCGACGGCGAGGTAGCGCCAGTCCGAGAAGGTCGCCGGCGGGACCCTGCCGATGAGCAGGTCGCGCATGATGCCGCCGCCGAGGGCGGTGATGACGCCCAGCGTGACGACCCCCACCACGTCGAGGCGCGCGGTGCGCGAGGCGGTCAGCGCCCCGTCGACGGCGAAGGCGAGCACGCCGATGAGGTCGAGCACGAGGAGGAGGGTGGAGCCGGGCACGCCGTCATCGTCCCGCGTCGGTGAGGAAGGGGTGGCCGGGTCGACCGGCCCGCCTGCAGGATCGGGAGGTGGCTGGGCCGGAGGTGCAGGTGGTCGTCGCCCACCGGGCGCGCGCGACGCTGCGGGTCGGTGACGTGTTCCTCAAGGTCGACCCCGACCGCGCCGGCATCGACGCGGAGGTCGCGGCGATGGCCGCCGTCGCCGTCCCCACCCCGCGGGTGCTGTGGCGCGAGCACCCCGTGCTGGCGCTCGAGCGGGTGCCCGGCACGGCGCTGGGGACGTTCGGTGGCGCCACGCCGGTGGGCGCTGCGGCGTGGACGGCGGCGGGCGCCGCGGTGCGCAGCGTCCACGAGACACCCCTGCGGGCAGCGGGCGCAGAGGCTGCTGCCAGCGCGTCCGTCCCCTCCGCGGACCGCCTCGACGACGCGTGCGCCTGGTTCGCCGCGCGCGGCCTCCTCCCCGACGGGGTGCTGGAGCGCAACCGCCGGCTGGGGCAGCAGGTGCTGGGCTCGCCCCGCCGGGCGTTCGTCCACGGCGACCTGCAGCCCGACCACGTCTTCGTGGACGAGGACGACCGCGTCACCGGCGTCATCGACTGGTCCGGCGCCGGAGCCGGCGACCCGCTGCTCGACCTGGCGGTGCTCACCCTCGGACACCCGCAGCACCTCGGCGACGTCGTCGCCGGGTACGGACGCGACGTCGAGCTGCCGGCGGTCCGGGCGTGGTGGGCCTACCGCTGCCTCACGGCCGTCCCGTGGCTCGCGGAGCACGGCTTCGGCCCGCCGGAGACCTACCCCGAGACGGCGGTGCTCCTGCGGGACGGCGGCTGACGGGTCGTCGGTCCGCCGAGGTTCCCGGCTGCCCGAGAGGTCGATCCTCGGACGCGCCCGCAGACTCGACCGGTGAGCGGACCCGGAGACCGGCCCCTGCCCGAGCCCTCCGAGCCGGGCGCGGCGCTCGACCCGCTCCCGACCTCCCGCCTCGGGGCTGCCCTCTTCCGCTTCGGCCGGGCGCGCCGCGACGTCCTCGCCACCGTCCTGCAGCAGCGCGGCTGGAGCTGCGCCGTGCTGCCCTACCCGGGGTACGGCACGGGCGGGCGGGTCAGGGTGCTCGCTCGCGTCGTCCTGGCCCCGCCGGGCCGCGAGCCGAGCGCGGTCCGGGGCGTCGCGGCCTGGCGGCGGCTGCTGACGCTGCAGCGCTCCCGGGTCGTCGTGGACGTCTCCGGTGACGGCCTGGACGGGGTGCACCGGGTCCGCAGCGGTCCAGGGGGCTTCATCGACGAGGTGCTGCCGTGGAGCGCGGAGCCCGGTCCGCACCGCGTGAGCTTCCGGGTCGGGGACCGACCTGCGGTGGAGTCCGTGGTGCACGTCGCCGACCCGGGCGCGCGCACGGGCGTCGTCTGCGACATCGACGACACCACGCTGGTGACCGGTCTGCGCCACCCCGTCCGCGCCGCGTGGCAGACCATGACCCGGGCGTTCGCCCAGCGGGTCCCCGTGGAGGGCATGGCCGACCTCCTCACCGCTGCACACGCCCAGCACGGCAGCCAGGACAGCCCGGTCGTCTACCTCAGCACGGGCCCGTGGAACTTCAACGGGCCGCTGGCCCGCTTCCTCGACCGCTGCGGGTTCCCCGCCGGTCCCCTGCTCCAGACCCAGTGGAGCCCCACCACCCAGGGGTTCTTCCGCGACGGCCGCGCCCACAAGCGGCGCAGCCTGCAGCGGCTGCGGGCGGACTTCCCCGACGTCCGCTGGCTCCTGGTGGGGGACGACGGCGAGCACGACCCGGCGATCTACGCGGACTTCGCCCGCGAGCACCCGCAGCACGTCCTGGCCGTCGCGCTGCGCCAGGTCGGTGCCAGCGCCCGTGGGGGGACCGGCGCTCAGGGGGCCGTCGGTGCGGTGCCGGTGGTGGCGGCGCCCGACGGACACCTCCTCGGCCAGCGCCTCAGCGCCGCGCTCTCGCCGGGTGCTGCCACCGCCCGTGAGGAGGGGCGCTCCGGAGGCGCCGCCTGAGACGCCTTCCTAGGGTGGGGCGGTGGTGACCGGTCCCGACGTCCGCCGTCAGGTGCCCCGCACCGACGCGGTGCTCGGCTCCCCCGCCGTCGCCGCTGCCGCCACCCGCCTGGGCCGTCCGCTGGTCCGGGCCGCCGTCGCGCGGGCGCAGCAGCGGGTGCGCGAGCAGACCCTCTCCCCCGACCTCGAGGCCGTCGTCGCCTCCGTCCTGGCCGACCTGCCTCCCACCGCCTCCTCGCTGCGCCCGGTCATCAACGCCACCGGCGTGCTGCTGCACACCAACCTCGGCCGCGCGCCGCTGTCGCAGGCCGCGGTGCAGGCCGTGGTGGACGCCGCGGGCACCACCGACGTCGAGCTCGACCTCGCCACCGGCCGCCGCGCCCGCCGCGGCCGCGGAGCCACCGCGGCCCTGGCCGCCGCCGTGCCCGACGCCGAGGCCGTGCACGTGGTGAACAACGGCGCCGCCGCCCTGGTGCTCGCCGCGACAGCGCTGGCCGGCGGCGGGCTCGGCCGCGACGTGGTCATGAGCCGCGGCGAGATGGTCGAGGTGGGAGACGGGTTCCGCCTCCACGAGCTCATCGCCTCCACCGGCGCGCGGCTGCGCGAGGTGGGCACCACCAACCGCACCACCGCCGCCGACGTCGCCGCGGCGTTCGGGGCCGCCGAGTGCGAGGGCCGCCGGGTGGGCCTGGTGATGAAGGTGCACCCGTCGAACTTCCGCGTGGAGGGCTTCACCGCCGCCCCGAGCACCGCGGACCTCGCCCGGGTGTGCGCCGCAGCGGCCGCGGTGACCGGGGAGCCCGTGCCGCTGCTCGTCGACACCGGCTCGGGTCTTCTCGCCCCCCGCCGCGACCTGCCCGACGAGCCCGACGCCGCCACCGCGCTGAGGGCCGGCGCCGACCTCGTCACCGCCAGCGGCGACAAGCTGCTCGGCGGTCCGCAGGCCGGGCTGGTCCTGGGCCGCGCCGACCTCGTGGAGCGGCTGCGCCGCCACCCCCTCGCCCGCGCGCTGCGCGTGGACAAGCTCACCCTCGCGGCCCTGGAGGCCACGCTCACCGGCCCGCCTCCCCCGGTCGTCGGGGCGCTCGAGGCCGGCCTCGACCACCTGCGGGAGCGGGCGCGGCACTGCGCGGCCGTCATGCGGATGGCCGACCCCGACCTCGACGTGCACGTGGTGGACAGCGAGGCCGTGGTCGGCGGCGGCGGCGCCCCCGGCGTCGTCCTGCCCTCGGTGGCCCTCAGCCTCCCGGAGGCCTTCGCCGAACCGCTGCGCCACCCGCGCCGCGCCGTGCTGAGCGAGCTCGGCCCGATCGCCGTCCTCGACCCGGGCCCGGTCGGCGCACCCGTGCTCACCCGGGTGGAGGGCGGCCGCTGCCTGCTGGACCTGCGCGCCGTCGCCCGCGACGACGAAGGAGCGCTGCGCCTCGCCGTCAGGCTCGCGGCCCGCGCGCTGGCGGGTGGGGACGTGGGCGAGCACAGCCGCGGCGGCTCCCGCGCTGACCTGCTCGACAGCGAGCGCCGGCTCTACCGCGACCTCCACGACGACCTCGTCCGCCAGGTGCGCTACGAGGCGGCGGTGGAGGCCAACCCCGGCGGCTTCGTCTGCCCGGGGGACTGAGTGCACGTCGTCGCCACCGCCGGGCACGTCGACCACGGCAAGTCCGCCCTGCTGCGGGCGCTGACCGGCACCGACCCCGACCGCCTCGCCGAGGAGCAGCGGCGCGGCATGACCACCGACCTCGGCTTCGTGCACACCCGCGTGAGCGTCGCCGGCGACGGTGACAGCGACGGCTGCGAAGACGTGGCGTTCGTCGACGTCCCCGGTCACGAGCGGTTCGTGCCGACCATGCTCGCCGGCGTCGGCCAGGTGACGGCCGTGCTGCTCGTCGTGGCCGCTGACGGAGGGTGGATGCCGCAGACCACCGAGCACCTCGATGCCCTGGCCGCCCTCGGCGTGCGCCGGGGCCTGCTGGTGGTCTCCCGCGCCGACCTCGCCGACCGCACCCAGCGCGACCAGGTCCTCGCCCGCGCCACCACCGAGCTCGAGGGCACCGGCCTGGAGGACCTCGTGCGCGTCGAGGCCAGCGCCGTCACCGGCGAGGGGCTGCCCCAGCTGCGCGACGCCCTCTCCCGCGTGCTGGCCGGCGCCCCGCGGCCCGACCCCGACAGCCCCGTGCGCCTGTGGGTGGACCGCAGCTTCACCGTCCGCGGCGCGGGCACGGTGGTCACAGGCACCCTGGCGGCCGGCACGGTGACGGCCGGCGACGAGCTCGTGCTGCCGGACGGCACCGCCGTCGTCGTCCGCGGTCTGCAGAGCCTCGACGCGCCGGTCGCGGCGGCCACCGGCCCGGCGCGCGTGGCGCTCAACCTGCGCGGAGTGGCCCCGGCGGCTGTCCGACGCGGCACCGCGCTGGGCGCCCCCGGCACCACCACGACGACGACGAGCGCCGACGTCCGCCTGCTGCCCGTCCCCGGCCGCACCGCCGCTCGCGGCGATGGTCGTGGTGGTGGTCGTGGCCGCGGGCTCGGCGGGGAAGACCGCTGGCCCGAGCACCTCGTGCTGCACCTCGGGACGGCGGCGGTGCCCGTGCGGGTTCGCCCCCTCGGCCCGGCGGGCAGCGGGCCCGACGGTGATCGCGTCGGGCAGCACGGCGGTCATGTGCGCCTGTCGCTGGCCACCGCGCTGCCGCTGCGCGCGGGAGACCGCGCACTGGTCCGCGACCCGGGCGGCCACCGGGTGCTGGCCGCCGCGCTCGTGCTGGACCCTGCTCCCCCGCCGCTGGCGCGGCGCGGCTCAGCCCGCGAGCGCGCGGGCGTGCTGGTGGCCGTGTCCGAGGAGGCGGTGCTGCGCGGGGACCCCGCCGGCGAGCTGGAGCGCCGCGGTCAGACCACCCGCTCCGCGCTGCGCGCCCTGGGGCTGCGCGCCGCCGAGGTGGAGGCGCTGGCAGCGGTGGCCGGGGTGCTCGCCGACGGGGACCACCTCCTGTCGCCCGTGCTCGCCGGCGCCCTGCGCGGTCGGCTGCCCGGCGAGCTGGCGGCGCACCGGCGAGAGCACCCTCTGGAGCCGGGCCCGCCGGTGGAGGTGGTGAGGCGCCGGCTCGGACTCGCCTCACCGGGGCTCGTGGCAGCGCTCGTCGGCTCCTGGTCCGCGGGTGGCTCTCCGGTGGCGGTGCGCGACGGGCGCCTCGTCGACGCGACGGCGCCGGCGGGAGCGGCGCTGCCGCCCGCCGTGCAGCGGGCGGTGGCCGCGGTGCTCGGCGACCTGGAGCGCGCCCCGTACGGCGCTCCGGAGGCGCACCGGCTGCGCGAGCTCGGGCTGGGTCCCCGGGAGCTGGCGGCGGCCGTGCGCTCGGGCGAGCTGGAGCGCGTGGCCGAGGGCCTCTACCTGACCGCCGGCGCCGCGCTCGCGGCGCCCGCGGTGCTGGCAGAGCGGCTGGAGGACCCCTCGGCCGCGTTCACGGCCAGCGAGGCGCGGCGGGCCCTGGACACCACGCGCCGCGTCGTCGTCCCGCTCCTGGAGCTGCTGGACCGCCGCGGCGCCACCCGACGCCTGCCCGACGGCACCCGCGTGCTGCTCCGTGCGGGTGGTGCGGCCGACGCCTGAGCGGCGCCGGGTCTCCGGCGGCGCAAGGTCCTCCGTGCGCGTGCCGATCGCGAGGTGGTGGCGGGGCGACGAGGCGCTGGGCGCCCGGTGTGGCAGCACCTGGCGGTGCTCGCCGTGCTGCCTCTGCTCGCCACGGCGCTGCTGGGCGCAGAGGCCGTGCGGGTGCGCGCCGAGGAGGTCGCCCACGTCCGGACCGCTCAGCAGCAGCTGGAGGCGAGCCGGCAGCTCGACGCGCTGCGCCGCGCCGTCGACCAGGAGGTGCTCCCCACGCTCGCGCTGGCCGTGGCCCGCGACCCGGTGGCCTCCGCCCGCGCGGGCTTCGACGTCGGTGGCACCGCCGAGCGGCTGCTGGCCGACGGCCCGGCGGCGCAGGCGGCCGCCCGCGCCGCCACCGACGCCGCGCTGGACGCGGTGGACCAGGGCCGGGCGGCGCCGGCGGCGCAGCTGGCGCGCTCGCAGCTGCGCCTCGTGCGCGAGGCCGCCGACCAGGGCACGCCCAGCCCCGACACCCTCTCCTGGTGCTACCTGCAGGCCTCCGACGCGCTCCTGGTGGCCGAGCGCGGTGCCGCGGTGCGCGCCGGGAGCGCGGGGCTGCGCGCGCACAGCGCGGTGGCCGTCAACGACGTCGGGCTGGTGGTCGAGCTCACCGGCCTGGCCAGCCGGCAGCTGCCCCTGCTCTTCACCGCCGCGGTGCTCCCCGTGAACCTGCGCGGGCCCGTGATGCGGAAGTGGCGCGGCGTCTCCGGCAGCTACGACCTGCAGACCGGTGCCGCCTCGGGTCTGTCCACCGCGCAGCTGCGCGCCAGCTGGACCGCTGCCGTCAGCGACCTGCGCCACGAGCGCCTGGGGCACCAGCTGGGCGCGTCCGACGCGCTCACCCGCGGTGCTCCTGGGGAGCTGACGCCCACGTCACTGCTGCTGCTGCGGCAGTCGAGCGCCGAGCGCGACCTGGCGCTGTCCCGGGTGCTCGACCAGGCGCTGGCGGGCGCGACCGCGGCGTCGTCGGCGGAGCTGGCGACCAGCGAGCGCGCCCTGGCCCTGACGGTGGCCCTGTGCCTGACGGCCCTGGCGACCTCCGCGGTGACGACCGTGGTGCTCGCGCGACGCCTCAGCGGTTCCCTGCGGCACCTCGCGGCGGCCGCCCGCAGCGCGCTGGAGGGCTCACCGCTGGCCCGCCGGGTGAGCGGGCCCCGCGAGGTGCGCGACGCCGGGGACGCCCTGGAGAGCACCGCCGCCGGGCTGCGCCGGGTGGGCGAGCAGGTGGAGGCCGTCGCCCGGGGAGACCTCGCCGCCGCCCTGGCCCTCCCGGCCGCTCCCGGGCGGCTGGGACGGGCGGTGCAGACCTCGGTGGAGGCGGTGGTGCACGCCGTGGAGGCCCGCGACGCGCTGCGCGCCGAGCTCGTCCACCGCGCCTCCCACGACCCGCTCACGGGACTCGCCAACCGCGCGACGGTGCTCGCCGAGCTCGCCGCGGCGCTGGAGGTCGTCACAGCGCTCGCGCAGACGAGCGGACCGTCCGCCGGGGTGGCCCCCGCGGCGCCCGAGCCGGTGGCGGTGCTGTTCGTGGACCTCGACGGGTTCAAGCGCGTCAACGACCGCTGCGGCCACGCCGCTGGTGACGTCGTCCTGAGGACCGTGGCCGCCCGGCTCGTCGCGCAGGTGCGCACCGGGGACCTCGTGGCGCGCCTGGGCGGGGACGAGTTCGTGGTGCTGGTCCGCGGCGCGGAGCTGCCCGACGTCGTCGAGCTCGGGCGGCGGCTGGTCGAGGCCGTGCGCGAGCCCGTGCCGCTGGGGGCGGACGAGCCGGCGCAGTCGGTCGGCGCCAGCGTGGGCGTGGCGCTGTCGGCGGGCGCTCAGGACGACGACGCGTCCCGCGCCGGAGCGCGCCTGCTGGCCGAGGCCGACACGGCCGTCTACCGCGCCAAGCGCGCGGGCCGGGGCCGGGTGGTCGTCTTCGACGGGGAGCTGCGCCGCGAGGAGGCCGAGCGCGCACGGCTCGTCACGGAGGTCCGCGCAGCGCTCGCCGCCGGTGACCTGGCGCTGCGGTGGGAGCCCGTCGCCAGCACCGCCGACGGCGCTCTGCTGGCGTGGCACGCCCTGCCGCACTGGGCGCGGCCCGGTGGCGGCTCGGTGCCGGCCTCGCGCTTGGTGGCCGCCGTGCAGGAGGCCGGCGCCGACCGCGAGCTCGGACGGTGGCTGCTCGGGGCGGCCCTGGCGCAGGCCGCGGCGTGGCGCAGCTGCGGGGCCGCGGGCTTCGGCGCCGAGCGGGCGCCGGTGGTCGCCGTCGCCGTCACCGACCGCCACGCCTGCGACCAGCGCCTCCTGGACGACGTCACCGACGCGCTGGTCGCCGCGGACGTGCCGCCCGAGTCGCTGACCGTCATCGCCGGCGAGTCAGCGGTGGGTGCTGACCCCGCGGCGTCGTGGCACCTGGGGGCGCTGCGCGCGATGGGCGTGAGGATCGCGGTGATCGGGGTGGGCAGCACCCCCGTGTGCGACCTGCCGGCGCTGCCGGCGCACGCCGTGTCGCTGTCGGAGGAGCTCACCACCTCCGACGACCCGGTCCACCACCGCGTCGTGGAGCTCCTCGCGGTGGCGGCGCGCTCGGTCGGCGCCGACGTGGTGGCCACGGGCGTGGCCACCACCGGACAGCTCGGGAGGGCGCGGGCCGCCGGTGCCCACGCGGTCCGCGGGCCGCTCGTGGGACGCCCGATGACGGCCGAGCAGGCCGCCGCGCTGCCGCTGCCGCTCCCCCTGCCGGTCGCGGCGGCGCCAGCGACGAGGAGCGCGGTGCCGGTCAGCTCGCCGGTGTGACCGGCCCCTGCGCCGACCAGGGGAAGTCGATCCACCGGTCGGTGCGCTTCCAGACGTACTCGCACTGCACGATCGAGCGGGGCTTGTCGTAGATCACCGCGGACCTGACCTCGCTGACGTGCCCGGCGCAGAAGTCGAGCACCATGCGCAGCGTGCGGCCGGAGTCGGCGACGTCGTCGACGACGAGCACGCGGCTGCCGGCGATGTCCACGGCCTGCAGCACCGGCGGCAGCACCACCGGCACGGGGAGGCGCTCGTCCACGCCCGTGTAGAACTCGACGTTCATCACGGCGGTGTTCTTCACGCCGAGCGCGTAGGCGATGGCACCGCCGGGCACGAGGCCTCCGCGGGCGATCGCGAGCACCACCTCGGGCTCGTAGCCGCTGTCGGCGACCTGCTGCGCGAGCTCGCGCGCGGCCGTGCCGAACAGGTCCCAGGTGAGCACCTCGCGCGGCGCGGTGGTCATCTCGCCGCTCGTCTGGCCGGTCGTCACGAGCGCCAGCCTAGGGCTGGGCCCTCGGCCGCAGGGGCTGCCCGGTCCGCCCGGTCTGCGGGGTCTGCAGCGGGGAGGGGCCGGGCTGGCAGTGGGGGCACCACCACGTGCGGCGGCGGACGCCCGCGGCGGCGTCGTCGTCCTCCGGGACACCTGCCACCTCCGCGACCACCTCCACCCGGGTGCCGCAGCGGCGGCACGGCTGCCCGGCCCGGCCGGCCACCCAGTGCTCCTGCCCGGGGCGGGTGTTTCCGGTGGTCACCTGGTAGCCGGTGACCCCGGCCGCTGAGGCCCTCAGGGCGCGCGCCGCCCTCACCACGAGGCGCGCCACCCCGGCCTCGCCCAGCTCGGCCACGGGCGTCCACGGGCTGCGACCGGTGAGGAAGCACAGCTCGTTGGCCCACAGGTTGCCCAGCCCTGCCACGAGGCGCTGGTCGAGCAGGGCCGCGGCCAGCGGGCGGGACGGTTCACCGGCGAGGCGCGCCGCGGCGGCCGGGACGTCGAGGTCGGGGTCGAGCAGGTCCGGGCCCAGGTGCCCGGTGGCGCGGTGCTCGTCGGCGGTGCGCAGCAGCTCCACCACGGGCATCCGCAGCCCCGCGGCGGTGCGCTGCTCGTCGGTGACCAGCAGCACGCGGACGTCCGGGAGGAGCCGTGCGGGCAGCCGCTTGCCGGGGCCGAGCAGCGCCCAGTCGCCGTCCATGAGCAGGTGCGTGTGCAGGGTGAGGGCCTCACCGGCGAGGTCGAACCGCGTCAGGAGGTGCTTGCCGTGGGTGGCGACGCCGAGGACGCGGGCGCCGGCCAGGTCTGCGGTGGCGTGCGCGGGGACGTTCAGCCGGCCGTGGACCAGGGTGCGGCCCTCGAGCAGCGGGCGCAGGCGCCGCGCGAGCCGCGCGACGGTGTCTCCCTCGGGCACCCCTCGATCCTCACCCGCCGCGCCGCGCGCGGCGACCCCGGTCCAGCGTCAGTCGCGCGACGAGGGGTCCGCCAGGCGGACGGCGGCCACGCACGAGGTGGCACCGGCTTCACCGGCCAGGCGCAGCGCCTCCAGGACCAGCGAGGGCTCGTGCTCGACGGCCCGCCGTGCCGCCCGCGCCCGCGCCAGCTCGGCGATCCGGGCCGCGGGCTGCGGCGCACCGTGCAGCAGGAGCACCGCCACGAGCGCGACCGCAGAACCGGTGACGGCCAGACCCGCTCCCACCACCATCGTGGCCCGCAGCCCGAAGCCCGCCGCCAGCACCTGCGCCCCTGCAGCGGCGCCCAGCGCGTTGGCGGCGTTGAAGGCCGCCTGGTTGAACGCCGAGGCCATGAGCCCGGACCCGGGAGCCACGGAGATCGTCCGGTTCATGAGCGCCGGGCCCACGAAGAACGCCAGCACGGCGAAGACGACGAGACCCACCAGCGCACCCGCCGGGGAGCCCGACAGGACCAGCAGCAGCAGGCAGGACAGGCCCAGCCCGAGCAGGCCCAGCACCACGGCGGCCTCGGGGAACCTGTCCGCCGTGCGGCCGCCGAGCAGGGTCCCCGCGACGGTGCCCAGGCCGTAGACGACGAGCACCCACGCGACCGCGCCGGCGGAGAAGCCGGCGACGTCGGTGAGGATCGGCGCGACGTAGCTGTAGACGGCGAAGAGGCCGCCGGTGCCGATGGCGGTGGCGGCCAGCGTCAGCAGCACCTGCGGTCGGGCGAGGTCGGCCATCTCCTGGCGCAGCGGGGTGGCGGTGTCGCGGCGCAGCGGCACCCAGCGCAGCACCGCGAGCGCCGTCGCCACGCCGAGCAGGCCGATGGCGGCGAACGCCCAGCGCCAGCCGAGGTGCTGGCCGAGCAGCGTGCCGAACGGCACGCCCAGCACCTGCGCGACGGTGAGGCCGGTGAAGACCCGGCTGATGGCGGAGGCCGCCTTGCCGGGGGCCGCGAGGCGGCTGGCCACCACCGCCGCGACGCCGAAGAACGAGCCGTGCGACAGCCCCGTGACGAACCGGCCCACCAGGAGTCCGTCGTAGCCCGGCGCCAGCGCTGTGACGGCGTGGCCGAGCACGAACAGCGCCATCAGCCCGGTGAGCACGCGCTGGTGGGGGAAGCGGGTGGACAGCGCCGTGAGCGTCGGGGCGCCGGCGACGACGCCGAGCGCGTACGCCGAGATCGCGTACCCGACCGCCGGCACGGAGACGCGCAGGTCGGCGGCGACCTGCGGCAGCAGGCCCATCATGAGGAACTCGGTGGAGCCGATGGCGAAGGCGCCGATGGCCAGAGCGAGCAGGGCCGGTCCGGGCCGGGCGGCGGCGGGGGGCCCCTCGGACGAGCTCGGGGCGTGCTGGGGTGCGTCCACGGCGTGCGCGGCCTCCGGTCTGGCGTGCTGGTCTGCGTGCAGCCCTGCGGGCAGGGGGTCGGGTCGGCTGCGCTGTCGTCCCGCTGCCATCTTCCCAGCCCTAGGCTGCCGCTGTGGCCACCCACGCCGAAGCCGCTGACTCCGCGGCGCTCATCGCTCTGAGCCGGAACAGCTACGTCCGCCTGACCACGTTCCGCCGCAGCGGCGCACCCGTCCCCACCCCGGTGTGGGTGGTGGCCGACAGGTCCGCGCTCGGCGGGCGCGACGGGGACCTGCTCGTCATCACGGGCGCCCAGGCCGGCAAGGTCAAGCGCCTGCGCCACAACGGCCGGGTGCTGCTGGTGCCGTGCGACCGCCGCGGCACCCCCCGCCCCGGCGCGACCGAGCTGGAGGCCCTCGCCGAGGTGGTGGTCGACCCGGCCGTCGTCCGCCGGCTGCGCCTGCTCGTGCAGATCAAGCACCCGCTGCTGGGCAGGGTCCTGCTCGGCGGTCAGCGCGCGGGTGCCGCGGCGGCGCGCAGGCGCGGCAGGACGCCGCCGGAGCAGGTCGCGCTGCGCATCCACCCGCTGCAGCCCCGGGAGTCCTAGCCCGCAGTCCCAGCCGCCCGGTCCCCGCCGCCTCGGCGTGCGGGACCGCGCCAGCAGGCGCAGCGTGGGGAGGCGTGGACACCCGCACACTGGGACGCACCGGCGTCCAGGTCAGCCCGCTCTGCCTCGGCGCCATGATGTTCGGCGCGTGGGGCAACCCCGACCACGACGACTCGATCCGCATCATCCACCGCGCGCTCGACGCGGGCATCAGCTTCGTGGACACGGCCGACGTGTACGCGCAGGGCGAGAGCGAGGAGATCGTCGGCAAGGCCCTCGCGGGACGGCGCGACGAGGTGGTGCTCGCCACCAAGGCCCACGGCCAGATGGGCGACGGCGCCAACCGGCAGGGCAACTCCCGGCGCTGGCTCGTGCGCGCCGTCGAAGACAGCCTGCGCCGCCTGCAGACGGACTGGATCGACCTCTACCAGGTCCACCGGCCCGACCCCACCGTCGAGACCGAGGAGACCCTGGCAGCGCTCACGGACCTGCAGCGCGCGGGGAAGATCCGGTACTTCGGCTCCTCGACGTTCCCCGCCCACGAGGTGGTGGAGGGGCAGTGGATCGCCAAGGAGCGCGGGCTGTCGCGGTACGTCACCGAGCAGCCGCCGTACTCGGTCCTCGTGCGCGGCGTCGAGCGCGACGTGCTGCCCGTCGCGCAGCAGCACGGCCTGGGCGTGCTGCCGTGGAGCCCGCTGGCCGGCGGCTGGCTCACCGGGCGCTACCGCAGGGGTCAGGAGGCGCCGACGTCGTCGCGGGCCCAGCGCACCCCGGCGCGGTTCGACCTGTCGACACCGGAGAACCAGCGCAAGCTCGACGCCGCCGAGGCCCTGGCCGTCCTGGCCGACGAGGCCGGGGTGTCGCTGGTCCACCTGGCGCTCGCGTTCGTGCTGCGCCACCCGGCCGTGACCAGCCCGATCATCGGGCCGCGCACGATGGAGCAGCTGGAGAGCCAGCTCGGCGCCGTCGACGTCGTGCTCACCGACGACGTCCTCGACCGGATCGACGAGATCGTGCCGCCGGGGACCACCCTCGCCTCCGCCGACGCCGGCTACGTCCCGCCGTCGCTCACCGACGCCTCGCTGCGCCGCCGCTGAGCCCGCCGTCGGCGCCGACCCCCGGCGCCGGACGGGCGCGTGACGCCGGACGTGCAGAAGTCCTCGGTGGGAACTCCTCAGCCCCGCTCGGCGGGGTTCTGCACGTCCGGCGTCACGGCCGGCGGTCGGGTCAGCGCTTGATGACGCCGTGCGGGTCGAGCACGTACTTCTTGGCGGCGCCCTTGTCGAAGTCGGCGTAGCCCTGGGGCGCCTCCTCCAGCGAGATCGGCGTGGCGTTGACGGCCTTCGCGATCTGCACCCGGTCGTGGAGGATCGCCATCATCAGGCCGCGGTGGTACTTCATCACCGGGCACTGCCCCGTGGTGAAGGACAGCGACTTGGCCCAGCCCGTGCCGAGGTCGAGGGAGAGCGCTCCGCGCTTGGCGGCGTCATCCACACCGCCCGGGTCACCGGTGACGTACAGGCCCGGGATGCCCATCGCACCACCGGCCGCGGTGATCTCCATGAGGGAGTTCAGCACCGTGGCCGGGGCCTCCGTGCCGGCGCCGGAGCCGTGGCCGCGGGCCTCGAAGCCCACGGCGTCGACGCCGCAGTCGACCTCGGGGACGCCGAGGATCTGCTCGATCTGGTCCTTCGGGTCTCCCTGGGAGACGTCGACGGTCTCGCAGCCGAAGGCGCGCGCCGCGGCGAGGCGGTCCTCGTTGAGGTCACCGACGATGACGACGGCGGCACCCAGCAGCTGGGCACCAGCCGCCGCGGCCAGCCCCACGGGGCCGGCGCCGGCGATGTAGACCGTGCTCCCCACGCCCACGCCCGCGGTGACGCAGCCGTGGAAGCCGGTCGGGAAGATGTCCGACAGCATCGTCAGGTCGAGGATCTTCTCCATCGCCTGGTCCTTGTCCGGGAACTTCAGCAGGTTCCAGTCCGCGTAGGGCACGAGGACGTACTCGGCCTGGCCACCGACCCAGCCACCCATGTCGACGTACCCGTACGCCGAGCCGGGGCGGTCGGGGTTGACGTTGAGGCAGATGCCGGTCTTGCGCTCCTTGCAGTTGCGACAGCGGCCGCACGCGATGTTGAAGGGGACCGAGACGAGGTCGCCCACCTTGATGAACTCGACGTCCGGGCCGACCTCGACCACCTCGCCGGTGATCTCGTGGCCCAGGACCAGGCCCTCGGGGGCGGTGGTGCGGCCGCGGACCATGTGCTGGTCGGACCCGCAGATGTTGGTGGAGACGGTCTTGAGGATGACGCCGTGGCGCACCGGCCGCCCCACGTTGGCGGGGTTGACGCCCGGACCGTCCTTGAGCTCGAAGGTCGGGTAGTCGATGTCGACGACGTCGACACCGTGTCCGTTGTAGGCCACAGCGCGGTTGCTGCTCATGCACGCTCCCGAGGTGAGCCGGGCACCCGCGTCACCGCTGACGCCGACGTCCCGGTGGCTCCGACCGTAGAGGGCCGACTCCTCTCGTTCAACACCGGGGGGCCTGTGATGCATCAGAGGAACATCAGATGTTGATCTTCCGGTGGTCAGCCGAACGGGTGCCGCAGGTGTGGACGGCCGCGCACGGGGCAGGAGGGGGCATGGCTGAAGAGCAGACCTTCCGCAAGGGTGACGACGTCGAGTGGTCGTCCCACGGCAGCACGGTCGAGGGCACGGTGGAGAAGAAGATCACGGACGACACGAAGGCCGCCGGCCGTCAGGTGCGCGCCAGCGACGACGATCCGCAGTACCTCGTCAAGAGCGACAAGACCGGGAAGGAGGCCGTCCACAAGCCGGAGTCCCTCGACGAGGCCTGACCGCTCCTTCCTCGGTGGTCGTGGGCGCTGGCCACCCTCGACCCGGGTGGCCAGCGCCCACGATCACGACGTGGACCGCAGGGGGGCAGCGGTGGCGGTCAGGTGCACGCGGTCGCCCGGCAGCGGGACGCCCGAGCGGACGGCCAGCGACCACCCGCCCTCGGCGGTCCCAGCGCCGAGGGGCTCCGCGCACAGGGCAGCGCGCGAGCCGAGCAGCAGCGGCGAGCCCCACCGGGCGCGCACCTCGACGGTGGGCCCGAGCCGGTGCTCCACCTGCCCCACCGCACGGGTCAGCGTCCACACGCCGTGCGCGATGGTGCCCCGGAAGCCGAAGGCCTTCGCCGCGAGACCCGACAGGTGGATCGGGTTCACGTCGCCGCTGACGGCGGCGTAGCGCCGACCGGCGCCGGTGGGCACGCGCCAGCGGGCCACCGTCCGGGTCGCCGGTTCCGGCAGGTCGAGGTCGGTGCTCGTCGGACCGCCGCTGGCGTCGACGGGGGCGCTGGCGTCCGGGCTGCCCGCGGAGGCGCCGCGGGCGAGGTAGCCGCTGGTGCCCTCCCACACCACCTCACCGCCGGCGGCGGTGAGCGTGGAGTCCAGCTCGACGACGACGCCCTTCGCGTGCGGCAGCGGTCCGCGCGCCACCACGCGCACGTCCACGCGCTCCCCGGGTGCGAGGGGCCGGTGCTGGCGCACCACCTGCGTGACGTGCACGAGACCGGGCAGCGGCAGCGGGAACTCCTCGGCGGAGAGCAGCTGCAGCTGCGCGCCGAAGGCCAGCAGGTGCGGCCCGAGCACGGGGAGCACCGGGCGCAGGGGCACCCCGGTGGCGCGCGCCAGCGCCGCGGCGCGATCGGCCCCCACAGCCACCCCCGGGTGCACGAGCACCGCGGGAGCACCGCCCGGCCCGTGGGGCAGGACCAGCGGCTCCCCCGCCGCAGCCCGAGCCCGCGCAGCGGCGCCCTTGCGGCGCGCTGACAGCACCGCCCGCGCGTACACCCGCGTGAGCGACCTGCCCGACCCCGAGCCACCAGCCCCGGCGCCAGCCCCACCGCCACCAGACCCGGCGGCACCAGCGGGGGCCACCGGGCTCTGCCCGCTCACGCGCCCACCAGCGCCTGGCCGCAGACCCGGACCACCTGGCCGGTGACACCGGCGCTGGCCGGCTCGGCGAGCCAGGCGACGGTCTCGGCGACGTCGACCGGCAGCCCGCCCTGCTGCAGGCTCGCGGTGCGCCGCCCCAGCTGCCGCAGCAGCGGTGGGATCCTCGCCGTCATCTCGGTCTCGATGAACCCCGGTGCCACCGCGTTGGCCGTCGCGCCGACCTCCGCGAGCCGCGGCGCGAGCGCCCGCACCATGCCGGCGACACCCGCCTTCGAGGCGGCGTAGTTGGCCTGCCCGCGGTTGCCCGCCAACCCGGACGTCGAGGAGACGCCCACCACGCGCGCGCCCTGCCCGAGCAGCCCCGCGTCCAGCAGCGCGTCGGTCAGGCGCAGCGGGGCCGCGAGGTTGACGCCCAGCACGGCCTCCCAGCGGGCGGCGTCGAGGTTGACCAGCAGCCGGTCACGGGTGATCCCGGCGTTGTGGACGACGACGAGGCGGCCGGTCGCGGACCCACCCAGCGCCCGCTGCAGGTGCTCGACCAGCCGCGACGGCGCGTCGGGGGCCGTGACGTCGAGCGCCAGCGCCTGCCCGCGCACGTCGTTGGCGGTGCGGGCGAGGTCGCCGCTGGCGGCCGGCACGTCCACGGCGACCACGTGGGCGCCCTGTCGGGCGAGCACGTGCGCCGTGGCCCGGCCGATGCCGCGGGCAGCCCCCGTGACGACGGCCACGCTCCCGTCCAGCGGTCGCTCGGCTCCGCGGCGCGCGTCGTCGTCGTCCTGGGCGGCCCCCCAGGACGACGGCCGCACCGACGGCGCGGGGGCGATGTCGACGACCTGCCCGTCGACGAACGCCGAGCGCGCGGAGGCGAAGAAGCGCAGCGGCCCGTCGAGGTCCGCGGGGCCGGCGCCGGGGGCGAGGCGGAGCAGGTCGGCGGTGGCGCCGGCGCGCAGCTCCTTGCCGACCGTGCGGACGATCCCCTCCAGGCCCTGCTGGACGGCGGCGGCCTCCACGCGGTCGACGCCGTCGAGGTGGGCCGGGGTGCGGCCCACGAGCAGCACCCGGGCGCTGGGTCCGAGGCGGCGCACGGCGGGGCCGAGGGCCAGGCCCAGGGCGGCGAGGTCGCCGACGCGGGTGGCGCCGGTGGCGTCGACGACCACCGCGCCGAGGCGCGCCTGCGCGGGCACGTCGGGGAGGTCGAGGTGGACCTCGGCGCCGGCCCGCGCCAGCAGCGAGGCGAGCGCCCCACCGGCCTCGCGGGTGCGGAACGCGGAGGCGCCGGAGCCGGTGGTCAGCAGGAGCGCGGGGCCGTCCAGCAACGGCGCGCCGGCCTCGTGGCGCCGCAGCACCGCCGGGCGCGGCAGCCCCAGCTTCCGGGCGGCCACCGCACCGGGCCCCGTGCGGACCAGCTCCGCGTAGACGTCCCTCACCTGCGAGCCCCGGGCCGGCCGCGCGCTCACGCCGCCTCCAGCGCCATGACCACGCCCTGTCCGCCCGCGGCGCAGACGGAGATGAGCGCGCGGGGCTTCCCGCCCGCGCCGGCGCCGCGGGTCCCCTGCTGCTGGGCGAGCTGGTGCAGCTGCTTGGCGGCGGTGGCGAGCACGCGACCGCCGGTCGCGGCGAACGGGTGACCGGTGGCCAGGGAGGAGCCGACGGGGTTGAGGCGCGTCCTGTCGACGGCGCCCAAGGCCGGGCGTCCGAGCCGCTCGCGGCAGAACTCCTCGGACTCCCACGCGGCCAGGGTGGCGAGCACGGTGGAGGCGAAGGCCTCGTGGACCTCGAGGACGTCGGCGTCCTGGAGGGTCCAGCCGATCCTGTCGAGCAGGCGCGGCATGGCGTAGACCGGCGCGGTGAGCAGGCCGTCGGTGCCGGTGACGAAGTCGACCGCGGCGGACTCCGCGTCGACCACGCGCGCCAGCACGGGCAGCTGGTGGGCCGCCGCCCACTCGCGGCTGGCCAGCAGGACGACGGCGGCGCCGTCGGTCAGGGGCGTGGAGTTGCCGGCGGTCATGCTGGCGGCACCGGGCTGCTCAGCGGGCAGGTCGCGCCCGAACACGGGCTTCAGCGCGGCGAGCGCTTCCACGGTGGTGGAGGGACGCAGCACGTCGTCGCGGCGCAGGCCCAGGCAGCTGGTGACGAGGTCGTCGAAGAAGCCCTCGTCCCAGGCCCTCGCCAGCGCCTGGTGGCTGCGGGCCGCCAGCCCGTCCTGCGCGGCGCGGCTGACGCCCCAGGCGGCGGCGGTCAGCGCCGCGTGCTCGCCCATCGACAGACCGGTGCGGGGCTCGGCGTTGCGCGGCGCGTCGACGCGCAGCGCGCTGGGGCGCAGGCCCGCGAGCGCCTTGAGGCGCTGCCCCGCTGACCGCGCGGCCCGTGCGGCGAGCAGCGTGCGGCGCAGGTCGTCGCCGACGGCGAGCGGCGCGTCGCTGGCGGAGTCGGCTCCCCCGGCGATGCCGGACTCGACCTGCCCGACGCGGATGGCGTTGGCCACGATGACCGCGGCCTCCAGGCCGGTGGCGCACGCCATCGACAGGTCGGTGGTGGGGGTGGTGGGCGCGAGAGCGCTGGACAGCAGGGCCTCGCGGGTGAGGTTGAGGTCGGTGCTGTGGCGCAGGACGGACCCGGCGACCACGGTGCCCAGGCGCTGGCCCGCCAGGCCGGTGCGCGCGGTGAGCCCGTCCAGCGCCGCGGCGAGGAGGTCCTGGCTGGACGCGCGCGCGTAGGCGCGCCCGGCGCGGGAGAAGGGGGTGCGGTCCGCGGCGACGACCACGGCGTCGCGCAGCCCCGGCCCCGGTGTCGGTGGCGCCGAGGAGGCGGGGGCGGGGGCGTTGGAGGTGGCCACCCGACGACGGTACCGGCAGGAGCGGTCTATCCGGTACTGGAGGTAGCGGGTACTGCCGGTATCGGGTTACGCTCGCCCCGTGACCGGCACCGCGACGACGCCCCCGCCGGTGGGCGCTGCCCCGGCGCCGGCCGTGCCCGCCGCCGCCCCTGTCGCCGACGGACGCAGCACCCGCTGGGAGGCGCACCGCCGCGCCCGCCGCGAGGAGCTGGTCCAGGCCGCGCTGCGCGCCATCACCCAGCACGGCCCCGGCGTGGGCGTCGACGAGATCGCCGCCGCCGCCGGCACCAGCAAGACCGCGCTCTACCGGCACTTCGCCGACAAGGAGCAGCTCTACCTCGCCGTCGCCGACCGCGTGAGCCGCCGCATCCTGCGCGACCTGGTGGCCGCCGCCAGCGAGCACGTCCGCCCGCGCGCGGCGCTCGGAGCGGTCATCGCCACCTACCTGCGCCTGGTCGAGCACGACCCCGACGTCTACTGGTTCGTCACCCGCGGCGCCGGCTCGATGGCCACCAGCAGCTCCAGCGCCGCAGGAGGCGCCTCCGACCCGCTGGCCGGGCTGACGCAGGCCGTCAGCGCCGAGTTCGCCCGGTCCATCGCCCGCCAGCTGCGCGCCGCCGGCCTCGACGCCGCGACCGCCGAGCCGTGGGCCCACGGCCTGGTGGGCATGGTCCGCGCCGCCGCCGACCACTGGATGGGCACGCCGGTGCCCGAGGGCGGGCGGCGCACGCCGGCCGCCGTGCTCGCGGAGCAGCTCACCGCGCTGGCCTGGGGTGGGCTGTCGCGCGCTCCGCTCGCGTCGTCGTCGTCCTCCACGACGGCGACGACGACGGGCGCAGCCAGCGACGTCCGCACAGCCCCCGCAGCACAGCAGACCCCGCAGACCGACCGCCGAGACCCGGCGGCCCAGCACCACCTGGAGGAGACGCCATGAGCAGCCCCACCACGCAGAGCGCGGCCCGCGAGAGCAGCACCACCGCCGACGTGGCCGCCGGCGTCGCTGCTGAGGTGGCAGAGACCGCCGACGGCGCGCCCAGCCGCCTCGACGGCCAGGGCGAGGGCGAGGCGGGGCACGTCTGGCCGGTCGACCCCGAGCAGCTGGCCGCCGACCCGCGCGCGGTGCAGAAGGTGCTCGACGGGCGGTGGGCGCACGTGCGCGACCGCGCCCGCGACACCATCCCGGCGCAGTGGTGCGAGCCGACGGACCACCTCTCCACCGAGGAGCACCGCAGGGTGACGCTGGAGCGCCTGCGGGACATCGTCCCCACCGGCGAGCACCGGTACGGCTTCGCGGCCAGCGCCACCGGCGGTCTCGGCGGCGACAGCGTCGGCGCGCAGACGGTGAACTTCGAGATGCTCGGCCACGCCGACCTGTCGCTGACCATCAAGGCCGGCGTGCAGTGGGGCCTGTTCGCCGGGTCCATCCAGGCCCTGGGCACCGCCAAGCACCACGAGAGGTACCTGCGCGACGCCGTCGAGCTGGACCTGCTCGGCTGCTTCGCCATGACCGAGACCGGGCACGGCTCCGACGTCGCCAACCTGCGCACCACCGCCACCTACGACGAGGCCACGCACGAGTTCGTCGTCCACTCCCCCGGGCCCGAGGCCCGCAAGGACTACATCGGCAACGCCGCCCGCGACGCCCGCCTGGCCGTGGTGTACGCCCAGCTGGTCACCAAGGGCGAGCGGCACGGCGTGCACGCCGTGCTCGTGCCGATCCGCGACGAGGCCGGGAACGCGCTGCCGGGCGTCACCCTGACCGACTGCGGCCGCAAGATGGGCCTCAACGGCGTGGACAACGGCCGGATCGTGTTCGACCAGGTCCGCGTGCCGCGCGAGAACCTCCTGGACCGCTACGGCCAGGTGGCCGAGGACGGCACCTACACGTCCTCGATCACCAACCCCAACGCCCGCTTCTTCACCACGCTCGGTGCGCTGGTGAAGGGCCGCGTCTGCATCGGCGCCGCCGCGCTGGCCGCCGCCAAGAGCGGTCTGGCCATCGCGGTGACGCACGCCGAGCGGCGCGCGCAGTTCCCCAAGGCCGGGGGCGCGGAGGGCGAGGAGGTCACCCTCCTCGACTACCGCACCCACCAGCGCCGGCTGCTGCCGCTGCTGGCCTCCTCGGCGGTGTACGCCCTCGCCCAGGACGACGTCGTCGCCGAGCTGCACCGGGTCACCAACCCCGTGCTGCTGGGCGCCGCCCCCGCCCCGGGCCCCCAGAAGGCGCTGGAGGCCAGGGCCGCGGGCATGAAGGCGCTGCTCACCTGGCACGCCACCCGCTCCCTGCAGGAGGCGCGCGAGGCGTGCGGTGGCTCCGGGTTCCTCTCGGAGAACCGGATCGCCCAGCTCAAGGGCGACACCGACGTCTTCACCACCTTCGAGGGCGACAACACCGTCCTCATGCAGCTGCTCGGCAAGCACCTGCTCTCCGAGCACCGCGACAGCCTCAAGGGCGCCGGGAAGATCGGGCAGGCCAAGGCCGTGACCACGTCCCTGGTGGACGCCTACGCCGGTCGCACGCCCGCCCGCGCCGTCGCCGGCTTCGTCGGCGAGGTGGTGACCGACATCTCCGCGCTGCGCCAGCGCACGGAGAAGAAGCAGGGGGCCACCGACGACGCAGACCCGGAGCTCTTCGACCGGGCGTGGCAGCTGCGGGTGCTGGAGCACCGCGAGCGCCGCACGCTGGAGAGCCTGGCGCTGCGCATGCGCAAGCGGGCGCAGGCCGGGCAGGACGGCTTCACCGTGATGAACGAGGTGCAGGACCACCTCGTGCTCGCCGCCCGGGCCCACCTCGACGCGTGGGTGGCCCGCACGGCCGACGCGGCGATCTCCCGCGCCGAGGACGAGCGCGCCAGGGTGCTCCTCTCGCGTCTGCTGGACCTGCACGTGCTCTCGCTGGTGGAGGCCGAGCGCGGCTGGTACCTGGAGCGCGGGCTCATCACGCCCGGGCGCAGCCGTGACCTGACCACCGCGGTGAACGCGCTGTGCGCGCAGGTGCGGCCGCACGCGCTGCGCGTGGTGGACGCCTTCGGGCTGCCCGAGGGCTGGCTGGGCGCCCACATCGCCAGCTGACGCAGAAGGCGCCCCTTCGCCGCAGTTGACGCCCCATCAGCACCCTTGATGGGGCGTCAGCTGCATCCACGGGGCGGAAGCTGCACTGGGAACTCCCTCAGCGGGACGCGGCGAGGGCCTCGGCGGGTTCAGCGCTGTCGTCGTCGGGCTGGGATGCCAGGTCCGAGACCAGCTGCGGGAGCAGCTCCTGAACGGGAGCGGCCACCTTGAGCACCGGGTCGCCGTCCGCGCGGGTGGCGCCGTCGGTGACCACCGCCACCGGCTGGCCCCGCCGCACCGCAGCGCGCACGAACCGGTACCCGCTCATGACCGTCAGCGACGAGCCCAGCACCAGCAGCGCGGGGGCCAGCTCCAGCAGGTCGTAGGCGCGCTCGACGCGGTCCTTCGGGACCGGCTCGCCGAAGTAGACGACGTCCGGCTTGAGGGTGCCGACCTCGCACACCGGGCACGGGACCACCACGAACGAGGCCACGAGGTCCTCGGGGAGGTCGACGTCGCCGTCGGGGTTGACCCGCAGCTCGTCCGCCACCGACTCCGCCGCCTCGGCGAAGCCGGGGTTGGCAGAGCGCAGCCGCCGGTCCATCTGCACGCGCGGCACCACCGCGCCGCAGTCGAGGCAGACCACCCGCGCGAGCGTCCCGTGCAGCTCGAGCACCCGGCCGCTGCCGGCGGCCTGGTGCAGCCCGTCGACGTTCTGCGTCACCACCGCGCCCACGGCACCGGAGCGCTGCAGGTCGGCGACCGCGGCGTGGGCGGCGTTGGGCCGGGCGGTGGCGATCTGCCACCAGCCCACGTAGGAGCGGGCCCAGTAGCGGCGGCGGCCCTCGGGGTCGTGCAGGAACTCCTCGTACCGCATCGGGGAGCCCTTGCGCTGGGACCCGGTCGGCCCGCGGTAGTCGGGGATGCCCGACGCCGTGGACATGCCGGCGCCGGTGAGCGCCATGACACCGCGCCCGGAGGCCCGGGCGGAGGCCAGCAGCGCGACCAGCTCCTCGACGGACCCGGCGGGGAGCTCGCTCACCGGATCACGCTAAGCCAGCACCGATGACTCCCGCGCGCCCGGACGGTCACACTCCACAGGACCGAGAGGAAGGACGACGAACATGCCCGAGATGGTGACGTGCCTGTGGTTCGACGGGGCGGCGGAGGAGGCCGCCCGCCGCTACACCGAGCTGTTCCCGAACAGCTCCGTCGACGCGGTGGTCCGCTCCCCCGCCGACAACCCCAGCGTCTCCGAGGGGGCGGTGCTCACCGTCGAGTTCACCCTCGACGGCCGGCGCTTCCTGGGGCTGAACGGCGGGCCGGCGTTCACGCCCGACGAGGCCGTGAGCATCCAGGTGCACACCTCCGACCAGGCCGAGACCGACCACTACTGGGACGGGCTCATCGCCGACGGGGGCGAGGAGAGCCAGTGCGGGTGGCTCAAGGACCCGTGGGGCTTCTCCTGGCAGGTGGTCCCGAAGCGGCTGACCGAGCTCATGGCCGACCCGGACCCCGACCGGGCGCGCGCCGCGATGCAGTCGATGATGACCATGCAGCGCATCGACGTGGCGGAGCTGGAGCGGGCGGTCGCGGCGCTGCCGCCGTCGTCGTCCTGATCGGCTGACCAGGACGACGACGGCGGCGGAGCCAGCGAGCGGGTCCTCAGGCCCCGGCGCTGCCCGGCTCCGGCGGGGACACCTCACCGGCCTGCAGCTCCTGGAGCTCGCGCTCCGGCGTCTCCGCCGCGGCCGGGTCCGCGTTCGCGCCGGGGAGCCCTCCGGTCTTGCCGACTCCCTGCTCGTGGGTGCTCTCGCTCATGCCTCCTGCCTACAGCTCCCAGCCTCGTGCGGCACGCTGAGGGCGTGGGCGGGGGCATCGGCGCAGGCGCGGACGACGAGCACGTGCTGCTGCGCCCCACCCGGCGCTGGCTGTGGATCGGGGTGGCGGCCTGCGCCGGGCTCGCGGTGACCGACCTCGTCTCCGGCGAGCTCAGCGGAGACCCGGGTGCGGCGAACATCGGGGGCGCGTTCGCGCTGGCCCCCACGCTCACGGCCATCGGCGGGGCCCGCTGGCACGTGGTGGTGGTGGGGCTGCTGGCCACCCTGGTGGCGCTGTGGACGTGCCTGGTGGACGGCACCCCGCCCCTGACCACGCTGGTGAGCTGCGCCGTGGTGGCGCTGTCGACGGCGGTGGTGGCCGTGGTGGCGGGGGTGCGCCGCTCCCACCTGGCGCAGCTGCAGGACCGCCGCCAGGCCGCGCGCACGCTGCAGTCGGCGATGCTCACGCACCTGCCGCAGCCGCGCGGCCTGCAGCTGGCCAGCCGCTACACCCCGGCGAGCTCCGGAGACCAGGTGGGCGGCGACTGGTACGACGCCCTCGTGGACGCCTCCGGCGCCACCACCCTGGTCATCGGCGACGTCATGGGCCACGACATCCGCGCCGCCGCCACCATGGGGCAGGTGCGCGCGGTGCTGCGCGCCTACGCCGTGGAGGGCGGGCAGGAGCCGTCGGCGCTCATCGCCCGCACCGAGACCGCCCTGGACGCCCTCGGCCTGGACGTCATGGCCACGCTGGTGGTGGCCCGGGTGGACCCGCCGGAGACCCCCGGAGGCCCGCGGTGCCTGGTGTGGAGCAGCGCCGGCCACCCGCCGCCGGTGCTGCTGCGCACCGGACCGGACGGACGGGCGCACGCGTCCGTGGTGCCCACCAGCGGCGGGGAGCCCGGGCCCGACGTCATGGTGGGCGTGGTGCCCGGGTCGCCCCGCCGCGACCACCGCTGCAGCCTGCCGCCCGGCGCCACGCTGCTGCTGCACACCGACGGCCTGGTCGAGCGGCGCGACGCCGACCTGGAGCAGGGCACGGCCGCGCTGCTCGCCGAGCTGGAGCGCGAGGGGCACCGCGACCTCGACGACCTGCTCGACACCGCGCTGCCCGACCTGCTGCACGGGCACCACGACGACGACGTCGCGGTGCTCGCCGTCCGCACGTCCTGACCCGCCGCCGGAAAACCCGCGGGCCCCCCGTCGCCTCCGCCGCCTACCCTGGACGGCGAGATGACGACGACGACAGCGGGCCCCGACCCCGACGTGCTGCGCAGCGGGCTCGTGGCCACCACCCTCCGCGACGAGCGCCGCCTGGGGCGGCGCCTGGACGGCGCAGAGCGCGCCAAGGGTCCCCGGCGGGCCCAGCAGCTGGCCGAGGTGGCCGAGCAGGTGGTCGCCGCGCAGGGGCGCCTGGCCTCGCGGGCTGCGTCCGCGGACGCGCTGGTCGGCTCCCTCACCTACCCCGACCTGCCCGTCAGCGCCCGGCGCGACGACATCGCCGCCGCCATCGCCGGACACCAGGTGGTCGTCGTCGCCGGCGAGACCGGCTCGGGCAAGACCACGCAGCTGCCGAAGATCTGCCTGGAGCTGGGCCGCGGCGTCCGCGGCCTCGTCGGGCACACCCAGCCGCGGCGCATCGCCGCCCGAGCGGTGGCCGAGCGCGTGGCCGACGAGCTGGGCGGTGAGGTCGGCGGCGCGGTCGGCTACGCCGTGCGGTTCACCGACGAGGTCGGCCCGGACAGCCTCGTGAAGCTCATGACCGACGGCATCCTCCTGGCCGAGGTCCAGCGCGACCCGGACCTGCTCGCCTACGACACGATCATCATCGACGAGGCGCACGAGCGGTCCCTCACCATCGACTTCCTCCTGGGGTACCTGCACCGGCTGCTGCCGCGCCGCCCGGACCTCAAGGTGGTCATCACCTCCGCGACCATCGACCCGCAGCGCTTCGCCGACCACTTCTCGACCGTGGCGGGCGAGGTGCCGGTGGTGGAGGTCTCCGGGCGCACGTTCCCGGTGGAGGTCCGCTACCGCCCGCTCAGCCTGGACGAGACCCCCCTCGACGACGATGCAGCGGACGACGGCTCCGACGACGACGGCGAGTCCCTCGAGGCCGACCCCGACGACGCGCGGCGCGGCGGCGGAGCCTCGGGCTCTGCTGACAGGGACCAGACCGAGGGCGTGGTCGACGCCGTCGCCGAGCTCACCGCGCTGGGCGACGGTGACGTGCTCGTGTTCCTCTCCGGCGAGCGCGACATCCGCGACACCGCCGACGCGCTGACCGCCGCGATCGAGCGCGGCGAGGTCCCCGGACTGCGTCCGGCGGGCTCGGGGGGCGCAGGCGCCACGGAGGTGCTGCCGCTGTTCGGCCGCCTGTCGGCAGCCGACCAGCACCGGGTGTTCTCCAAGCCCGGCGCGGGCACCTCGCGGCGCATCGTGCTGGCCACGAACGTGGCCGAGACGTCGCTGACCGTTCCTGGCATCCGGTACGTCGTCGACACCGGCACCGCCCGCATCTCGCGGTACTCCGCGCGCACCAAGGTGCAGCGCCTGCCCATCGAGCCGGTGAGCCAGGCGAGCGCCGCACAGCGCTCCGGCCGGTGCGGTCGCGTGGCCGACGGCGTGGCGATCCGCCTGTACTCCGAACGCGACTTCGAGTCGCGTCCCCGGTTCACCCAGCCCGAGGTGCAGCGCACGTCGCTGGCCAGCGTCATCCTGCAGATGGCCTCCCTCGGCCTGGGCGCGGTGGAGGACTTCCCCTTCCTCGACGCCCCCGACCGCCGCCAGGTGCGCGACGGCCTCGCGCTGCTGCACGAGCTCGGCGCGATCGACACCGCCACGCCGGAGGGGAACCCCCGCCTGACGGAGGTCGGCAAGCGGCTGGCGCAGGTGCCGGCCGACCCGCGCTTCGCGCGGATGCTGCTCCAGGCCGACCGCGAGGGCGTCGTCCCCGAGCTGCTCGTGCTCGTGGCGTCCCTGTCGGTGCAGGACGTGCGCGAGCGCCCCCTGGAGAACGCCGACGCCGCCCGCGAGAGCCACCGGCGCTTCGCCGACGAGCACTCCGACTTCGTCTCCACGCTGAACCTGTGGAAGCACCTGACGGAGCAGGCCGCCGAGAGGTCGTCGTCGTCGTTCCGGCGGATGTGCAAGGCGGAGTTCCTCCACCACCTGAGGATCCGCGAGTGGCAGGACGTCCACGCGCAGCTGCGGCGGGTGCTGCGCGGGCTGGGCGTCTCCACGCCCAGCGGGGCGGAGAGCGCCCGCGTGCGGACGGGCGAGGAGCTGGAGCCCGTGCGGGCGCAGGTGCACGCCGCACTGCTCGCGGGACTGCTGACGCAGGTGGGCAGCAAGGACCTGCGCGCCGAGGAGAAGAACGGGCAGGCTCGGGGGGGCCGCGACGGCGGTCGGGACGGGGCTTGCGAGGTGCGGCGCCGCGGGCCGGCGGAGTACGTCGGGGCCCGCGGCACGCGGTTCGCCATCGCCCCCGGGTCGGTGCTCGCCAAGCGGTCGCCGAGCTGGGTGGTGGCCGCCGAGCTGGTGGAGACCTCGCGGCTGTGGGCGCGCGTGGTGGCCCGGGTCGACCCCGAGCAGGTGGAAGCCCTCGCCGAGCACCTCGTGGTGCGGAGCCACTCGGAGCCGCGCTGGAGCAAGCAGCGCGGCGCGGCCGTGGCCACCGAGCGGGTCACGCTCTACGGCCTGCCGCTGGTGGCCGGGCGCACGGTGCCGCTGGCCCGCCTCGACCCGGTGGCTGCCCGCGACCTCTTCATCCGCCACGCCCTCGTGGGCGGGGAGTGGGACGCGCGGGGCGCCGCCGTGGCCTTCGTCGACGCCAACGCCGCCGTGGCGCGCGACGTCGAGGAGCTGCAGGCCCGCACCCGCCGCCGCGACCTGCGCGTCGACGACGAGGCCCTGGTCGCCTTCTACGACGCCCGGCTGCCCGCCGACGCCACCAGCGCCCGCGCCTTCGAGGCGTGGTGGCGCCGCGAGCGCCGCACCCGCCCCGACCTGCTGACGCTGACCGTCGCGGACCTCACCACCGGTGAAGCCGACGTGGAGGACGCCCCGACGTCGTGGAGCTCGGGCAGCTTCGACCTGTCGCTGAGCTACCGGTTCGACCCGCACGCCGCCGACGACGGCGTCACCGTCCACGTGCCGCTCGCCGTGCTCGCGCAGGTCCCCGAGACCGGGCTGGACTGGGGCGTGCCCGCGTGGCGCACCGAGCTGGTGACGGCGCTGCTGCGGGCGCTGCCCAAGCCGGTCAGGGTGCAGCTCGTACCCGTCCCGGACACGGCCCGCGAGGTGGCCGCGGCGCTGCCGGACGTCCCGCCGCCGGGCGTGAGGCTCGTCGAGGCGGTGGGCGAGGTGCTGCGGGCGCGCCGCGGCGTCGTCGTGCCAGCGGAGGCGTGGGACGCGGCGCGCCTGGCGGAGACCGCACCGCACCTGCTGCCGACGTACGCCCTGGAGGACGCCGACGGGCGCGTCGTCGCCACCGGCAAGGACCTCGCCGCGCTGCGGGAGAGGACCGCCGGGGCCCAGCGCGCCGCCGTCGTCCAGGCGGTGACGGCGGGCGCACGCGCGTCGGGGCAGCAGCTGGAGCACGAGGCGCTGACCTCGTGGCCCGCTGGACTGGTGCTCGCCGAGCAGGTGGAGACCGCCGCGCCCGACGGTCGGCCGGTGGTCGGGTTCCCGAGCCTCGTCGTGGAGCGGTGGTCCGCAGGGTCGAAGGGGGCGGCGAAGGGGAAGGAGGGCGGCGAGCGCCGCATCGCGGTGCGCGTGCTCGCCACCGAGGCCGAGGCTCGCGCCGCCCACCCGCGGGGCGTGGCGCGCCTGGCGCGGCTCGTGCTGGCCAACCCCACCAAGTCGCTGCTGGACGGGCTGGGGACGCCGGGGCGCCTTGCGCTGGCGCGCTCTCCGCACGGCACGGTGGAGGCGCTGCTGGCGGACTGCGCCGATGCCGCTGTCGACCACCTCGTCGGCGCCCGTGCTCCCGGCGGCGGGCTCGGCGTCCGCGACGCCGACGCGTTCGACGCGCTGCTGCGCGCCGTGCGCCCCGACCTGCTCGCCACGACGCAGCAGGTGCTGGGCCTGGTGCAGCGGGTGCTGAAGTCGGCCCGCGACGTGGAGCACGTCCTCGACAGGACGCCCGCCTCGCTGCCGCTGATCGCCTCACTGGCCGACGTGCGCGCGCAGCTCGGGGTGCTCGTGCACGCCGGGTTCGTCGCCGAGGCGGGGCTGGAGCGGCTGCCCGACGTGCAGCGCTACCTGCGCGCGCTGCTGCGGCGGCTCGAGGTCCTCGGCGGGGCCGGTGCTGCCCAGGCGGCCCAGCGCGACCGCGACCGCACCGGCGTCGTCCAGCGGCTCGAGGCGGACCTCGACCGTGCGGTGGCCGCGCTGCCGTCGGCCCGCCGCGACGCCGCCGAGGTGCGCGCGGTGCGCTGGCAGCTGCAGGAGCTGCGCGTCAGCCTCTTCGCGCAGACGGTGGGGGCGAGCGGCCCGGTGAGCGAGAAGCGCGTCTCCGCCGCCATCACCGCCCTCCGCTGACCCCTCGCCCCACCCCTGCGGCCCCGACCCCGACCCCTGTCACGATCACGCACCTGCGCGCCACGACCCCGGCACCCCACCGCCGGGAGTGACGCTCGGCCGCATGATCGTGGAGGCGGTCAGCGGCGGCGGACCAGGGCGTTGAGCACGACGACGGCAGCATCCGGCCGGCAGCGCTCGTCGTCGTCCCGCTCCGACCGCGGTGGGGGCGGAGGGTGCGGGCGGGTGTCGTCGTGGTGCGCGTGCCAGCCAGGCTGGGCGGGACGGCTGGTCGGCGGCTCGCCGGCGACGTGCCCGGGTGCGTCAGGAGGACGCGGGCTCCGGAGCGAGCTCAGCAGGCGGAGTCGCCGAGGGCGCGGTCTCCCCGTCCGGCGAGCTGGGTGCGGCGGTGGGCGGGTCGCTCCTGCGCGTGGCCCCGGCGTCCTCGCCGAGCAGGAGCCGGAGCTGCTGCTCGTCGGTCTGGCCGGGGTCCTCCCCCAGCACCCCGCCGGCGGTGGCGCCCTCCGGGAGGGTCGTCCGGTCGGCAGGGCCCCCGGCGGAGCGGTCACCGGTCGGGACGGCGGTCGCTCCCCAGCCGTCACCGGAGCTCTCCGCAGGAGTCTGCGCGTCGCTCGGTGAGGTGGTCGCCGCAGCCGTCGGTGCGCGGCCGGCGGTGTCACCCGGGGAGGACTCCGCGGTCGGAGCTGCGGTGCTGAGCGGCGCCTGCCACCCGCTCCAGGCCGGTGTGTGGGCGATGGTCAGCGCGTGGCCGACCAGCCAGCCGCAGGCCGCCGTGCCGACGATCGCCCCCGTGCCGAGGACGGCGGCACGCACCACACCCGCGATCAGCGACGCCACGCCCGCTCCACTCCGTCCGCGCTCCGCGCTCCGCGCGGTCCGGCGGCTTCTCCTCACCGGCAGCGATCACCGTGACGCGCTGCGTGAGCGCCGTCCAGCCGCGCTCGGCCGTCAGTGGCCCGGTGGCCGTCTCACGTCATCCGCTCGGCGGTCCCGCGTCCGCGCGGCGGTCTGCAGCCGAGCGCGGACGCGGGACCGCGGCGTCACAGGGCGGTGAACGCGCTCTTGCGGACCTCGGCCACCACGCCGACCGGCGGTGCGCCAGCCGGTGTGGTGCCGAACTGGCCCGCGACGCTCCACGCGGTGGTGTAGAGCGCGCCGTCCCTCCACTGCAGGCCCAGCGGCATCGTCACCTGCGCCGCAGAGCGCCGGCCGTCCGGTGCGACCGCGACGATCCGGCCGATGGTCGAGGGGTCGAAGCCGGCCGGAGGCGGTCCGTCCTGAGGGGGTGCCCCCTCGAGCAGCTCGCTGACGTAGACGGTGCCGTCGTCGCCCACGGCCACCCCGGTGGGGCCGGTGAAGCCGGTGATCTCGCGCACCTGGTGGCCCGTGCGGTCGAGCACGTAGACGCGGCCCTCGCCGGGCACCTCCGCGGTGAGCGCGGCGACGTAGACCTTCCCACCCGGGCCGTAGGAGAGCCCGGTGGGGACGGAGTCGCAGCCCGTGAGGCTGCCGTTGTTCGGCACCCCGGCGCAGGCCCCGGTGGTCACGGTGGGCGGCACGAAGAAGGTGCTGACCCGCCCGTCCGCGGCCACCGCCAGCACGTCGTTCGCACCGCCGTCGGCCACGTACGCCAGCGGCGCGTGCTTCCCGCTGCCGGCCAGCACCGAGAACGGGTTGGACAGGGCGTCCGGTGCAGCCTGGTCCTGCCCGTCGGGGTTGGTGCTCTTCTCGTAGCCGAGCAGGTCCACCAGCGCGCGCAGCTGGCCGGGAGGCCCGGCGTACAGGGTCGCCTGCCCCGCGACGGCGGGGGCGTCGGGTGCCCCGCCGGAGGTCAGCGCGAGCACGGTGCGCCCGGAGGTGTCAGCGGCCGCCAGGCCCGGCTGCGTCGCGAGCACGCGCTGCCCGCCGGCTCCCGGTCCCTCGACGCGCGTCACCTCACCGGTGCCCTGCTCGGCCACCACGAGACGCCCGCGACCGTCGAACCTCACGCTCCACGGGTCGGACAGCCCCGACGCGACCACCTCCACCGGTGGCCCTGCGTCGTGGTGACCCCCTCCGTGGCGGCCGTGGGCTCCGGCCGGTGGTGCCAGCAGCACCAGCGCGGACCCGACCGCCGCGGCGGAGAGCACCGCCCTCGCGCGCCTGGACCGCGCACTCGTCACCAGCATCCGGACCACCCCCTCGTGGCCGGGACCCCACGTCCCGGGACGGCCCACCAGGATCCTCACAGCGGACCCCCAGCAACAGGGGCCCACCACCCTGGCGCGACGGGACCCCCCGGGAGCACGATGAGCGGTTGGCCGCGCTCACCGCGCGGTGGACTCCCTCGACCGCCGCAGGGGCGTCGCCCTCAGGACGAGCCGCTCCCGGCGTGGGTGATCACACCGACGGTCAGCAGCACGAGGAACAGCGCCACCGCTGCGGCCGAGGTGAAGAACCCCGCCAGGACCGTCTTCGGGTTGCTCGCATCCCCGTCGATGACGCGCCGGCGCGCCCGCACCGCGAGCCACACGCCGACCCCGCCACCCAGCAGCAGCACGGGCACGACCACGCCCAGCAGCAGCGAGACCAGCCCCACCGCCAGCGAGACCGTCCCCAGCCCGTTGTTCTCGCCCGGCACCCTCGGCACGCCGCCCCCTGACCGTCGTCGTCCTGCTGTGGTCCGCCAGCCCTCGGGGCGGGCGACCGGCTCAGGAGCCGGTGGCGGCCAGGCCGCGGCGCTGCAGCAGCGGCTCCACGCGCGGGTCGCGGCCCCGGAACGCGCGGTAGGCGGCGGCGAGGTCGACCGTGCCGCCGCGCGCGAGGACCTCGCGGGCGAACGCGGCCCCGTTCTCGCGGCGCATGCCGCCGTTCTCGGAGAACCACTCGACGGTGTCGGCGTCGAGCACCTCGCTCCACAGGTAGGAGTAGTACCCGGCCGAGTAGCCGCCGGAGAAGACGTGGTTGAAGTACGTGGAGCGGTAGCGCGGAGGCACCAGCTCCAGCGCGATGCCGCGGCGCTCCAGCGCAGCCGCCTCGAACGCCTCGACGTCGTCCGCCGCCACGGACTCCCCGGGGGCCAGCTGGTGCCACGCCTGGTCGAGCAGCATCGCCGCGACGATCTCGGTGGTGGCGAAGCCCTCGCCGTAGGAGCGCGACGCCAGCAGGGCCTGCACCTGCTCCTCGGGGAGCGGCTCGCCGGTCTCCACGTGGCGCGCGTAGGCGGGCAGCAGCGCCGGGCCCCACGCCCACACCTCGTTCACCTGGGAGGGGAACTCCACGAAGTCGCGCGGCACGGTGGTGCCGGACAGCCGCGGGTAGCGGACGTCGGAGAGCAGTCCGTGCAGCGCGTGCCCGAACTCGTGGAAGGCGGTCTCCACCTCCTCGACGGTGAGCAGCGCCGGCTCGCCGTCGGGCGGGCGGGGCACGTTGAGGTTGTTGACGACGACGGGACGCGATGACCGCGCGGGCCGGCCCCCGGCACCGGGGAGGGCGACCTGGTCGACGTAGTTGCTCATCCACGCGCCGCCGCGCTTGGACTCGCGGGCGAAGAAGTCGCCCAGGAACAGCCCGACGGACGCGCCGCCCTCGTCGAAGACCTCCCAGGTTCGCACGTCGGGGTGGTAGGTCGGCAGGTCCGGACGCTCGGTGAAGGTGAGGCCGTACAGCGCGGTGGCGGCGGCGAAGACGCCGCGGGTGATGACGGCGTCCAGCTCGAAGTACGGCTTGAGCTCGGACGGGTCGAGGCTGAACCGGCGTGCGCGCACGCGCGCGGCCGCCCACGCCCAGTCCCACGGGCGCAGCTGCGCGTCAGCGTCCCCGCCGACGCCCCCGCCGGCGGCGCGCAGCTCCTCGGCGAGCTCCAGCGCCTCCCCGCGGGCGTTGCTCACCGCGGCCGGGACCACGGACGTGAGCAGGTCCATGACCGCTTCCACCGAGGGGGCGGTGGCGTCCTCCAGCACGTGCTCGGCGTGGTGCGCCGCCCCGAGCAGGCCGGCGCGCTCAGCGCGCAGCGCCGCGATCCGCACCAGCAGCGGGCGCGTGTCGTGCTCGCCGCCGAGGCCGCGCGTGGTCGAGGCGCGGAAGACGCGCTCGCGCAGGCCGCGGTGGTCCAGGGACGCCAGCACCGGCTGGTCGGTGGGCAGCGACAGCGGCAGCACCCAGCCGTCCAGTCCGCGCGCGACCGCGGCCTGCGCGGCCGCCGAGCGCTCGCCAGCCGACAGGCCCGCGAGCTCGGCCTGGTCGGTGACGTGGACGGCGGCGGCGTTGGTGGCGGCCAGCAGCTCGGTGCCGAACTGCGTGGTCAGCCGCGACAGCTCCCCGTTGAGCTCGCGCAGCCGCACCTTGGCGTCGTCGTCGAGACCGGCCCCCGCGCGGGCGAGGTCCCGGTACCAGCGCTCCAGCACGGCCCGCTGCTCGTCGTCGAGCACGGTGCCGTCGGCGTCCGGGGCGCCGCCTGCGCACCGGTCGCGGACCGCTGCCAGGCGGGCGAACAGCCGCGGGTCGAGGTGGATCGCGTCACCGTGGGCGCTCAGCTCCGGCGCCAGCTCCGCCTCGACGGCGCGCAGCGCGTCGTCGGAGTGCGAGGAGACGAGGTTGTAGAAGGCGTTCGCGGCCCGGGCCAGCAGCTCACCGGAGGCCTCGAGAGCCCCGACGGTGTTCTCGAACGTCGCCGGCTCGCCGCCCGTGGCCACGGCCTCGACCTCCGCGCGCTGCTGGGCCATGCCCTCGCGCAGCGCCGGCGCGAAGTGCTCCGTGCGCAGGACGTCGAACGGCGGCAGCCCGTGCGGCAGGGTGCTCGGCGCGGCCAGGGGGTTGGTGGGGTCCAGCACCCTGGCGACGCTATCCCAGCGTCCCGCCCCCCAGCACGACCGCGCCGCAGGCCCCTCAGCAGCGGCCGTTGGGGTGGACCTGCGCCCCGGGGAGCGGGTCGGGTGCCACGACAGCGGTAGGGATGGAGGTGGGCGTGCCGATGGGTGTGCCAGCAGGGACGCCCGCGAGACGGGCGGCCCCGAGGACGACGACGGCGGGGGCTCGTGTGGACGGCGTGGTGTGGACGAGGCGCGCGGTGCTCGCCGGCGCGGGGCTCGCGGCGGTCGGGGCCGCGGCTGCGGGCGCCGGTCCGCTGGTGCCGTCGGCGCGGGCGGCTGCCGCCCCCGACGTCGACCAGCTGCTGGCCACCCCGGGGTTCGTGGTGGCCCACCGCGGCGGCTCGCGGGACTGGCCGGAGATGTCGGCGTTCGCCTACACCAGCGCCGCTGCGCTCGGCGCCGACGCGCTGGAGCTGTCGCTGTCGCGCACCTCCGACGGGGTGTGGTTCGGCCTGCACGACGGCACCCTCGACAGGACCTCCGGCACGCAGGGCTTCAAGGCCTCCGAGCACACCTGGGCCGAGGTGGCCTCCTACCGGATCAGCCCGTCGACCACCCGGGACCGCACCCAGGCCAAGCGCCCCTACGCGCGCCTGGAGGAGCTGCTGGAGCGGTGGGGTGGACGGCGCGTGCTCTTCGTCGACCCCAAGGCGGCCAGCGCCAGGTTCCACCCCGAGCTCGTGGCGGCGCTGCGCAAGGTGCCCTCCTCCCAGGACTGGGTGGTGGCCAAGGCACCGGTCGACACCACGTGGTGGGCCGACGCCGCCCGTCGCGAGGGCTGGCGCAGCTGGGGGTTCTTCTGGGCCAAGGACCTCGACGCCGACCCCGGCCTCCTCGCCCGCACCGCGGGCGCGTGGGACCTGCTCGGCATGGACGTCGACGCCCCCGACGCTCGCTGGAAGCAGGTGCTGGACCTCGGCGCACCGGTCATGGCGCACGTGCTGACCTCATCGAGGCAGCTCGAGCGGGCCCGCGCGCTGGGAGCCGCCGGCGTCATGGTGTCGGACCTGGTGGCGGTGCTGCCGGCGCGCCGCTGAGGCCTCCCGACCGGCCCCGCAGCCCCGCCCGGCGCCGACGTGCCGGACGGGGTGAGCGGGTCCACCATGTGCGCCATGCCTCCCGCGTCATCGTCGACAGCGGCCTCCGGCCACAGCGGTCACAGCGGTCACACCGGTCACCGAGGGCCCCGGGCCCAGGGCTCGGGCCGGTCCCCCGGAGCGGACGCCCGGCGCGGCGCCCGCCAGGCCCGCGAGCGCCTGGAACCCGTGGCCCGCGCGGGCTTCGTGGTCTCGGGGCTCCTGCACGTGCTCATCGGCGCGCTCGCGGTCCGCATCGCCCTCGGTGGCGGCTCGGGTGGCAGCGCGGACTCCAGCGGCGCCCTCGGTGAGGTGGCCCGCACCCCCTTCGGGGCCTTCGCCCTGTGGGCGGCCGTGGTCGCCCTGGCCGCGCTGGGGCTGTGGCAGCTGCTCGACGGCGCGCTCGAGGCCCGCGCGAAGGAGGCGAAGGAGGCCGCCAAGGGCCTCGGCCAGGGCGTGGTCTTCCTGGCGCTGGCCGGGACGGCCCTGACGTTCGCGCGCGGCGGGTCGTCGTCGTCGGAGTCCTCCACCGACGACGCCACCGCCACGCTCATGGGCTCCCCCGGCGGGGTGCTGCTGGTGGGGGCCGTCGGGCTCGCGGTGGTGGGCGGGGGCGGCTACCTCGTCTACAAGGGGTGCTCGGACAAGGTCAGGGACGACCTCGGCGGCTCCGGCCCTGGAGGTCGCGCCGGGAGGGCCGCGCTGTGGGCCGGACGCACCGGCTACGTGGCGAAGGGCCTGGCGCTGGCGGTGGTCGGGGTGCTGTTCGTGGTGGCTGCGGTGCGCAGCGACCCCTCGCAGGCCGGTGGCATCGACGCCGCGATGCGGACCCTGGTCGGCGCGCCCTTCGGGGTGGCGCTGCTGGTGGCGGTGGGCGTGGGTTTCGCCCTCTACGGCGTCTGGTGCTTCGTGCGCGCCCGCTGGGGCGAGCTCTGACGGCGAGGCCGCCGGGAGGCGCACCAGCGACGACGCGCAGGAGCGGCTCGACCGGCGCGCGAGCCGGCGCCGAGGCGCGCGGACGGCTGCACGGCCTCCTGCGGCGCCTCCCGTCGGGGCGGCCGCAGCGCCTCGTGCAGAGCCTGCTGGCGTGGGTCGACCGCGACGGCGACGGCGAGGTCTCGGACGACGTCGAGGACGGTGCCCGCGCGGCCCGGGAGCACCTGGAGCCGCTCGCGCGGGTCGGGTACGCCCTGTCGGGGCTCATGCACGTGCTCATCGGGGCGCTCGCGGTGCGTCTGGCGGCGGGCGCGCGCGGCGGCACGGCGGACCAGGGCGGGGCGCTGGCCGCGGTGGCCGGCACCCCCGGCGGGCAGGGGCTGCTGTGGGCCGCGAGCGCGGCGCTGGCAGCGCTGGCGCTGTGGCACCTCGTGGACGGCGCGCTGGAGCTGCGGTGGCGCCAGCGGGGCGAGGGCGTCAAGGACCTCGCCAAGGGGGTCGTCTACAGCGCCGTGGTGGTCACGGCGGTCACGTACGCCGCCGGCGGCAGCACGGACGCCGAGGACGCCAGCGACGACGTCACCGAGCAGCTCATGGAGGACCTCCTGGGCACGGCGGCGGTCGCGGTGGCGGGCCTGGCGGTGGTGGGGGTGGGGCTCTACCACGTGGCCAAGGGGGTCCGGCTGCGCTTCCGGGAGGACCTGAGGCTGCCGGAGGGGCCGACGCGGCTCGGCGTGGACGTGGCGGGCGTGGTCGGCTACGCGGCCAAGGGCCTGGCGCTGTGCGTGGTGGGCGTGCTGTTCGTGGTGGCGGCGGTGACCAACGACCCGCGCGAGGCGGGAGGCCTGGACGCGGCGCTGCGTGCCCTGCTGCTGCTCCCGGCGGGGTCGGTGCTGCTGGTCGGCGTGGGCGCCGGGTTCGCCGCGTACGGGGTCTACGCCGTGGTGAGGGCCCGGCTGGGCCACCTCTGACCGCCTGCGACCACCCCGACGGAGCACCACCGGACCCGTCGGGGAAGAAACGGGCGACGCTCGTCGCTCACCGATCACGTGACCACCACCTCTCTGCCGGACACCGCACCGACCACCGGCGCGCAGGACGTCCACCCGCTCCTGTCCGAGCGCTGGAGCACCCGCGCCTTCGACCCCGGCCACGTCCTGGACGGGGAGACGGCCGGCCGTCTCCTGGAGGCCGCGCGCTGGTCCCCCAGCGCGAGCAACACCCAGCCGTGGCGCTTCGCGCTGGCGCTGCGGGGGACGCCCGAGCACGAGGTGCTCTTCGGCACGCTCATGGGCTTCAACACCGCCTGGGCGGCGAACGCCTCGGCGCTGGTGCTCGTGGCGGTCGAGCGGACCACCCCGGAGGGGAAGGGCCTGCGCTGGGCGGACCTCGACGCCGGCCAGGCGGTGGCGCACCTGACGGTGCAGGCGGCCGCCGAGGGTCTCGTGGTGCACGCGATGGGCGGCTTCGAGGTCGACGCGGTGCGCGAGGCCTACGAGGTCCCCGAGGGCGTGGAGCCGCTCGTGGTGGTGGCCGTCGGGCGCCAGGGAGACCTCGCGACGCTCGACGAGACGTCGCGCCGCCGTGAGCTGGAGCGCTCCCGCAGGCCCCTCAGCGAGCTCGTGCTGCCCCTGCGCGGCGCCGCGCGGTGAGGGCAGGGGTGGAGCAGGAGTGAGGCAGGAGTGAGGCGGGAGTGAGGCACCGCCTCGCCCCGGACCGGGAGGCGCTGCACGGTCGCTTCGACCCGTCGCTGCCCCCCGCACTCGTGGTGGACGACGGCGACGTCGTCGTCGGCTCCTGCCTCGACTCCGGCTGGCACGCGTCCGAGCAGGCGCCGCAGGCCCTGGCGACCGGTGAGCTGCTGCCGTGGCCCCAGCACGACCCCGTGCTCGACCCCGGCCACGCCCTGACCGGACCGGTGGCCGTGCGCGGAGCGAGGCCGGGGGACGTCCTGGAGGTGCGGGTCCTCGACGTGCGCCCCGGGGCGTGGGCGCTGACGGGCGCGGGCTCGAGGGAGACCTTCGCCGACCGCGCCGCCGGGGTCGACGAGCTGCCCCGCGAGGTGCTCGTGTGGCAGCTGGACGACGCCCGGACGCGCGCGGTCGACCAGTTCGGCGACGCCGTCGCGGTGCGGGCGTTCCCGGGCCTGGTGGGGACCTGCCCCGCCGTCCCGCCCGGCGCCGGCCCGCGCTCGACCGTGCCGCCGCGGCGCACCGGTGGCAACCTCGACTGCCGCGAGCTGGTGGCCGGATCAGCGCTGTTCCTGCCGGTGGAGGTCCCCGGGGCGCTGCTGTCGTTCGGGGACGGCCACGCCGCGCAGGGCGACGGCGAGGTGGCAGGCGTGGCGCTGGAGTGCCCGCTGGAGGTCCTCGAGCTGCAGCTGCTGCTGCACCGCGGGGACGGAGACGACGACGTCGACGAGCGCGGTCGTGCGCCGTGGGCGCTGCCCGGTGGCCGTCCCTGGGCCACCACGCCGGCGGGCGCGGTGGTGTTCGGCACCGGCACGTCGCTGGACGAGGCCGCCGCCGACGCGCTGGGCGGCGTGGTCGACCTGCTGTGCGCCCGCCACGCCCTCTCGCGGCAGCGGGCCCTGGCCCTGGCGTCGGCCGCCGTGGACCTGCGGGTCACGCAGGTGGTCAACGGCGGGGTGCACGGGGTGCACGCCGTCCTGCCGCCGGGCAGGCTTGAGATCGCCGGCTGACCCGGTGGCAGGAATACCTGTCGTGCACGATAGGTTGCTGCACGTGCGTCCGGGACGTCCCGGACGCACGGACGACAGACGTCGAGAGACGAGGAGACGAGATGCCCACCCGCACCGCTCGCACCGCCTGGAACGGCACCCTCGAGCAGGGCTCCGGCCAGGTCGAGCTCACCAGCTCCGGCGTCGGCACCTACACGGTGTCGTTCCCCAAGCGGGCCGCTGACGACGCCGACGGCACCACGAGCCCCGAGGAGCTCGTCGCCGCGGCGCACTCCTCCTGCTTCGCCATGCAGCTGTCCGCGCTCATCGCGGCCGCCGGCGGCACCCCGCAGTCCCTCGAGGTCAAGGCCGACGTCTCCCTCGGCCCGGACAAGGAGGCCGGTGGCTTCAAGCTCACCGGCATCAAGCTCACCGTGGTCGGTGAGGTCGAGGGCCTCGACGAGGCCGGCTTCCAGAAGGCCGCCGCCGACGCGAAGGCCGGGTGCCCCATCAGCAAGGCGCTGACCGGCGTGGACATCACGCTGGACGCGAAGCTGGAGTCCTGACCTCCCGCTGCACCACCGGGACCGCCAGGTCCACCTGACGCCGCGAGGGCGCCCGGGGCCGAGGCCTCAGGCGCCCTCGCGCACGTCCTGGCCGCTGGCGCTCGGCGCGCCCTGCGCCACCTCGCCCGGGGCGTCCGGGCCACCCGGGGCGCCGGCGGAGGTGTCCCGGTGCTGCGCTGCCAGCACCGAGCCGCTGCGCAGCCGGAGGTGCTTCACCAGCACCACCGTGGTGCCCGCCTCGCCCGGCTCGAAGTGGAGCTGGTCCACGAGGATGCGCATGAGGCCCAGGCCGCGTCCGTGCGTGAGGTCGCTGCTGGGGCCTTCTGCGAGCACCTCCGCGGCCGCGCGCGCCGGGTCGAACCCGCCGCCGCCGTCGACCACCTCGATGCGGCACCACTCCCCCTCCACGCTGACCCGCACCTCGAAGTCGGCGCCGGAGCCGGCGTGCTGGACGACGTTGCTGCAGGCCTCGGTGACGGCGAGCGCGATGTCGTCGATGCTGTCGGGGCTGACGCCCAGCTCGGTGAGGGTGGCGGTGGCGAGGTGCCGGACGACCGGGACGTGGCGCACGTCCGTCGGCAGCCGGAGCCCGTAGCTGAGGTGCACGGAGCCTCCAAGTCGGCGGGTGGCGCAGCAGCGGTGCGATGATGGCACGGACCTACCCGCGCTGGCCGCCCGCACACGTGGTGATCCGCCTCCGATCCGCATCGTGACCGGACGGAGACCCTCCCCCGCACGACCCGCCACCGACAGCTGGAGCTCTGTGCACGCCTCGCGGCCCCCGTCCGCCTCCTCCGCACCGGCACCGGCTGGTGACCCCTTCGACGACGACGAGGCGCTGGCCGCCGCCGCTGCCGCGTGCGCCGACGAGCCGATCCGCGTGCCGGGTTCCGTCCAGCCCCACGGCCACCTGCTCGTGGTCGGTCCCGCCGGCGAGGGCCTGCCGGTCCTGTCGGCCTCCGCCGGCGCCGCCGCTGCGCTCGGCCCCTCGGCGGCCGCGGGCGGGCGCCTGCCCGACCTGTCGGCGGAGCTGGCGACCCTCGTGGCGTCGGTGGCCTCCGGCGAGGACGACCAGGCGACCACCGCGGAGCCCGTGGAGCTGCCGCCGGGGTCGGGCGCGCGCCACCACGCCGTGGCCCACCGCGTCGCCGCAGGCCCCGCCGGCGGGCAGGGGCAGCCCCTCGTCGTCCTCGAGCTGGAGCCCGCCTCCGGTGACGAGTCGCCGGCGAGCCCCTGGCACCTGCAGCTGCCCCCCGTGCTGCGCCGCCTGCAGGACGCCGGCAGCGTCGTGGAGCTGGCCGACGCCCTGGCCACGGGTGTGCGCCGGCTCACCGGCTTCGACCGGGTGATGGTCTACAGCTTCGACGACGAGTGGAACGGCGAGGTGCTCGCCGAGGACCGACGCGCGGACCTGGAGCCCTTCCTCGGGCTGCGCTACCCCGCCTCCGACATCCCGGCGCAGGCCCGGGACCTGTACGCCCGCCAGTGGCTGAGGATCATCCCCACCTCCACCTACGACCCCGTGCCGCTGGAGCCCGCGCAGCCGACGGGCGCTACGCTCGACCTGTCGCTGGCGGTGCTGCGCAGCGTCTCGCCCGTCCACCTGCAGTACCTGCGCAACATGGGCGTGGCCGCCTCCATGTCGATCTCCCTCCTGCACGGGGACCGGCTGTGGGGCCTCATCGCCTGCCACCACTACGCCGGCCCCCACCGGCCGAGCGTCCCGGTGCGGACGGCGGCGGAGTTCCTGGGGCGCACCGCCTCGCTGCTGCTGCCCGTGGCGGTGGGCCGCGAGGCCGACCAGCACGTGGTCGCCTCCGCTCGCGTGCGCGCCCGCCTGACCGAGCTGCTCGCCGAGACGCCCGAGATGCCGCTGGAGGCGCTGACGCGGGAGTCGGTGACCATCGCCGACCTCGTCCCGTGCGGCGGCGCCGCGCTGCGGGTGCACGGGGAGCTGAGGCTCCTGGGCACCGCCCCGCCGCCGTCCGTGGTCACCGCCCTGTCCGCGCTGCTCGCCGACGGGCCGCTGGTGACGGCGTCGCTGGCGGCCTCTGCGCCGGGGCTGGCGCAGGGTGCGGCCGCAGCGGGGCTGGACCCCCAGGAGGTCTGGGCGGTGGCCAGCGGTGTGCTCGCGGCTCCCGTCTCCGGCGGCCAGCCGGGCGACCTGGTCGCGTGGTTCCGCCCCGAGGTGCTCCAGGAGGTCACCTGGGGCGGCGACCCCCGCTCCTCGAAGGTGGTCGGCGAGGACGAGGGCGGTGGTCTGCGCCTGAGCCCGCGGCGCTCCTTCGCGGCCTGGAGCGAGACCAAGCGGCAGGTCGCCGTGGCGTGGGCGCCGCACGAGGTGGAGGCCGCCCTCGGCTTCGCCGGGCACCTGTCCGACGCGATGCTGCGGGAGGTCGAGCGCACCAACCGGCTGGCGACCGCGCTGCAGCAGACGCTGCTGCTGGAGAAGCTGCCCGACGTCCCCGGCCTCGACCTGGCCGTGCGCTACGTCCCCCACAGCGACGACGTGGTCGGCGGGGACTGGTACGACATCGTCCCGCTGCCCGACGGCCGCACCGGCGTGGTGCTGGGCGACGTGGCCGGGCACGGCCTGGCCGCCTCGGCGATCAGCGCGCAGATGCGCAACGCGCTGCGCGCCTACGTGCTCTCCGTGCGCGACCCGGCGCAGGCGCTGGAGCGCCTCAACGAGCTGGTGACGCGGCTGCTCCCGGGCGAGCTCGCCACCGCCGTCGTCGTCGTGGTCGACCCGGCGACCGGGGCGGCGCGCATCGCCAACGCCGGCCACCCCCCGCTCGTGCTGCGCGGGGGCGACGGCACCGCGCGGCTCGTGGACGACGGCGTGCGGGGACCCGCGGTGGGCCTGCTCGACGAGGTCACCTACTCCGCCACCGAGGTGGCCCTGGAGCCGGGCGGTGCGCTGCTGCTGTACTCCGACGGGCTCGTCGAGGAGCGCCGCACCGCGTGGACGGACCGCCTGGCGCGGGTGGTGGCCACGGCCAGCGGCGACGCCGGCTCGCTGGACGCCCTGTGCGACCAGCTGATGCGCACGGTGTCCGCGCGCGCCGACGACACCACCGTCCTCGCCGTCGGGTGGGTCCCGGGCGCCTGAGCTCGCGGGGCCGGACCTCCTGCGCTCGTCTGCTGGTGGAGGCGGCGCCGTAGGGTCGCAGGTGTGAGCAGCGCTCCTCCCCCGTCCTCCGGCCAGCCCTCCCACCCGCCGGTCGCGCGCCGGGAGCGTGTGACCCGCGAGCACCACGGCGACGTCGTCGTCGACGAGCACGAGTGGCTGCGCGACGCCGAGGACCCGGGCGTGCGCGAGCTGGTCGACGCCGAGAACGCGTGGGCGGCGGCGCGCACCGCGCACCTGGAGCCGCTGCGCGAGCAGCTGTTCGAGGAGGTGCGCTCGCGCACGCAGGAGAGCGACCTGTCGGTGCCCTCCCGCGACGGCGCGTGGTGGTACTACCGGCGCACGGTGGAGGGCCAGCAGTACGGGCTCATCTGCCGCGTCCCCGCCGCGGTGGCCGCCGGCGAGCCCGGCGGCTGGGAGCCCCCGGCGCTGCCGGAGGACGGTTCGGCGCTGACCGGCGAGCAGGTGCTGCTCGACGGCAACGTGGAAGCGGGCGACTCGGCGTTCTTCTCCCTGGGAGCCGCGTCGGTCAGCCCGGACGGGCAGCTGCTGGCGTGGTCGGCGGACACCACCGGTGACGAGCGCTTCACGCTGCGCGTGCGCGACCTCGTGACGGGCGCCGACCTCGACGTCGCCATCGCCGGGCTGGGACACGGGGCCACCTGGGCCTCGGACTCGCGCACGCTGCTGTACTCGGTGGTGGACGAGGCGTGGCGCCCGTTCGAGGTGCGCCGGCACGTGCTGGGCGAGAGCTCCCCCGACGGCGAGGGTGACGCCGTGGTGCTCCGCGAGGACGACGAGCGGTACTGGCTCGGCGTCGGGCGCACCCGGTCGGGGCGGTTCCTCGTGCTGTCGGCGGGGTCGAAGAACACCTCCGAGGTGTGGCTGCTGGACGCCGGCGGCCCGGACCGCGCCCCCGGCGAGGTGCCGGTCTCCGTGGCGGGCCGCCGCGACGGCGTGGAGTACTCCGTCGACCACGCGGTCCTGCCGGGTGCTGGCGGAGGGCGCGACGTGCTGCTGGTCCTCCACGACGACGACGCCCCCGACTTCGCGCTGGCGCTGCTGGACGCCGAGGGCGTGCTCGACGGCTCGGTGGACCCCGCGACCGCGCACCAGCGGTGGACCACCGTCATCGACCACGAGCCGGGCCGTCGCCTGGAGGACGTCGACGCGTTCAGCGGGCACGTCGCGGTGTCGTGGCGGCGAGAGGCGCTGCCGCGCGTCGCCGTCCTGGAGGTCTCGGAGGACGGCGCGCTGGGCGAGCCGGCGGAGGTGCCGGCGCCGACGGCCCTGGCGTCCTCGGTGCTGGCCGGCAACCCGTCCTTCGACGCGCCGCTGCTGCGGCTGCAGCAGACCTCGTTCACCACGCCGGTGCGCGTGGTGGACCTGGACCTGTCCGGCGGCGAGCGCGACGGGCAGCTGGTGCTCCGCCGCGAGACCCCGGTGCGCGGCGGGTACGACGCCTCCGCCTACGTCGAGGAGCGCGTCTGGGCCACCGCCCCCGACGGCGTCCGCGTGCCCCTGTCGGTGGTGCGCCGCGCCGACGTCGCCGCGGACGGGACCGCCCCGGGCTACCTGTACGGCTACGGCAGCTACGAGATCAGCCTCGACCCGTGGTTCTCCGTGCCGCGGCTGTCGCTGCTGGACCGGGGCGTGGTCTTCGTGGTGGCGCACGTGCGCGGCGGCGGCGAGCTGGGCCGGCGCTGGTACGAGGGCGGGCGGCTGGCCGAGAAGCGCAGCACCTTCACCGACTTCGTGGCGGCGGCCGAGCACCTGGGACGTGAGGGGCACGTCGACCCGGCGCGCCTGGTCGCCTCCGGCGGCTCGGCGGGCGGGCTGCTCGTCGGTGCGGCCCTGAACCTCGCGCCGCAGCTGTTCACCGGGGTGCTGGCGGCAGTGCCCTTCGTCGACCCGCTCACCACGATGCTCGACGAGACGCTGCCGCTGACCGTGCCCGAGCAGGAGGAGTGGGGAGACCCCATCCGCGACGCAGACGCCTACGCCCTCATCAAGGGCTACGCCCCCACCGAGAACCTGCCCTCGGTCGCCGACGGCGGACCGGGCTCCCCGACGTGGCCGCGGATGCTCGTCACCACGAGCCTGCACGACACGCGCGTGCTCTACGTGGAGCCGTTCAAGTGGGTGGCGCGGATGCGGCTGCAGGCAGCCGACGGCGCCCCCGACGTGCTGCTGAAGACCGAGGTGGACGGCGGGCACGGCGGTCGGTCGGGCCGCTACGAGGCGTGGCGCGAGCGGGCCTTCGAGGACGCGTGGGCACTGGACGTGCTCGGCCTGGCCTGACGTCCGCGCCGCCTGCGCTCGGTGTGCACGCGGATGACGGGTCGGCAGGGGGACCCTCTGACGGTGCACCTCGAAGCCGCCGCCCCTGCCGACGCCGCCACCATCGCCGAGCTCATCCGCACGAGCAAGGCGGCCGCGATGCCCTGGCTCGCCGTCGTCCACACCCCCGAGGAGGACCTCGGGTGGGTGACCTCGGTGCTGCTCGTCCAGCACGACGTCGCGGTGGTCAGGCACGACGACCTCCTCGTGGGCGTGCTCGCCACCAGTCCGGGGTGGGTCGACCAGCTGTACGTGCTCACCGACCACCAGGGACGCGGTGTCGGCCGAGCGCTGCTGGACCGTGCGAAGGCCGCCAGCAGCGGTGACCTCCAGCTGTGGACGTTCGCTGGCAACGCCCGGGCCCGGGCGTTCTACGAGCGCGCCGGGTTCGTCGCGGAGGAGGAGACCGACGGTTCGACCAACGAGGAGCGCGCACCCGACGTCCGCTACCGCTGGCGGGCCGGCTCCTGACCGGGCGCCGTCCACCGGGAGCCATCGGTGCTGACCGTCCCGCACCGCAGCGGCAGCCCCTGACGCGGCAGGAGCGCATCGTTCGCGGCCGGGGCGGGTTCGTCGTCGTCGACGACCTGGCGGTGCCGCGCCGCCTGGCCCGGCCCCATCACCTGCTCGCGCGGTCAGCCACCCAGCGGCGGACGCCGTCGGAGCTGACCGTCACGAGCACCACCACCGACGCCCCGGCGTGCAGCAGCGAGGTCAGGCTGCCGTGGCCGCCGTGGAACTGGCTCGCGCGGTGGACGAGCAGCGCCGCTTCGACGGTGCACACGCCCATGAGCAGCACCCGATGACCAGCTCCACCGGGGGCGCCCCGCGGTCCACCAGCCGGCGCCGGGCGTCGTCGGCCTCCGGGGCGCCAGGCCGCGGTCCCGGCAGATCCGTGAGGTCGAGGACGACGAGGCTGCCGTCCGTGCGGACCACGTCCCCGCCACCGTTGCGGGAGTGGAACGCGGCCACGAAGTGGCGCAGCACCTCGGTGCGGGCCTGCGGCACGCCTCGCTGGAGGGTGACCACCACGTGGTCGCGCTCCACGTCGATGTCGGCGTCGATCTTGTGCGTGACCTGCAGGGTGAACAGCGACAGGCCGACCGCGCGGTCGAAGGTGCCGGCGGCCAGCCAGTCGACGCGGTGGTCGCCCGGCAGCACCCAGCCCGGGGGCGTCGGCCAGAACCTCACGTGGTGGCGCCGGGAGGCGTCCCCGCCCACCTGCATCTCGTAGGCGAACGCCTGCACCCGTCCGAAGAGCAGCAGCGGCGACACCGGCGCCGACGGGTAGGGCCGGCGCAGCAGCGCCGAGACGACGATCCCCCAGGAGGTGCGCAGGGTGACCTCGTCGGCGCGCGTCCACCCCGCCGCCGTCATGGCGGCGTGCACCTGGTGCTCGCTGCCCAGCAGGCCCAGGTTGACCGGGTCTCCGAGGATCCCGGAGGAGGTGGTCGTGCGGCCGATGAAGTAGTCGGGCACGTAGACCTTGGTGAGCACCTGCTGCAGCCGCGGCAGCCCCACGTAGGCCACCAGCGCCCAGAACAGCACCAGCCGGCCGAGCTCGCCCCACGCCAGCGCGCGGTGGTCGCGCAGCAGCACCCAGCCGAGCCAGAACACCAGCGCGGTGCCCGCCACGAAGAAGGCGCCGTCGACGGCCTCGCCACCGCTCCAGGTGCGGGCGAGCCGCTTGCGAGGGAGCCTCGGGCGGTCCGCGCTGCGGCTCGAGCTGTGACCTGAGCTGTGACTCGAGCCGGGGGCCTGCTGCGCCTGCGTCACGCCGTCATGATGATCCTCGCGCCTGGGAGCGCGACCGGCGCAGCAGCTCCTCCACGCACGCGCCGACCGTCGCGGCGTGCGTGCCGACGGGCCGGTGCCCGGCCGCCTCGGACGCGGAGGTGTCCAGGAAGAACGGCGGCCACGTGCTCCACGGCGACGGCTCGCCGTCCGGGCCCCCGTCGTCGTCGACGACCTCCACCTCGACACCCATCGCGGCTGCGACAGCGGTGACCACCTCGGCGGCCGTCGGGGTGCCGGGATCGGCGCTGTTGAGCACGCGGTGGGCGGGCCGCTGCGCGCACAGCAGCGCCAGGGCGGCGAGGTTCGCGGCGGCCGTGGTGTGGTTGCCCGCCGTCACGGCGTGCGGCAGGCGGAAGGTCCGCTGCCCGGCGAGCACCCGGTCGACCACCCACCGCTCGCGCGGCTGCGCGCTGCCCGGCCCGTGGATGCGCGAGGGCCGCAGCACCGAGACCGGCACGTCGGCACCGCGGTAGAGCTCCTCGACGGCGGCCTTGTTGGGGCCGTAGCCCTCGCGGGAGCGGTACTGCCCCGACCAGTCGGGCGCCAGCAGCGGGGTGTCCTCGGTGACGGGACGGCCGAAGTCGGGCGGGTCGTCGCTGTTGGAGTGGCGGCCGCGTGCGTCGCGGTAGACCGCCTTGCTCGAGACGACGACGACGGAGCCGACGTCCGCCGACGCCTCGAGGACGCTGCGCGCGTGCGCCGCGGTGTACGCCACCACGTCGACGACGACGTCAGCCCCGTCCGCCAGCGCTGCGCGCACCTGGGCGGGGTCGTCGCGGTCGGAGCGCGAGAACACCACCCCGCGCTCGCGCAGCGCGGGCGGGAACCCGTCGGGCGAACGGCCGGTGCCCACCACCTCGTGCCCGGCGTCCGCGAGCGCCGCGGCGACCGCACGCCCCGTCATGCCGCTCACACCCAGCACGACAGCCTTCACGACGGTGCCTCCTCCTCGCCTCGTCCGGCCTCGCAGTGTCCGCGTCTCGGGTGCCCCGACCGGGTGCACCTGGTCCAGCGGCCTGTGATCCACGACCCAGGGAACACCTCCACACTGGGCGGCATGGCAGCCCCCGCCGTGGTGTCCACGGCCCTGAGGACCCTGGACGCCGTCAACGCCCGCCACCCGTGGTCCCACAACGACGTCTACGCGCCGGTCGTCCTCCACCACGCGCGCCGCGTCGCCGCGGCCGGTGGCACCCGCGCCGTGGACGTCGGCTGCGGGACGGGCCGCCTGCTGCGCCGACTGGCCGACGTCATGCCGGAGGTGACGGGCGTCGAGCCCGACGAGCGCAGCGCCCGGCTGGCCGCAGAGGCCACCGCGGGGCTGCCGAACGTCCAGGTGCGCCACGCGGCGTTCGAGCCGCTGCCCGAGCGCTCCGTCGACCTCGTCACCTTCGTCGCGAGCCTGCACCACCTGCCCCTGGAGCCGACGCTGACCGCCGTGCGCGCGGCGCTGCGACCGGGCGGTCGCCTCGTGGTGGTCGGCCGGTACCAGGACACCCCTGCCGACAGGTACCACTCGTGGGCGTCGCTGGTCCTCAACCCGGTGGTCGGCCTGGTCAAGCAGCCCCGGACGGCCACGTCGCTGCCGCCGCACATGACCTGTCCGATCAGGGAGCCGCAGGAGCCCTTCGAGCAGATCGCCGCCACCACGCGGGCGCTGCTGCCGGGAGCGCACGTCCGCCGCGGGCTGTTCTGGCGCTGCGTCGCGGTCTGGACCGCCCCGCGCTGACCGAGGGGCCGGGGGCGCCCGGCCGAGCGACCGCTGTCGGTGGCGCACGGCAGAGTGGAGCCTCGTGAGCACCGCGACCACCACCGCGACCCCGGCGTCCGCGCCCACGGACCTGCGCGAGGCGGCCGAGGCGCACCTGCGGGCCCTGGCCGGCGAGGGCGCCCGCCTGCGCGAGGACCAGTGGGCCGCCATCAGCGCGCTCGTGGCCGAGCGCCGCCGCGTCGTCGTCGTCCAGCGCACGGGGTGGGGCAAGTCGGCGGTGTACTGGGTGGCCACCGCGCTGCGGCGCCACCACGCCGAGGTCGGGGGGGCGGGCCCGACGCTCGTGGTCTCCCCGCTGCTGGCCCTCATGCGCGACCAGGTGGCCGCGGCCACCCGGTCCGGGCTGCGCGCGGTGACGCTGAACTCGGCCAACGTCGACGACTGGCCCGCCATCGAGGAGCAGATCGCCGCCGACGCCGTCGACGTCCTGCTCGTCAGCCCCGAGCGCCTCAACTCCGTGGGCTTCCGCCAGCGCGTGCTCCCCCGCCTCGCGCCGCGCCTGGGCCTGCTCGTCGTCGACGAGGCGCACTGCATCTCCGACTGGGGCCACGACTTCCGCCCCGACTACCGCCGCCTCGCCTCGGTGCTGGCCGGGCTGCCGCAGGGCACCCCGGTGCTGGCGACGACGGCGACCGCCAACGCCCGCGTCTCCGCCGACGTCGCCGCGCAGCTGTCGGCCGACGGCACCCCGGCGCTGACGCTGCGCGGCCCCCTGGACCGGGAGGGCCTGGAGCTGGCGGTGGTGCCCACCCCCGACGTCGCGCACGCCTACGCGTGGACCGCGCAGTTCCTGCGGGAGTCCACCGGCAGCGGCATCGTCTACACCCTCACCGTGGCCGAGACGGCGCGGCTGGCGGAGTTCCTCGCCTCCGACGAGGGCGGCGGGCACGCGGTGGCCGCGTACTCCTCGGCCACCGAGCCCGCGGAGCGCGAGCGCCTCGAGGCGGCGCTGCTCTCGGGCGAGCTGCGCGCGCTGGTCGCCACCTCGAGCCTGGGCATGGGGTACGACCACCCGCGCCTGGCGTTCGTCGTCCACCTCGGGGCACCGAGCTCGCCGGTGGCGTACTACCAGCAGGTCGGCCGCGCGGGCCGCGCGCTCGACGGTGCGGTCGGCGTGCTGCTGCCGACGGCCGCTGACGAGCGGATCTGGGCCTACTTCGACTCCACCGCCTTCCCGCCCGAGCCCGTGGTCCGCCGCGTGCTGGAGGTCCTCGAGCGCCTCAGCGGCGGGCAGGAGGGCGTCGGCCTGCCCAAGCTCGAGGTGGAGGCCGGGCTGCGGCGGGGTCGGCTGGAGGCGCTGCTCAAGGTGCTCGACGTCGACGGCGCCGTCGAGCGCGTCGCCGGCGGCTACCGCACCACGGGACAGCCGTGGCACTACGACGCTGAGCGCATCGCCGGGGTCGCCGCCGCCCGCCGCGCCGAGCAGGCGGTGATGCGCCGCTACGCGGCCACCCCCGCCGGAGCGGTCTCCGACGCGTCAGAGCCCGGAGCCCGTTGCCTCCTGAGGGTGCTGCGTTCGGAGCTCGACGACGACGGCGCCGTCGACTGCGGTCGCTGCTCCGCCTGCACCGGCCGCCTGCCCGCACCGGGGCTGGCGGTCGACGAGCAGCTGGCAGCCGCCGCGCTGCGCCACCTGCGCAGCCAGACCACCGTGCTCGAGCCGCGCAAGATGTGGCCGTCGGGCACCTCGGGCCGCCGGGGACGCATCGCCGAGGACGTGCGCGCCGAGCCGGGCCGCGCCCTGGCCATCGGGGAGGACCCGGCCTGGGGTGACGCCGTGGCCGCGGTGCTGCGCGAGGGCCCAGCGGCGGTGACGTGGAGCGACGTGCTCGACGGCTGCGTGCGGACGCTGGGCCGCTGGCGCTGGCCCGCGGGCCGGCCCGCGTGGGTGACGTGGCTGCCAGACGGCTCCGGCGGGACGTCGGCGCGTGAGGCCGCCTCCCGGGCGCTGGCCGAGGCGCTGGGCGAGGTGGGACGCCTGCGCGTGCTGCCGGCGCTGGAGGCCGTGCCGGGAGCCCCGCTCGAGGCGCCGCGCCGCGAGGGCGCCGGGCCCGCCCCCGCGTCGGCGGCGGCGGGCGTCGCGCTGGCCCGGCTGCAGCTCTCACCCGAGGGACGGGAGGCCGTGGAGGCCTCCGGCGGGACGCCCGTGCTCGTCGTGGACGCCGAGACCCGCACCGGCTGGTCGCTCACCGTCGCGTCGGTGCTCCTGCGCGAGGTCGGCGCCGGTCCGGTCTACCCGCTGGCGCTGCTCAAGCGCGCCTGATCTGGTCCGCGAGCGCCGCGCCGCGCACCGCAAGGTCCAGGAGCAGCAGGCCTGGCACTCTCACCCACGATCATGCGGCTGAGCGCCAGGACGTGCGTCCGGACGGGCGGGCGCGGACCAGACCGGTCGGTGCAGCGGGAACGGCTCAGTGGTGGGTCTCCACCGCGACGCGCACCTCGTCACCCAGCTCGAGCCGCTCCCTGGTGCGCACCGCCTTCTTGAGCGGCAGCACGTAGCGGGGCCCCTCCCCGCCCGCACCCGGCTCCGGGAAGATCGACGTGGTCCACCGCGAGCCGCCGATCGTCACCGTGACCTTCACCGCGCCGAAGCCCGCACGCGGCCGGGGCACGGCGGCGATCTCGTCGGAGGCGTCCTGCGGCAGGCTCACGAAGACCCACTCGTCGGTGCGCGCCTGCCAGCGCCACAGCTCGGCGGTGAACTCGTAGCGCGTCTGCGCGCCGAGGCGCCCGCCGCCGTCGTCGTCCAGCCCGTCCGGGCCCACCGTCGCCACCTCCCCAGACTGGCCCACTCCGGCTCGGTGCACACAGGTGCACCCGGGCGTGCAAGATGGGTGCCGTGGGGACAGCAACGACCGGCGACGGCGCCGCAGACGGGCCCTGCGGCTCGATCGACCTCGCCGACGCGGACCCCACCCGGCTGGTGGTCAGCGGTGAGCTGGACATCTCCGTGACGCAGGACGTCCTGCACGAGCTGCCGCTCTGGGCCGACGTCGAGCAGATCGATCTGACGGGCACCACGTTCCTGGACTCCTCCGGCATGCGGCTGCTGGTGCAGGTGGCCCGCTTGGTCGCCCCGCGCCGCGTGCGGGTGGTCGGGGCGAGCGGTCAGCCGCTGCACGCGCTGAGCATCTTCGGAGCCGACCACGTGGTGGACGTGGTCCCCGTCCAGGAACGCCCCACCGGCACCTGACCGGGCCCCCGGGGCGTCGCGTCAGCCGGCCGTGAGGTGGGCCCGCACGGCCTCGGCCACCTCGCGCGCCTGTCCGGGGGCGTAGCGGCGGCGCGGTCCGAGGAAGAACCGCAGCCCGTCGCCCCGGCGCCTCGGGACCACGTGCAGGTGCACGTGCGGCACGCTCTGGCTGACGACGTTGTTGTTCAGCAGCAGCGCCCCGTCGGCGCCGGTGGCCGCCTCGACTGCGCGCTGCAGCGCCTGGCTGGTGGTGAGCCACTCGTGAGCGAGCTCGACGGGCAGCTCGTCCCAGGTCTGCACGTGCACCGCCGGCACCAGGAGCGCGTGCCCCGGGAAGAGCGGGTGCGCGTCGAGGAAGGCCACGACGGTGTCGGTGCGGTGCACCACCTCGGCCGCGGACTCCCCGCGCACGATCGCGCAGAACACGCACGGCTGGTCTGACCCCCGCGGGGTGAACTCCTGCACCACGCCACCTCCCTGCCCCGCGCGCGTGGCCAGGAAACCCCGTGCGCCGGTCGGGGTGCGCCTCCTACCGTCGGCCGTCGTGGCCGAGCAGCACACCCAGCAGCACACCCAGCAGCACACCCAGCAGACCCAGGACCGGGAGGAGCAGCGCGGCCGGCCGGTGGTGCTGGTGACCGGAGCAGGACGGCGACGGGGCATCGCCGCCGGGATCGCGCTGCGCCTGGCGACGGCGGGCTGGGACGTCGGCCTGACGTGGTGGACGCCCTACGACGCGCGGATGCCGTGGGGCGAGCAGCCCGGCGACCCCGCCTCGCTGCTGGCGGACCTCGCCGCGGCCGGAGCGAGGACGACCGGAGCGGAGGTGGACCTGTCCGACCCCGCCGGGCCCGCGGCCGCCTTCGAGGCCGTGCAGGGCGAGCTCGGTCCGGTGACGGCGCTCGTGGTCTGCCACTGCGAGAGCGTCGACTCGAGCATCCTCGACACGGACGTGGAGTCCTTCGACCGCCACATGGCCGTCAACGCCCGCGCCACCTGGCTGCTGGTGCGCGAGCACGCGCTTCGCTTCCGCGAGGCCGACCTCGCGCCCGGCACCGGGCGCGTGGTGGCGCTCACGAGCGACCACACCGCCCACAACCTCCCCTACGGCGCCAGCAAGGGAGCGCTGGAGCGGATCGTCGTCGCTGCCGCCGAGGAGCTGGGCGGGCTCCGGATCTCGAGCAACGCGGTCAACCCCGGGCCCGTCGACACCGGCTGGATGGACGACGACGTGCGCCGCTCCGGACGGGCCGCCACACCGCTCGGACGCCTGGGCACCCCCGCTGACACCGCCGACCTCGTGGAGTTCCTCCTGTCCCCGCGCGGCGGCTGGGTCACGGGGCAGGTGCTCTTCAGCAACGGCGGCTTCCGCACCCACCGCTGAGGCACCCCACCGCAGAGGCCTCCGGGCGGTGGTGCCAGGTCGTCGGCGCAGTGACCGCTCGGACCTCGATCCGGACCCGCTGCCCACCTCGAAGTGACCTCACACGTAACTCACACACCTGCACTTCACACCTCACACCGGTGGTGTGAGGTGTCAGCGGCGGGCGTCAGCGCAGGTCACACAGGTGTGAGATGTGGGCCTGGCCAGCAGCCTCCCTGGAGCGATCTCACACCCGCAGCGCTCGCAGCGTCCGAAGGTCCCGTCAGCCACGCGCCCCAGCGCGGCGTCGACCTCCCGCAGCCGCGACCGCTGGCGGTCTCGGACGGCGATCGCCTGGGCCCGCTCGAAGGCGATGGTGGCGCCCTCCGGGTCGTGCTCGTCGTCGGCGTTGGAGTCGCGGGAGGCCTCCACCACCCCGGCCACCGCCCGGTCGAGGTCGAGCACCTGGGCGGTGGCGTCGGCCCGCTCGGCCTCCAGCGCGGCCACCACGTCCGCCAGCGACAGCTGTGGGGACGGCGGGTGTGAGCTCACGGGCGGATCATCGTGACGCCGACGGGTGCCGTGCCGTCGTCCATGGCACGGACCAGCTGCTCGATCCCGTCGGCGTCGGCCAGGGGAAGCCAGCGCGCCACGAGGTCCTGAGGGCGCAGCTTCCCGGAGGTGACCAGAGCCATGAGCTCGGGGTAGCTGCGGGCGTCCATGCCGTGGCTGCCCAGCAGCGCCAGCTCATGCGTGATCACACGGGTGACGGCCACGACGGGCTCGGCGGCCACGAGCCCGATCTGCACGTGCCGGCCGCGCCGGGCCAGGGACAGCAGGCAGGCGTCCAGGGCGCCGGGGCGTCCCACCGCGTCGACGCTGACCGCCGCACCACCGCCTCGGCCGCCACCTCCACCGGCCGAGGCGACCGCCTCGGCGACCTCGGCCGGTGACAGACCGGCCGTGGCGACGGTGGCGGTGGCGCCGAGCTCCACGGCGCGCGCCAGCGCCCTCTCGTCGACGTCGGCGGCGACCACCTCGGCGCCGGTCGCGGCGGCCACCATGACCGCCGACAGGCCCACGCCCCCGCAACCGACCACGAGCACCCGCTCGCCGGGCTGCAGCCGCGCGCGCTGCACCAGGCCGCGGTAGGCGGTGGCGAAGCGGCAGCCGAGCAGGGCGGCGGCTCCGCCGTCGACGTCGTCGGGCACCTCCACGAGGTTCACCGCGGCGTGGCGGACCACCACCTGGTCGGCCCACGACCCCTGCGCGGTGAAGCCCGGCTGGGTCTGGTCGCGGCAGACCTGGCCGTCCCCGCCCCGGCACTCCGGGCAGCTGCCGCAGGCGTGGACGAACGGCGTGGTGGCCCGCCGTCCCAGCCAGGAGGGGTCCACCTCGGAGCCGACGGCGACCACCCGCCCGGCCAGCTCGTGGCCGGGCACGTGCACGAGCGGGGTGCCGCCGGGGCCGGCGTGGGCACCGACCACGACGTCGGAGTCGTGCCCGGCCCACGCGTGCACGTCGCTGCGGCACAGTCCGGTCGCCTCCACCGCGAGCACGGCGCCGTGCGCCGGGGGCTCGGCGTCGGGCAGGTCGACCAGGGACAGGGGGCCGCCGGGCTCGGCGTACTGCAGCGCGCGCACCGGCGCAGGCTAGACGGTCTGCACCTGCCTCACCCGCGCCGTCAGGGCGGGCACCTGGCCGGCGGCGGCCAGCGCGGCCTCCACGTGCAGCCGCGCCGACGGCAGCAGCGGCACGCCGGCCGGGGCGTCCTCGGGGCCGAGGAGCAGCTCGAGCTCGGTGCAGCACAGGCCCACGGCCTGCGCGCCGCGCTCGACGAGGTCGGCCACCACCGCGGCGAGGTCGGCGCGGGTCGCGGGCGAGAACACCCCGCGGCACAGCTCGCCGAACACCGCGGCGTCGACCCGGGCCACCCCGGCGGCGTCAGGCACGACCACCTCCACCCCGGAGGCGGCCAGGCGCTCGGCGTAGAACGGCTCGGTCATGGTGCCTCCGGCACCGAGCAGCCCGATGGTGCTGGCCCCGCGGGCCAGCGCCGCCTGCGCCACCACGTCCGCCAGGTGCAGGAACCTCACGCCACGCTCGGTGAGCGCCGCCTCCAGCGGCCCCGCCGCCTTGTGCATGTAGTTGGTGGCGACGACGACGACACCGGCGCCCGCCCCCGCCAGCGCCAGGCCCTCGCGGCGCAGCTGGTCGGCGGCGTCGTCCCAGCGGCCGGAGAGCTGCAGCTCGCGCACGGGGGCGAAGTCGAGGCTGCGGACCAGGAGGTCGGCGCTGGCGAGCGGCTCGGCCGGCTGCCCGTGGGACCCGTCGGCGCGGTGCCCGCGGACCAGCTCGTTGGCGAGTCGGTAGTACAGCGCGGTCGACTCCCAGCTCATGCCGCCGAGGACCCCGAGGACGGTGCTGTTGCTCGTGCTCATGCCTCCACGCTCGGCCACGGGGCACCAGGAGCGGTAGCCCACAGCGCCGGCAGGCACCCACAAGCGGTGCTTGTGGGACAGTCGGGAGGGTGGACCCACGCCGCCTGCTCGTGCTGCTCGCCGTCGAGGAGGCCGGCTCCCTGACCGGCGCCGCCGCCCGCCTGGGCACCACCCAGCAGGCGGTGAGCCAGCAGGTCACGCGGCTGGAGGCCGAGGCGGGCACGGCCCTGCTGGTGCGCGAGGGGCGCGGCAGCTCGCTCACGGAGGCAGGGCGGGTGCTCGCCGCCCGCGCGGAGGAGCTCGCCGAGGTGCTGCGGGCCGCCCAGGACGACCTGGCCGCGCTGTCCGGCCTGGTGCGGGGCGAGGTGGCGCTGGCGGCCTTCCCCACCGCCTCGGCGGTGGTGCTGCCCAGGGCGCTCGCGGCGCTGGCGGCGCGCGCCCCGGGCCTGTCGGTGCGCCTCACGGAGGCCGAGCCGCCCGAGGCGGAGGCAGCGGTGCGGGAGGGGCGGGCAGCCCTGGCTCTGGTCTTCCGCTACGCCGGGGACAGCGAGCCCGTCCCCGGGGACCTCCTGCGGGTGCCGCTGGGGAGCCACCGGGTGCACGCGGTGGTGCCCGCCGGTGAGCGGCCCCCGCCGCACCTGGCCGACCTGGCGGAGCGACCCTGGATCGCCGGGTGCCCGCGCTGCCGCGCCCACCTCGTGCGGTGCGCGTCTGCGGCGGGCTTCACCCCCGACGTCCGCCTCGAGACCGACGACCACGTCGCGGTCCAGCACCTCGTGGCCGCCGGCCTCGGGGTGGCGCTGCTGCCGTCCTGGGCGCTGCGCGCGAGCACCGTGCCGGGCGTGGTCCACGCCCCCCTCGGAGGCCTGGACGCCCGCGCCGTGGAGCTGCTCCTGCGACCGGAGTCGCAGCGGGTGCCCGCCGTGCGGGCGCTGGCGTCGGAGGTGCAGCGCGTGGTGGCCGAGGTCGACGGAGCCGGCTGACGCGCGACAGCGGTGTGGTCCACGTCTGCTCGACGCGCGACGCGCGTGTGGTTCACGCCTCCCTACGGACCCCCCGCGTGTGGTTCACGACGACGCGACGGGCCACCCGCGTGTCGTTCACGGAGACCGACGCGCAGCGCGCTTGTCATTCACGGTCCGCTGACGCGTCACACGCGTGGGAGTCAAGCGCGAGTCGAACAGTGCTGACAGGGTAGCGACGCGTAACGACGCGGGTGCTGCACCGCTTTACTCGTTGCCGACTCGCGCCTACTGGAACAGGTGAGGCACTGACTCGTGCGCTCCTGGGTGTGCGCCGCGTCGCTGCGGAGAGCAGGGTGGAGCGGTGGAGACGAGGCTCATGGGAGCAAGCGGGTGCGCCGTCTCGGCGTTCACCCTCGGGACGATGACGTTCGGCAAGGAGACCGACGAGGCGGGGGCGCACGAGCAGCTCGACGCCTTCGTGGAGGCGGGCGGCACGCTCGTGGACACCGCTGACGTCTACAACGCCGGGGTCAGCGAGGAGATCGTCGGGCGGTGGCTGGCGGACCGCCCTGACGACGTCACCGACCGCGTGGTGCTGGCCACCAAGGGGCGCTTCCCCACGGGCGAGGGCGCCAACGACGTCGGCCTGTCGCGGCGGCACCTGACGCGCGCCATCGACGGCTCCCTGCGCCGGCTGGGCCGCGGGGTGGACGCGATCGACCTCTACCAGGTGCACGCGTGGGACCCGCTCACCCCGCTGGAAGAGACCCTGCGCACCCTCGACGACGCGGTGCGCGCGGGGAAGGTCCGCTACGTCGGCCTGTCCAACTTCACCGGCTGGCAGGTGCAGAAGGCCGTGGCGCTGGCCCGCCAGCTCGGCACCGCCGTCCCCGTGACCCTGCAGCCGCAGTACAACCTCCTGGCCCGCGGGGTGGAGCTGGAGGTGGTGCCCTCCTGCCTGGACGCCGGGCTCGGGCTGCTGCCGTGGTCACCGCTGGGAGGTGGGTGGCTGACCGGCAAGTACACCCGCGAGCAGCGCCCGACGGGCGCGACCCGGCTCGGTGAGGACCCCGAGCGGGGCATGGAGGCCTACGGCAAGCGCTCCTCCCAGCAGCGCACCTGGGACGTGGTGGACGCGGTCCAGCAGGTCGCGCAGCAGCGCAGCGCGTCGATGGCCGCGGTGGCGCTGGCGTGGCTGGTGGCGCGCCCGTCGGTGACGTCGGTGATCCTCGGGGCGCGCACCACCGAGCAGCTGCGGGAGAACCTCGGAGCAGCGGACCTGCGCCTGGAGCCGGGCGAGGTCGAGCTGCTCGACGCCGCCAGCGACCCGGCCCCGGAGGACTACCCGTACGGGCCGGCCGGCACCGCCCAGCGCACCCGTCCGGTCACCGGCGGCCGCGCCAGCTGACGGCGCACGGGCGGGGGCCGACGGGGCTGGGAGCTGCTCAGCCCTCCTCGAGGAGGGTCCGGGCGATGACCCGGGCCTCCTCGAGGCCGTCGTAGCGCAGCTTGTAGGTGGCCGTCCGGCCCGAGCCGGTGGTGGACAGCAGGTGGCGACGGCCGGCGAGGTGCTTGGTGTAGTTGCCGGTGTCGAGCAGGCCGAGGCGCTCCACCTCGGCGCGTACGACGGCGTCGGGCACGGGCTCGCCGCCGTCACGGCCGCTCCAGCGCAGCGCCGCCAGCAGCAGGACAGCGGCGGTGCCCACGCGCTGGGCGCGGGTGCGGCCGAGGCGAGCGGGGTCTCCGGCGAGCTGCAGCTTCCCGGAGCGCTCCTCCCACACCCTGTCCAGCAGCTCGGGGCGCACGCCGAGCGCGTCGGCGATGGACCCCCACGGCTCCTGGTCGGCGCCGGAGGCTCCCGACCACGTCCGCGGCGCCACGGCCACGAGGCGCTCGGAGCCCCGGCGCGGTGCGGACCAGTCGGCCCCGGAGCCCACGTCGGTCAGGTCGGGTCGGGGTGCCAGGCGGGGCACGCCCGCGCGCTGCGCGGTGGTGCTGCTCAGCGGGCGCAGCACGCGCGGTGGCTCGGGCCAGTCGGGGCGCAGGTCCGGCCGGGGGTCGGTGCGCTGGTCTGCGCGGTGGTCCGAGCGGTGCTCGGCCCGCTGCTCGGAGCGCTCCGCCCACGGGTCACCCCGGTGGTCGAGCTCCCAGGGGCGCTGGTCGGCACCGTCGACGTCGCGAGCGGGCTCAGCGAAGGCGGGGTGCTCGCGGCCGGTGCCGGAGCGGGGGTCCGCGCCGTGCAGCCTCAGCGCCGGCCCTGCGGACCTGTCGGGGGTGCGGTCCGGCGTGCGCTCGGCGGCCGGGTCGCCAGGAGCCCGCGGGCTGGCCAGCGGCGGCTCACCGGCGGCGCGCAGCACCAGCTCAACGGCGGTGGTGAAGGCCACCGCGCGGAGGTCGCTCGAGACCCCGGAGCGGTCGACGGCTTCCGCGGCGCAGCGGAGCACATCGGCGACGTCCACCCTCCGAGCGTAGTGGCCTGCGGGCGGCGTGCGCGCCGGGTGACGGGAACGCGTTGAGATCGACTCGCGGCGCGCTTCCACGGCCGGCACCGCCTCTGGCGCTCCTACTCGTGCGCGTACTGCGGAACTGCGGAGGTCGAGTCGCGCCCGAGGCTGGCGACTCGACGGATCCAGGCGCCGACTCGCGAGCCACCCGGCACCGACGGGGTCCGACGCTGGTGCTCCCGCAGCCACTGGACCTGCGGGGACGGCCCTACTGGGCGCGTGACGCGGCGACGACGCGCTCGAACACGTCGCGGGGCAGCGCCGCGCCCTCCCGGCGCACGGCCTCGGCGGGCAGGTGGAGCACCCTGTCGAGGCGCACCTCGCTGGGACGGCGCTGGGAGTCCCACGCACCGGTGCCGACGTCCATCCACCGGCGGCCGTCGTGGTCGCGCTCGCCCTGGGTGCGCGGCCCGGCGTGGTCCTTGCTCGTGAGCATCAGGCCGAGCACGTCACCGTCCTCGCTGACGTCGAGGACGAGCACGGGCCGGTCCTTGCCGCGGGAGGCGTCCTCCTCGTAGGGCACCCACGCCCAGACGACCTCGCCGGGGTCGGGCAGGCCGTCGGCCTGCGGCGCGTAGCGGGCTCCGCGGACCTCGTCGCCGGCGGCCCCGTCGCGGCGCGTCGAGTCGCGGGTCTGGGGGTGGGGGGCCGGCTCCCGCCGCAGGCGCGAGCGCTCCGACGGCTTCTCGGCGGGTGAGGACGACGAGCGGCGCTGCGGCGCCGCCGTCCGCTGCGCGGGACGCCCCGGCATCTGGTCGGCGGTCCGGTCGGCGGTCCGGTCGGCGGTCCGGTCGGCGGTCCGGTCGGCACGGGCGTCGGGGGGCGGGGTGGACCTGGCCGCGGAGGCCACGGCCTTCGCGAGGTCGAGCAGCTGCGCCAGGATCCCCTTCGCCACGTGCACCACCGTAGAGCCGGGTGGAGGGACCGGCCCCCAGCGACGGTCCCTCCACCCAGCGGTCAGCGGCCGGCCGGGGCTGCCCGGCCGGCTGGGTGCTGCCTCAGCGCACCGCCGAGGAGGCGGGCACCAGCTCGACGACGGCCCAGGACAGGGCGGGCAGGGTGATCCGCGCGGTCTGCGCACCCCGCTCCCCCGCCTCGAGGGCGGCCGAGCCGCCGGCGGAGGCCAGCGGACGCAGGCCCACGGCGGTGGGCGAGGACTCGGTGTTGGAGGTGTACCTGTCCTGCCCGTCGGCTGCGGCGAGCACCAGCGCGTCGCCGACGGCGAGGTCCCCGGCGAAGCCGCCCAGGGCGACCGTGGTCTCGGCGGACTCCTCCAGCGAGCGGTTGGCGAGGAAGAGCGTGACGCGGGCGAGCCCGCCGTCGTCGTCGTGGTGGAGGACCGCGGAGGCGTCGACGAGGTCGACGTCGCCGTACTTGCCCGTCTCGTACCGGTCGCTGGTGGTGCGCACGTCGAGCACGTGGCCCCCCAGGGAGCGGCGGCGCACCTGCTCGAAGGGCAGCGCGATGGTCTGCTTCCACGCCGGCCCGCCCGCCTCGGAGCGCAGCAGGCCGATGACGTTGACCAGCTGGGCCTGGCAGCCGACGAGCACGCGGTCGCCGTGGCGCAGCAGGGAGTTGAGGAGCGTGCCGACGACCACGGCGTCCTGGACGGTGTACTCGTCCTCGATGACGCGGGGGGCGACGTCCCACGCGGTGCGGCCCTTGGCGCGCTCGGAGGAGTTCCAGGCGGTCTGGTTCCAGACGTTCCACTCGTCGAAGCTGATGCCGATCTTCTTGCGGCTCTTCAGCTTGGCGCCCACGGCGTCGGCGGTGGCGGCCACGGAGTCGATGAAGACGTCCATGTCGACGGCGGAGGCGAGGAAGTCCGCCAGGGGCGTGGTCTCCGACTCCTCGTAGTAGGCGTGGGCGCTGATCATCTGGACGTCCTCGTAGGTCTCCTCCAGGACGATCCGCTCCCACTCGCCGAACGTCGGCATGGAGCGGGAGGAGGAGCCGCAGGCCACCAGCTCGATGGTCGGGTCGACCTGGCGCATGGCTCGGGCGGTCTCCCCGGCGAGGCGCGCGTACTCGTGGGCGGTCTTGTGGCCGGTCTGCCAGGGGCCGTCCATCTCGTTGCCCAGGCACCACAGCTTGATGCCGTACGGGTCCTGCCGGCCGTGGGAGCGGCGCAGGTCGGAGAACTTGGTGCCCGAGGGGTGGTTGGCGTACTCGAGGACGTCGCAGGCCTCCTGCAGGCCGCGGGTGCCGAGGTTGACGGCGTACATGATCTCCGTACCGGCCTTGTCGGCCCAGCGGGAGAACTCGTCCAGGCCGAAGGCGTTGGTCTCCACCGTGCGCCACGCCCTGTCGATGCGGCGCGGGCGCTCCTCGACGGGGCCGACGCCGTCCTCCCAGTCGTACCCGGAGACGAAGTTGCCGCCGGGGTAGCGGACGACGGTGGGGCCGATCTCGCGGACCAGCTCGAGCACGTCCGAGCGGAGCCCGTCGGCGTCGGCGCTCGGGTGGTCGGGCTCGAAGATCCCCGTGTAGACGCAGCGGCCCATGTGCTCGACGAAGGAGCCGAAGAGGCGGTGCGGCACGGGTGCCGTCGTGTAGGCGGCGTCCAGGGAGATGCGGGCGCGAGGCACGGGAGGTCCTTCCGGGCGGGGCGGTGAGGGCGCTGCCGCGTGCCGTGGCGCTCCGGACGTGCGGTGGGGCGGTCCGCGGCGCTGCGGCACGGGCTGACGGGCTGTCTGTCCGACGGTCTGACGGGGCGGTCTTCAGGGCACCACCTGTTTTACAACGTGAGAAATCCTGTCGGGCGCCACCACCCGTGTCAACCCCGTCGGTCGTCCAGCGCGTCGCCGGGAGCAGTCACGGCGGGTGGTCACCCGGCCCCGTCCGACGCCCTCGGCACCCCGGTCGGCGGCGGGTCGCCACGGGACGGTCAGCCGGTCGGTCGACGGGGGCGATCGACCTCGGGGGCCCGGCGGGACCAGACTGCGCCGGTGAGCACCACGCCGACGCGCCGCCCGGTGACCATCCGCGAGGTCGCCGCCGCCGCCGGCGTCTCCCCCAAGACCGTCTCCAACGTCGTCAACGCCTACGTGCACGTCCACCCCGACACCCGGCGCCGGGTGCAGGAGGTCATCGACGCCCTCGGGTACCGGCCCTCCGCCGTCGGACGGCAGCTGCGCAGCGGCCGCACCGGCATGATCGCGCTCGCGGTGCCGTCCATCTCCGCCCCGTACTTCGCCGAGCTCGGTCGGCACGTGGCCACCCAGGCGCGCCTGCGGGGCCTGGTGCTCGCCGTCGAGCAGACCGAGGGCCAGCTCGAGCGCGAGCGGGAGGTCGCCGACGGCAAGCCGGTGCGCTTCGCCGACGGGCTCCTGCTCTCAGCCCTGGAGATGCCCGACGACGAGCTGGCCGCCCCCCACCCCGACACCCCGATCGTGCTCATCGGCGAGCACGGAGGGTCCGACCTGCCCGTGGACCGGGTGGGCATCGACAGCGCCGGCGTCGCCCGCCTCGCCGTGGAGCACCTGCTCGCCTGCGGCCGCACGAGGGTGGCCTACCTCGGGCACAAGGCACCGGTGCACAACAGCGCCCGCGAGCGCATGGTCGGCTACCGCTCCGGGCTCGAGAGCGCCGGGCTGCCGTTCGAGCCGTCGCTGGTGCCGCCGTGCGGTGACTGGTCCCGCGAGGACGGGCGCACCACCACCGCGTCGCTGCTCGCCGCCCGCCCCGACGTCGACGCGGTCTTCGCCGCCAACGACGAGCTGGCGCTGGGCGCGCTCGCGGCCCTGCGCGAGGCCGGGCGCGCCGTGCCCGGTGACGTGGCGGTGGTGGGCGTGGACGACGTCGCGGAGGCCCGGTACGCCGTCCCGGCCCTCACCACCGTGGCCATCGACAGGGCGTTCGTCGCCGAGCGCGCCGTCGACCTCCTCGCGACCCGCCTGACCGACCCGGGGCTGCCCCCGCGGCACCTGCAGACCCCGTACCACCTCGTGGTGCGCGAGAGCACCAGCGGGACCAGCGGGACCACCCGGGACAGCGGGGCCGCTGCCGGGTCCGAGCACGTCTGAACCCGTGTGCGGCGAGGGTCACCCGGTCGCCGCAGACGTCGGGGTCCGACGGCTCGGTGGGCGGCCGCGGGCACTAGGGTCGCTGGCGGCTGACGAGCGGTCGGGTCCCCGTCGCACGCCGAGCACCACGCGACGAGGAGGGCTGGACGTGACCCTGTGCGCCCCCGTCCCCTCCCCGGGCGGCACCTCGTCCGGCGGTCCGGCCGACGGTCCCGGAGCCGCAGCACCCGAGGTCGCCTGCCGCTCGCACCTGCCGGGGCACCGGATGCCCCGGCTGCTCGCCGAGCTGGTGCGCCGCAGCCCCTGGGGGTGGCGTCGCGGCACGGTGACCGCGGTCAGCCCCGACGGCTGGATCCTGCTCGACTGCTCCGAGCACCGCCTCGGCGAGGACGGCGTCGGCGTGCTCGGCCGCACCCCGGTGCACGCGTGGCACCACGTCGACCTGTCCGCCCGCCTGCTGCCCGGCACCGCGGTGCGCCTCCACCAGCGGGCGGTCCGCCACCCCGACGCCCCGCTCGGCGTCGGCTCGGCTGCGCTGGCCGCGCCGCCCGGCGTGCTGCCGGGCCTGGTGAGCCTCCACGTGGCGCAGGGCCCCGCACCGGTGCCCGACCCGGTGGCGCTGGAGGAGTGGGCGGCCCCGACCGACGCGGTGGTCATCGACCTGCGCACCCGCGAGCCGATCGGCCTCCGGCACTGACCCTCGAGCGGCGCTGATCGCGCGCAGAGCCGGTCGGCGCTAGCGTCCGGTGCGTGGCTGACGACGTCCACCCGAGCCCCCGCACCGACACCCACTTCCTGCCCGACGCCGCCTCCGCGGTCGCCGACGCCGCCCGCGGGCTGGCGATGGCGCACCCGGCCGACGTCGGCGTGGTGCTCGACCCGCTGCACCTGTACGCGCGCCGCAAGGCTCCCGGGCGGCAGGTCGCGATCGTCTCGGGCGGGGGTGCGGGTCACGAGCCGATGCACGCCGGGTTCCTCGGGCCAGGTGGGCTGGACGCCGCGTGCCCGGGACTGGTGTTCACCTCCCCCCACCACCGCCAGGTGCACGCGGCCGCGCGCGGCGTCGCCGGGCCGGGCGGTGTGCTGCTCGTGGTGAAGAACTACACCGGCGACGTCATCTGCTTCGCGATCGCCGCCGAGCGGCTGCGCGCCGAGGGCGTGCCCGTGGAGACGGTGCTCGTGGACGACGACCTCGCCACCGAGGGCACCCCCTCGGACGGGGACGACGACGGGGGCACCGCCAGCCAGCGCCGCGGCACCGCCGCGACCGTGCTGGTGGAGAAGGTGCTGGGCGCTGCGGCCGACCGCGGCGACGACCTCGCGTCCCTGGCGGCCCTCGGGCGCGACGCGGCGGCCCGGGCCCGCAGCCTGGCCGTGGCCTCGCGCGCGCAGACGTCGCTGGCCACCGGGCAGCCGGCCTTCGAGCTCGGCCTCGACGAGCTGGAGCGCGGCGTCGGCATCCACGGCGAGCGCGCGGCGTCCACCACGTCCCGGCCGCCGACCCGTGAGCTGGTGGCCGGGATGGTCTCCGAGCTGCTCACCGGGCTGGAGGCCGCCGGTGCCGGTGTCGACGACGAGGGCGTCGCACTGCTGGTCAACGGCCTGGGCGGGGCGACGTCGCTGGAGCTGCACGCGCTGCGGGCCCTGGTCGGCGACCTCCTCGCCGAGCGCGGCGTGCGGGTGGCCACCTCCCTGGTGGGCACCTTCACGGCGGCCCTGGACATGCGGGGCTTCTCCCTGACGCTGCTGGCGCTGCGCCCCGGCTGGGCCGAGCTGCTCGCCGCGCCGACGGCCACGCCGTCGCTGCCGGCGCTGCCGCGCGAGGAGGCGCCGCAGGTCGCAGAGCGCCTCGACGACGCGTCAGCTCCGGGCAGCGGGGACAGCAGCACGGGGAGCCCCCACGGGCAGGACCGCGACGACGCCGGCGCCGCCGTGGTGGCCGCCTGGGCGCAGGCGCTGGGCGAGGCCCACGACGACCTCACGCGCCTGGACCAGCTGGCCGGCGACGGCGACTTCGGCGACAACGTCGCCTCCGGCCTCACCCACGCGCAGCGCCGCGGGGGCACGCTGTCAGCGGCGGCCGGCGCCTTCCTCGACGAGGTCGGCGGGAGCAGCGGCCCGCTGCTGGGGCTGCTCCTCACCGAGCTGGTGCCGGCGGTGCGCCGCGGCGACCCCTCGGAGGTCGGCCCTGACGTCGGCGCCGCGCTGCGCTCGGGGGCGCAGGCCGTGACCCGCGTGGGTGGCGCGCAGGTGGGTGACCGGACCTTCCTGGACGCTCTCGTGCCCGCCGCGGACGCCCTGGACGCCGGCGCCTCGCTGGTCGACGCGGCGAGGGCGGCGATCGAGGGCGCCGTCGGCACGGCGCAGCTGGTCGGCCGCCGCGGCCGGTCCCGCTACCTCGGTGACCGGGCGCTCGGCGCGCCCGACCCGGGCGCTGCAGCGGTGGCTGCGCTCGTCGTCGTCCTCGCCCAGGTGCTCGACGGCTCCCCGCAGGCGCGAGCACTGCCGTCGCCCGCAGCGGTGGCGTCGGGGACGATCAGGGAGTGACCTCTTCCTCCACCAGCACCTCCGAGACCCCCGTCAGCCGCAAGGGCCCCTACCGGATCATGACCGTCTGCACGGGCAACATCTGCCGCTCCCCCATGGCCGAGGTGGTGCTGAGGCACCGGCTCGACGAAGCGGGCTTCGGGGAGGACGCGGTGGTGGTCGACTCCACGGGCGTCTCCGACGAGGAGGAGGGCAACCCGATCGACCGGCGCGCCCGGAGGGTGCTGGTCGACGCGGGCTACGACGTCCCCGAGCACGGGGAGGGGGCGCACCGCGCGCGGCAGGTGCGGCCCGGGCAGGTGGCCGAGCGCGACCTCGTCCTGGCCATGACGTCCGCCCACCGGCGCGCGCTGCAGCGGCTGGCTCCCGGGCTGTCGCACCGCGTGGCGCTGTGGCGCTCGTTCGACCCGGCCGCGTCGGGGCTGGTCGGCGCGGGGCTCGACGTGGCCGACCCCTGGTACGGCGACATGAGCGCCTTCGAGGAGTGCCTCGCGCAGGTGGAGGCCGCCGCCGACGGCGTGGTCGAGCACGTGAGGGCGGCGCTGGCCCAGAGCGTCTGAGCCTCAGCGCAGGGTGCGCGCCGCCTCGCGCAGGCGGGCGTGCACACCTCCGAACGCGCGGCTCGCCGGGGCGGGCAGCAGCGCCTTCGGCACCTTCGCGAGCGCGGCGTAGGCCGGGTCGACGACGTTGGCCAGCGGCGCCAGACCCACCTGGCTGAGCAGCTGGTAGGCGTCGAGGTCGTCCAGGCCGTAGAGCTCTCGCAGCCAGCGGACCATCTCCACCTGGCTGGCGCGCCACGCGTCCTCCAGGGGACGGCCCGTGCCGACGGTCATCCAGTGCTCGTCGTCCTCCAGGCGCGGTGTCGCCGGGGCGGACGCCGGAGCGCCCGTCGTCGTCCTGAGCTCACCGGCCTCCACGAGGTCCACGAGCACCGTGGTGGTCATGGCGCCCTCGACGGCGGTGCCGCAGGTCTCGCCCTCGCCCTGGCGGTAGTGCCCGTCGCCGAGGCTGAACAGGGCGCCCTCGACGTTGACCCGCAGGTAGCAGGTGGTGCCGGCGCGCATCTGCGGGGTGTCGAGGTTGCCGCCGAAGACTCCGGGCACCAGGGAGGTGCGCACCTCGCCCGCCGCCGGCGCCACCCCGACCGTGCCGAGCATCGGCTCCAGCGGCAGCTCGACGCTGAAGGCGCCCGAGGTCAGCTCCACGGCGAGGGTCCGGCGGGCGGAGTCGAGGTGGTAGACCCACGTCCGCTCCGGCAGCGGCGGGGTCAGCAGCGCTGTGGTGTCGGTGCCGGTGAGCCCGCCGAAGAAGGGGACGAGGCTGGAGACGCCGGTGTCGCGGGCCGGTTCCAGGCTGACCAGGTGCAGTGCGAGGACGTCTCCGGGACGGGCGCCCTCCACGAGGAACGGACCGGTCTGCGGGTTGAGGCCGGGTGCCGGTGGGGTGTTCGAGGTGACGTCGGCGGTGGTCCGCAGGCCGCCGCCGAAGGCGTCCTCGCTCCACAGGCGCAGCGCCTGCCCGGGGCGGACGGTCCTCAGCGGGGCGACCCCGCCGAACGTGTAGGCGTACTGCAGAGGAGCGGGGTGGACCTCGACGACCTCCATGCCGCCCACCCCACCACAGCGGTGCGGGATCCGGGGGTCGGGCAGCGGATGCTGACGCGAGGTGTGCCCGCAGGTCTCGGCTGAGCCGGGTCCCGGGCCGGCGCGGTGGTGCAGTCCAGGGTCAGACCGGGGCCGATCCTGACCCTGGACTGCACCACCGCGCCAGCGGAGCTGACCCGCACCGACCAGCGCTGCCGTCGTCGTCCTGCGCCCTCCCGGCCGGGTGACGGGTGGCTCGGCGCCACTGCCCCGCTGACACGGGGGTTGCCCTGCGCCGGTCGGCGGCTGGTGCGGATCAGCTGACGTCGAGCACGCCGACCACCTCTCCGGTGAGCGGGCACGTCCACAGCGGGCGCGGGTCGGCGTCGTCGCCGGCGGCGAGCTGGAGCGGGTGGGTCGTCGGGTGGTCTGGGCACGGCGGCCAGTTGGTGGGCCTGTGCGCCCACAGGGACTCGACCACCTCGGAGTGCGCCGCGTCCGCGACGCGCGCCGCCTCCTCGGCGGCCGTCTCGCCGTCAGCTCCACCGCCGGAGACGCCCACGTCGCCGCCACCACGGACGCGGAACCAGCCCCAGGGCAGCGGCCACGGTGCCGGCCAGTCGCGGTCGCGGGTGGCTGGCACCTCCAGCTCCACGGCGATGCGGTCGGCTGCGGCCAGGACGACGAGCGCCTCCAGCGCCGCGACGGCGGGCGCGCGCAGCGGCGGCTCGTCGGGGTCGGCCTGCGGTCCATGCCGGACCGCAGGGCCGGCCGCCGTGTCGAAGGAGGTCTTGAGAGTCGACGAGTAGCCGTCACCGTGCCCGCCCATCTCCCGAGCCTGGCACAGCGGGCGCTCGCACCGCGGGGCGTGACGCCGGACGGGCAGAAGTCCGCGACGCGCCGCTGGCCGTGCCCGCGAGAGCACTTCTGCACGTCCGGCGTCACGGGAACACCCGGGCGTGCGGGGCGGTTGAGACCGAAGTCCATGCAGATGCATAGACTTGGCGCAGACCCGAGCACCTCAGGAGGCGCACCGTGCAGTTCGGCGTGTTCACCGTCGCGGACCAGACCCCCGACGTCCACACCGGGAAGACCCCGGACGACGTCGAGCGGATGCGCTCCCTCGTCACCATCGCCCAGCACGTCGAGGCCGCCGGCCTGGACGTCTTCGCCATCGGCGAGCACCACGAGACCGGGTTCGTCACGTCGAGCCCCACCACGGTGCTGGGCTACATCGCGGGACGGACCTCGCGGCTGCGCCTGTCGACGTCCATCGCGCACATCACCACCAACGACCCGGTGAAGCTCGCGGAGGACTACGCCACCCTCCAGCTGCTGTCCGACGACCGCGTGGACGTGATGTTCGGCCGCGGCAACTCCATGGCCGGCTACTCCGCGTTCGGCAAGGACCCGCGCGCCTCGGTGCAGCTGACGGTGGAGAACTACCAGCTCCTGCGCCGTCTGTGGGACGAGGACGGCCCCGTGGACTGGCAGGGCCAGTTCCGCAACCCGCTCCACCAGTTCACCGCCACCCCGCGCCCCGTCGACGGTGTGGCCCCGTTCGTCTGGCACGGCTCCATCCGCACCCCGGAGGTCGCCGAGATCGCGGCGTACTTCGGCGACGGCTACTTCGCCAACAACATCTTCTGGCCGAAGGAGCACTACATCCGGCTCATCGACCTCTACCGCGAGCGCTGGGAGCACCACGGCCACGGGCCGGGCAGCACCGCGGTGGTGGGCCTGGGCGGCCACGTGTTCATGCGGAAGAACAGCCAGGACGCGGTGCGCGAGTTCCGCCCCTACTTCGACGTCGCGCCGGTGTACGGCGGCGGCCCGAGCCTGGAGGAGTTCGCCCGGCAGACCCCGCTGACGGTCGGCACCCCGGAGCAGGTGGTGGAGAAGACCCTGACGTTCCAGGAGTTCTTCGGCGACTACCAGCGCCAGCTGTTCCTGGTCGACCACGCGGGCCTGCCGCTGAAGACGGTGCTGGAGCAGATCGACATGCTCGGCGAGCACGTCGTGCCGGCGCTGCGCAAGGAGATGGAGGCTCGTCGTCCCGCCGGTGTGCCGAGCGACCCACCCAGCCACGCCAGCCGCGTCGCCGCCCGCGCCCGGCAGTCGCAGCCGGCGTGACCAGCACCAAGCTCGCCGTCGAGGCCTGGGAGGCGCTCTTCCGCACCCAGGCCTCGCTGGTGCGCCGCTTCGCCGAGCAGGACGTGTGGGCACCGGAGCGCGGCGTCGGCCTGCGTGAGTACGACGTCCTCTACACGCTCACCACGGTCGACGGCGGGCGTGCGCGCCTCGGCGCCCTGGCCGACGCGGTGCTGCTGCCGCAGCCGTCGCTGAGCCGGCTCGTGGACCGGCTCGTCGCGCAGGGGCTGCTGGAGCGCGAGCCGGACCCGGCCGACCGGCGCGGCGTCGTCCTCGTCCTCACCGGCGCGGGGCGCGCGGCGCAGCGCGAGGTCGGGCGCCGCCATGCGGCGGCCATCGCCGAGGCCCTCGGGGAGCACCTCGACGACGACGACCTGCTGGCTCTGCGGGACCTGTGCCGGAAGGTCCTGTGCGCACGACTCCCGTGATCACGGGGATCAGGACCAGATCGCCGCGGGCCAGCCGTCGGGGGTGACCTGCGGCGGGTCGGGCAGCGGTCGGGCTGCCCCCAGCCCCACGCGGCGCGCCACCCAGGCCACGACGGCCGCGTCGAGCACGTCGTCCACCGCCGCGCGGCCGGCCTCACCCATCTCGTCGGGAACGACGACGCCGGCAGCGGCGAGCAGCGCCCTGCGCCGGGCGGCGCCGGCCCAGCTCTTCTTGCGGTCGGCGAGCGGGTGGCAGCCGTCGGCGTCACCGGCGCGCAGCGCCGCGAGCCGCCCGAAGGCGACCTCCGGGTGCACCTCGACGACTCGCGGTGCCTCGACGCCTGAGCGTTCGCGGACCCACGCGTCCACCTCGAGGACCTTCGCCCGCAGCCCGTACGCCTGCACGCTCACGCCAGCGCCGGTCGCCTCGCGGGAGATCACCACGGCCTCGGCGTGCGAGCCGGCCTCGAGCGCCGCGCGCACGGGCGTGACGAACACCGACGACCGGCGCGCGCCGAGGACCCGGCGCGCCTCGAGGTCGGCGGCGCGGTGACCGCGCTCGGCCAGGCCGATGGGGACGTCGAGCCCCACGACGGCGAGCGGCCCGCCCCGCTGCGCCGCGGCCACGAGCGCGCGCACGTCGGCGGCGGTGTGCGCCTCCACCCGTCCGCCGACGACGTCGTCCACGCTGTCGTCACCGTCGTCGAGGACGACGCCCACCCACCGCCCGTCCCAGACGTCGGCGCCCAGCACCCTCATCGCCGCACCGCGCTCACCCGAGCGATGGTGCCGGAGCCCGTCAGCGGGCGCTGACCAGCCCGGCGCGTTCGGCCTCGAAGGCGTCGACCACGGCGCGCGGCAGCCTGCCGCGCGGGCTGACCTCGACGCCCCGCTCGCGGGCCCACGCCCGGACGGCGGCGCGGGCCGCGGGATCGCTGAGGTCGAGCGGAGCAGCGGCGTCGGCCGCGGTGAGGTCGACGCCAGCGTCGTCACCGGCTGGCCGCTCCGCACGCGGGGCCGGGAGGCGCACCGCGGCGAGCGCCTGGGTCATCGGTCCCGCAGCAGCGCCGGGGACCACGGGCACCGACCCGGTCGCGACGGCGGCGGCGTGCAGCGCCGCGAGGACGTCGTCGACGTCCACGGCCAGCACGCGGGCGGCGGTCAGCAGCTCCTCGCGCTCCGCCTCACCGGTGGTCGCCTCACGGCCGACGGCGGCGGCCAGGGCCAGGACCACGCCGCGGGAGGCGGCGCGGACCTGGGCGCGGGTGAGGTTGGCGGCCTCGGCCAGGAGCGCCAGGGCGCGGGCGTCGTCGTCGTCCAGGGGGCCCGCCGCGAGGGCGTCGGCGAGCAGCTCCACGTGACCGGCCACGGCGGGCAGCGGGAGGTCGGGCCCGTCCAGCGCGAGCGACTCCAGCGCGACGGCCAGCCGGCCGGGCGGTGCGGTGAAGGACGGCAGCGACGGCGGGGCGTCGGTGCGAGGTGCGGCCGAGCTCATCGGCGGCACCTCCACCTCGGGCCAGGTGGCGGCGGCGGCACGGGCCACGACCGCAGCCTGCGCCTCGCCGCGCTCGCCGGAGCGGGCGAGGTAGCGCTGCAGCAGGCCTGCGGCGGCGCGGGCGTCGGTGAGAGCGGTCGGCACGCCGTCCAGGGCCACCCCGGCGGCGCGGCAGCAGTCGACGAGGCGGCGGCGGTGCAGACCGGGCAGGTGGCGCCAGCTGGCCTCGAGCGTGCAGAGCACGGGGACGACGGGCAGCACCACCCCGACCGCGGCGAGCTCGCTGCGCAGGTGCGCGAGGTCGGAGGTGGCGCCGTGCGCCACGAGCACGCGGCCCGCGAGAGCGGCCACCAGCTCACCGGCGACGTCGACGAGGGTGGGGGCTGTGGCCAGCTCCTCCAGGGAGGCGCCGGCGGTGGCGGCGAGGCGGGCGAGGTCGAGGCCCTGATCTGCGCCGTGGACGACGGACCGCGACGCACTGGCCGGGGTGGCGCCGGGCGCGGCGTCGACGGGGTCGTGCGGGCCGGCGTCGGGGCAGGTGACGGACGGGCGCAGCAGGGAGGTCCACTCGCCGACCACGGCGCCGTCGGCGTCCAGCTGGACCACGGCCACCTCGAGGACGCGGTCCCGCTCGGGCGAGGGACCGCTGGTGACCACGTCGAGGACGGCGTACCCGTGCTCGTGCGCAGGACGACCGGCGAGGACGGGGACCGACCCGAAGGCGTCCGGCACGACGCCCTCGGCGCGGGCGGCGACCTCGGCCACCACGGACAGGGGCATGGTGGAGGTGTGATCGGCCGGGCGGCCGGTCAGGTGGCTGCCGGCGTCGTCGCCGCGCGGGGCACCCGTGTCAGCGCCGCGCAGCGCCTGCGGCATGACCGCGACGCCCGCCGGTGGCGCGGCGTTCGAGGTCGAGGCGGAACCGGACCCGGTCAGCGAGAAGCGGCGGACGCCGTCGGAGCGCCTCATCAGCCTGTCCAGCACACCCACGTCTCTGCCCTCCCGTCACGGTGGAGCCCATCCGCCACAGCGGCCCCACGGTCGAGTCTGGCGCGGCGCGCTCCTCGGCGGGCGGGAACGCTGAGACCCGCTGCCGAGCCCGGCGCAGGACCACGGGCATGGCGCGGCAGGGGGCGCCACGCCGCAGCAGCGGCGCCCGACCGGCGCGTTCACCCGTCCGGGGGAGCCCGCTGGGGGCAGGGTGAGCGCGTGCCGATCCTCGAAGGGGAGGATGGGCGGTCGGACGGGGAGGTGACCTGCGGTGACGTGCGACGCGTGCGGAGGCCGGGGCTTCGAGCTGGTGGGCGTGGAGCCCGCCGGAGTGGTGGCGATGCGCTGCGCCCGCTGCGGGCGCGTGGAGCGGGTCGTGGCCGACCTGCGACCACCGGCGGGCACCCCTGCGCGCCCCTCCCGCTACCTCGCGCTGCACGAGCAGCGATCCCAGGGGGTCCCCGAGCCCGTGCACGCCGCTGCTCCCCTGAGCTGACCTGGTCTGAGCCGACCTCGTCTGAGCTGACCCGGCCTGCGCTGCTGGGGCCTGCCCCACCGCTGGCCGGCGCACCGGTGACCCCTCCCGCGGCCGTGCGGGAGCGCGCGCCGCGGGGGTGGACGGGCAGGATGGGGGCGTGACGAGGATCGCTGCGTGCCAGCTGGCCCCCGTCCCCGACGGCCTCGCGGCCAACGCCGAGCTCACGGCGGACGCCGTGCGCGAGGCGCTGGCTCAGGGGGCGGACGTCGTCATCCTGCCCCAGCTGGTCACCACCGGCGGGGTCCTGGAGGACGCCGAGCAGGCCCGCGCGGTGGCGGTGGCCAGCGGCCACGGCGTGTTCGCCGCGTGGGCGGCGGCCTGCACCGCTCGCCAGGGGTCGGTGGTGGTCGGTGGGTTCTGCGAGGCCGGCGACGACGGGCAGCTGTACAACAGCGCTGCGGTGGTGGACGCCACCGGTCTGAGGGCCGTCTACCGGTGCGCGCACCTGTGGGACCGCGAGCGCGTGGTCTTCGCGGCCGGGTCGGCGCCGCCGCCGGTGGTCGACACGGCGCACGGGCGCATCGGGGTGCTGGTCAACTACGACCTCCGCTTCCCGGAGTGGACGCGCACGGCCGCGCTGGCCGGTGCCGACCTGCTGGCGGTGCCGGTGGCGTGGCCCGCGGCGCAGCCTGGAGAGGGCGGGGGGCCCGACGGGCAGCTGGTGGCCGCGGCCACGGCGCGGCTGGAGCGGGTGGCGGTGGCGTGCGCCGACCGCAGCGGGCCCGGGTGGACCGCGGGCAGCTGCATCGTGTCGGCGAGCGGGCAGCTGCTGGCAGCTGCCGGCCCGGGGCGCAGCGCCGCCTGGGCCGACGTCGATCCCGAGGCCTCTCGGGACAAGCTGGTCGCCGGGTCGTCGGACCTGTGGCTGGACCGCCGCCCGGAGCTGTACGACCGGTTGACGGCCCCGCGCTCTACCAGCGGTTGACGGGACCGCGCGCCTGAGCGCGCCGGCGCAGCCGCACCAGGACGTCGGCGGCGGCCACCGCGGCCAGGCGGCCCGCCACGAGCATGGCGACCACCGCCAGGCCCACGGACAGCCACCAGGGCAGGCCGCGGGTGAGCATCCGCGTGAGCACGAAGGCGCCCAGGGAGACCAGGAAGGACGCGACGGGCACCCAGGCCGGCGCCTTCACCGCCCTGCCAGCCCGTCGTCGTCGCTGGTCGTCACCGGTACCACCACCTGACAAGCATGCACCCCCCTCGCCCACCCGACGCCAGGCGCCGAGGAGGTGAGGGGGGTGCGTGCGGAGCGGCTCACTCGCCGCGGGTCGCTCAGAAGCGGCCGAACACCACGTTGCTGCCCCAGATGGAGCGCTCGGTGACGGACTTGCCGGAGCGCGGGGAGTCCATCATCTGACCGTCGCCGGTGTAGATGCCCACGTGGTAGGCACGGCCACCGCGGACGAAGAAGACCAGGTCGCCGGGACGCGCGTCAGAGGCGCTGATGCGGGTGCTGGCGTCCATCTGGGCGTCGGCGGTGCGCGGGATGGAGATGCCGTTCTCGGCGAAGACGTGCTGGGTGTAGCCCGAGCAGTCGAAGCCGGACGGGCTGGTGCCGCCGTAGCGGTAGGGGGTGCCGATGTACTGGGTGGCGGTGGCCAGGACGGCGCCGCTGTTCAGCACGGGTGCGGCGTTCGCCGGGGCCACGGCCGCGGCCATGAGGCCGCCGCTCAGGGCGACGCCGGCGGCCACGCGGGCCAGGGTCCGGCGGGGCCTCGACGTGGCCGGGGCGCCGGTCGAGCCGTTCGCGCAGCGGGAGCAGGAGACGTGACGCCCGTGATGGGCATGGGTCATCGACATGTGGGGGTGAGCCTCTCCGACGCCTGCGAGGTGAGCTGTCGGGTTCGGGAGGTGAGGTCCCCCGGCTCGCTAGGCGAGCTTCACCCCGAGGACGCGTGAGCGCTCCGAAGAGCACCGCGCCCGGAAGTGGTTCCCCCGTCCCCTGCCACTGGGTTCGTGGACCTCCGACGCGCTGGCAGGGGCTCGGCGTGCGCGGTGAGGACTCCCGGTTGTCACCGGGAGCGGACAGAAAGTACCGGGAAGTGACGGAAACCCCCAAACATCCCAGGTCGCAACCGTGATCTGTTCGTGACACGCCGGTCGACGACACGCATCTGGCGAAAGTTTCGGCCGCACTGCCGCGCCTCCGGACGGGTCTCACCGGCGCGCCGGGTGATCGTCGCTCCGGCAGGATGGCGCCCGTGGCAGGCGGCGCGAAGCTCACGGACCGCATCGACGCCTTCCAGCGCCGCCACCCCGCGAGCGCGTTCCCCCTGGCCGTCGTCTACAAGTTCGCCGACGACCGCGGCCCCCACCTCGCCGCGCTCATGGCCTACTACGGCTTCGTCTCCGTCTTCCCGCTGCTCCTGCTGCTCGTGTCGGTGCTGGGCTTCGTGCTGGCGCCGTTCTCCGGGGCCGACCCGGAGCTGTCCGGCCGCGCCGTGACGACGACGATCGACGCCCTCGCGGGCGTTCCCGTCCTCGGCAGCGCGCTGCAGGGCAGCATCACGGGCCTGCGGGGCAGCGGCGTCGCCCTGACCATCGGCGCGCTCGGCACCCTGTACGGCGGCATGGGCGTCATGCAGGCCACGCAGGCGGCGCTCAACCGCATCTACGCGGTGCCGCGCTACAAGCAGCCGAACCCGGTCCTGTCGCGCCTGCGCAGCATCGTGCTCATGCTGGCCCTCGGCGTGCTGGCGCTCCTCGCCACCGCCATCTCGGTGGTGCTGCCGGAGGTGGCCGACGCCGTCCCGGTGGGCGGCGGGCTGCTGCTCGCCGCGGGCACGCTGGTGCCGTTCGCCATCAACACGTGCATCTTCGTCGTCGTCTTCCGGGTGCTGACCGCGGTGCGGCTGGGCTGGCGCAACGTGGCGATCGGCGCGCTGGTGGCCGCGGGGCTGTGGGAGGGGCTGCAGACGGCGTTCGCGCGCCTGGCCGGTGCGTACCTGCAGCACGCCGGCGACGTGTACGGCGTGTTCGGCGTCGTCCTGGGGCTGCTGGCCTGGCTGTACCTGCAGTCGATGGCGCTGGTGCTGGCCGCGGAGATCAACGTCGTCCGCCAGCGCCGCCTGTACCCGAGGGCGCTGCTGACCCCGTTCACCGACGACGTCGACCTCACGCCGCAGGACGTGCGCGCCTACACCGGGTACGCGCGCAGCGAGACGTACAAGGGCTTCGAGACGGTCACCGCCTCCTTCGACAAGGACGCCGCCGCGGGTGGCGACGAGCCCACCACCCACCCCGCTGAGGACGACGACGGCGAACGCGCCGGAGCGGGCTCGCGCGCTGCAGGCTGACCCTCACCCGGCGTTCGCGGCTGTGGCGGGCGCTGCGGGAGCGACCTGCACCACCGTCCGGTCCCGGCCCAGCTCCTTGGCCCGGTACAGGCAGTCGTCGGCGGCCCTCACCGCCGCCAGCAGCTCCGCGCGCGACGCACCGCGAGGCTCCGCGCCGGGGACGACCACCACGCCCACGCTGACCGTCACCGACCACTCCGCCAGCCACTGCGCCGCCCGGGACCGCAGGCCCTCGGCGCACTCGTGCGCACGGTCCGCGGGCACGTCGGTCAGCACGAGGAACTCCTCGCCCCCCAGACGCACGGCGAGGTCCGTCGCCCGCGTCTCGCCCGCCAGCCCCGCGGCGAAGCGGCGCAGCACCTCGTCGCCCACCTCGTGGCCGAAGGTGTCGTTGACGGCCTTGAAGTGGTCGAGGTCGAGCACCATCACGCAGCGGAACCCCGTGGGGGCGTCCGCGGCGCCCGGCAGCCGCTCGTGCAGCCCGCGGCGGTTCAGCAGCCCGGTCAGCGGATCGGTGGCGGCCTGCTCGCGCAGCGCGCCGAGCGCGCCGCCGAGCTCCGAGCGCAGGCGCAGCACCACCTCGGCGGTGCCGAGGAACGCCAGGACGGGGACCGCTGTCAGCGAGACCCACTGCAGGACGCCGTCGGCCACCGCCTCCATCACCACGGCGGCACCCACGACCAGCACGGCCATGACCGTCCGGCACTGGCGGGGCGACAGGTGCACCGCCGCGTACACGGCCAGCGGCAGCAGCAGCACCACGTTGAGCATGCCGCCGGAGCGCGTCTGGTTGGCCAGCACCGAGAGCACGACGACGCCCTGCAGCCCGCACACCACCGCCGTCAGCGCGGCACCGGACCAGCGCTGACCAGAGGCGAGCAGGGCGGCGCCCACGGCAGCGCCGGTCACGAGGGCGGCGGTGAAGGCCACGGTCCACGCGCCCGGGCGCAGGGTCGTCGGGTCGAAGGAGGCCACCACGCCGACGGCGACGGCGGCCAGCACCAGGCAGGCCAGCACGCGGGCGCGGAGGCGCCCGTCCGCAGCGCGATCCGGCACGTCGCTCCTGCTCGGGACAGGCCCGCGCACACCGCGGGCAGGTCCTCCTCCATCGGCCGGCCGGGGCCGCGCCTGGAGCCGGACCGGAGCCGCCTCGTCCGGTCGGACGACGCGGCTCAGCTGAACGCGGGCGCCTCCCCGGGCTCCACGACTCGGCGCGGACGGGGCCGGCGGGGTGTGAGGCGCACCGGGGGCAGCGGCGGGGACGGGATCCGCTCGGAGGCGGCGTGGCCGGGCACGCGGCCGAAGCGCTCGGCGGCGGCGTCCGGGTCCTCCCAGTCGGCGCGGGCGGCGGCGACGTCCTCGTGGGTGCGCCCGATGAAGTTCCAGAACATCACCAGGTCGTCGGTGGTGGGCACCCCGCCCAGCAGCAGCTGGCGCGCACCGTCGGCGTGCCGCAGCCGCAGGCTGGTCCGGCCCGGCGCCCAGTGCCGCAGCGCCGGCGCTGCGCCTCCCGCGCCGTCCTCGTCGAGGGTGAGCAGCGCGTGCTCGTGGGTCGGGTCGACCTCCACCTCCACGTCGGCGCCGGCGTCGAGCACCACGTCGGCACCCACGAGCCCGGGCGCCACTCCCGCGGGCGAGGTCGCCCCACCCAGCGACCCCACCAGCACCGTGGCCCGCACGCCGCCGCGCGCACCGCCGACCTCGAGCACCGGCAGCTCGCGCTGCTGCTCGAAGCGCGGCGGGCAGCCGTCCTGCTCGCGCGGCAGCACCACCCACAGCTGCACCGCGGACAGCAGCGGGGGCTGGCCGGAGCCGGCCGGGAGCGAGAGCTCGCTGTGGGAGACCCCCCGCCCGGCGGTCATGAGGTTCAGCTCCCCGGGGCGGACCACCACGTCGCTGCCCACGGAGTCGCGGTGGCGGATCTCGCCGGTCAGCGGCCACGTCACCGTCTGCAGCGCCGTGTGCGGGTGGGGCTGCACCCGCATGTCCACCCGCTGCGGGCCGATCCGGTCCAGGAAGCACCACGCCCCCACCGTCGGCACCTCCCGGTGCGGCAGCCACCGCTGGACGCTCATGCCGCGCACACCGCCCAGCGGCACCTCGCGCCCGGTCAGCAGCCGGTCCGGCGTCCCCTCGTCCACCCGAGGAGTCTCCTCCCCGCAGGATGTGGGCGTGACCGCCGCTCTGCTGCTGCGCCGCTGCCGCCTCGCAGGGGCCCCCGCCGGGCCGGACGGGCTCGTCGACGTCCTCCTCGACCGCGGACGGGTCACCTCCGTCCGCCCGACGACGAGGGGCGGCGCCGTCCCTGAGCGGGTGGTCGACCTGGACGGGCGCTGGCTGCTGCCGGGCCTGTGGGACGAGCACGTCCACCTGGGCCAGTGGGCGCTGGTGCGCCGCAGGCTGGACGTGTCCGCGGCGACGAGCGCCGCGGACGCCGCGGCGGCGGTCTTGCGACGCGCGGCGGCCGAGCGCGGCACGAGCAGCGGCGCGGGGGTGCTGGTCGGGTACGGGTTCCGCGACGGGCTCTGGACGGACGCGCCGTCCGCGGCACTGCTCGACAGCGCCGTCGCGCGAGCCGGCGACCCGCGGCGGCCGGTGGTGCTCGTCTCGGGAGACCTGCACTGCTCGTGGCTGTCGGCGGCAGCGGCGCAGCAGGTGGCCGCCCCGCTGGGCGTGGTCCCCGACGAGCACGGGCTCGTCCGCGAGGAGGCGGCGTTCGCGGTGCAGCGCGCGCTCGGCAGGGTCGGCGAGGCGGAGCTGGACGCCGCGGTCGCCGACGCGCTCGCCGAGGCCGCCACCCGCGGCGTGGTGGGCGTGGTGGACCTGGAGATGACCGACGCCCCCGGAGGGACGGTCGCCGTGTGGGCGCGCCGCGCGGGTGCGGACGGGGCGGGGCGGGCGGCGTCGGCCGGGCTGAGGGTGGAGGCCGGCACCTACCCGCAGCACCTGGACGAGGTGGTGGCCAGCGGGGTCCGCGGCGGGACGCCGCTCGCGGGAGGGGACCCGCTCGTGCTGGCCGGGCCCCTCAAGGTCATCACCGACGGGTCCCTCAACACCCGCACCGCCTGCTGCCTGGAGCCCTACCCCGGACGCACCGGCCCCGGCAGCCGCGGGGAGCTCACCTGGCCGCCGGAGGCGCTGCTGGAGCTCCTCCGCCGAGGTCGCGCCGGAGGGATGCTGCCGGCGGTGCACGCCATCGGCGACGCCGCCGTGCGCGCTGCGCTCGACGCCCTCGAGGCCGTGGGGGGCGGCGGTCGGGTCGAGCACGCCCAGCTGGTGGCCGACGACGACGTCCCCCGCTTCGCCGCGCTCGGCGTCGTCGCCAGCGTGCAGCCCGCCCACCTCCTCGACGACCGCGACGTCGCCGAGGTCCACTGGCGCGGCCGCACCGGCCGGGCCTTCCCGCTGCGCGCGCTGCTCGACGCCGGCGCGCGCCTGGCGATGGGCTCGGACGCGCCCGTCGCGGCGCTCGACCCGTGGCTCGCGGTGGCCGCCGCCGTCGACCGGACCGACCCGCGCGCGCTCGCCGGGGGGCACCCCCGAGGGGCGTGGCACCCCGAGCAGTCGATCACGACGGCGGAGGCGCTGGCAGCGAGCGCCCGGGGCAGGTCGGTGGTGGCGGTGGGCGACACCGCGGACGTGGTCGCCCTGGACGCCGACCCGCTGGCGGACGGCACGGCCGCGGCCGTGGCGCGCGGGGCCGCGCGCGTGGCCATGACGGTGGTCGACGGCCGCGTCGTGCACGCCGACGGCGTCTCGTCGGTGGTGTCGGCGGCTCGCTGACGATCTCCGGCGTCCCCCCGCAGGGGGGTTCGCAGGGCTACTCTCGGTGATCCTTCCGAGCGTCCTCCCGTGCAGGGCGCTCCGTCCCCCGAGGAGCCCCGCCGCAGTGCCCGAACGCCCCGCCGCCAGCCCACCGCTCGCCGAGGCGAGGCCCGTCCGCCAGCCACCCGCGCACCTCGGTCGGGCCTACGCGAGCGCCTTCGTCGAGACGGGCGTGCTCGAGGTGGTGCTCCCGCAGACGGAGCAGCTGCCGGCCACTGCGGTGACGACGACGACGACGACGGCGACGACGGCGACGACGGCGGCGACGGGCTCGCTCGTGCCCGCGCCGCGCGCCGCGGTGACCTCCGACAGCCCCACCCCGGTCGTGCCGCAGGCGTCGTGCACGTGCCCGGGCCGGGGACGCGGCCAGGGGTCGGACGGCCGTCGAGCGGGAGACCTGCTCACGGGGGTGGCGATCGGCGTCGTCCTGGGGCTGCTGGCCGTGGTGCTCGCCGGCCTGACGGCCGCGCAGCTGGGCGTCCTCCCCCGCTGACCGACGAGGACGGGTGCAGCGCCTCGAGAGCTCGGGGGGCGGGAGGAGCACACGAGGAGCGCAGGACGGGTCGGCATGATCGGTGCGCATGAGGTCGAACACGGACCGCAGCGCCCGCACCGCCTTCGACGCGGTGGCCGACGCCTACGAGGCCGCCCGCCCGCGGTTCCCCGCCGAGCAGGTGGCGCGGGTCCTGCGGTGGGCGGGTGTCGAGCCCGGGCAGCGGGTGCTGGAGGTCGGGGCGGGCACCGGGCAGCTGACCAGGGCGCTGCTCGGTGCGGGTCACCCGGTGCTGGCCGTCGAGCCGGGCCGGCAGATGGCCGGGCGGCTGCGCACCCTCGACGGCACCGGTGCGCTGCGTGTGGAGCAGGCGCACCTCGGCGAGGTGGACCTGCGCGGAGAGGCCTTCCCGGTGGTCGTCGCCGCGAACAGCTTCCACTGGCTCGACCCCGCCGTGGAGCACCCCGTGGTGGCGGAGGCCCTCGAACCCGGGGGCCGGCTCCTGCTCCTGTGGACCTTCCTCCTCTCGCGCGACGACGCGGTCGCGACGCTCGCGGCAGACCCAGTCGTGGGGCCGGAGCTGGGCTTCCTCGACGTGCGACCTGACGCGGAGGAGCACCTGGAGCGCACCGCCCGCGACGGGCGGGCCGAGCTGGACGCCGCGGGCCTGTTCCGCGTGGACGCGTGGCAGTTCGACCGCCGGACCGAGACCCGCGACGCGACGGGACTGGTGGCGCTCGTCCGCTCCTTCGCCAACGTCGCCGCGCTGCCTCCGGAACGGAGGGCGGCGCTCGAGCAGCGGGTGGCCGACGTCCTGGCCGACGGCTCGCAGCGCGACGTCTCGCTCGACGTGCTGACCTGCGCCGTCCTCGCGTCGGGGGCCGCCGACCTCAGCGCGGGGTGAGCCGGTCTCGCAGCAGACCCACCCCGTGCCCGGTCAGGGCGCACCAAGGCCGGCCGGGGCGGCCGGTCATGACCAGGAGCAGCGCGCTGGCCGAGGGGCCACCGCACGTCCAGGCCGTGGGCGAGGAGGTCCACCAGCGGTGCCTCCGGGCCGGAACCGGGCGGGGTGGACCTGGAGTCCGGCTGCTCGCGGAGCACGTGCAGCAGCTCCGAGAACGGTCGGCGGGCGAGGCGGGCGGTCACCCGCTCGTTGGCGCGGTCGGACCTCCCACCAGCTGCCAGCACCTGCAGGACCACGGCGGGGACGCTGACCTCCAGCGGGATGACCAGGTGGGCCACCACGTGGTGGACCGTCCACGCCGGGCACAGGCTCGGGCTGGCCTGCTGCTGCGGGGCCGGGTCTGCGAGCTGGGCCGCGAGGGCCCGCCGCTCGTCGGCGATCACGGCGAAGAGGTCCGCGGGCCGGTGCTGGCAGCGCACCTGGTGCTGCGGCCGGCTTCCGGACCAGCTGATCACACTGGTGCCGTGGACCTCGCGCTGCGCTCAGACCCTCGACCGACCACCTCCGAGGAGGGCCCCCACCGCCAGCTCGACCAGCAGGCGCCTCCGGAGCTGTGGGGGCGCCTGGTGGCCGAGGTCTTCGCACTGCCGCACGTGCGGGAGGGGCACAGCCAGGTGTCGCCGGCGTCATCGCGCGCTGTGCTCTTCGACGACCTGGACGCGGTGGCCGACGCCTCGACGTCGTTGGCGCCCCTGCCTCCGCTGGAGCCCGTGCACCTCCACGGCGTCAGCGACACGAGCCTGCACCTGTGCCTGCCGAGCGAGCGGGCCCGCGAGGTCTGCGACCTGGGCTGGGGCGAGCCGCACGAGTACGCCGACCACGACACGGAGGTGATGCTCTACGGGCCGCGCACCGAGGCCGAGCTCGCTGTGGTGCTCGCCCTGGTGAGGGAGAGCCTGAGGTTCGCGCGCGGTGCCGACCGCTGAGAGCGCGTGTTCGAGGACGTCGTCGACGTCGTCCCCTTCGAGGTCCAGGACCGTGGAGCACCGTGCTGTCGGGGCCACCCCCACCTCCTCGGCCCCTTCATGCGCGCCGGGTGGTCAGGAGCTCGGGAGGGAGCTGTGATCTCGTGGCGAGGTCGTCCGGGCAGACTCATCCGGGTGACGGAGCACGCACACGCAGAGCACGACGACGCCGACCACGACGCCGACGCAGCCCCCGGCTGGGACGCCGTCGAGGCCGCGGTGCAGTCGGTCACCGCAGTGGAGCCCGTCCACTTCGCGGTCGGCGGCCTCCCAGACGCAGGGGGCGTCTACGCCGTCGACGGGTACCGCACCGCCGACGGGTGGCTGCTGGTCACGCTCGGCCTGAGCGAGCTGTTCGAGAAGACCAGCGACGACCCGGCCACCAGCGGCTGGGGCCTGGAGCTCACGCTGCGCCTCCCCGCCGCCCTCGACGAGGAGCAGCCACCCGAGTGGGCGCTGAGGCTGCTGGTGCGTCTGGGCGACCACATCGACGAGACCGGATCCGTGGTGGGGGACGGGCACCGCTTCGACCCGGGAGGTCCGATCACGGGCAACCCCGACACCCGTCTGAGGGCCCTGGCGTTCGCGCTCGACCCCGAGCTCGGAGGGGTGGACACCCCGCACGGGCACCTCGACTTCATCCGCGTCGTCGGCATCACGGCGGACGAGCTCGCCCGCATGCAGGCCACCCGCACGCGACAGGTGCTCGACGAGCTGCAGCGCTCCCCCGCCGTCGGCCCGCTGATGCTCACCGACCCCGGCCGCTGACGCGGTGGCCCCACACCCTCAGGGGTTCGTCTGTCCGAAGGCAGCTGACCCGGCCCCGCCTCCGGGAGGGGGCTCCAGGGACATCGCCATCGCCACACCGCACACGCCGAGCCATCCGCGTGCGGTGGTCGAGCGTCCCGGCGCGAACCACGCCGGCGTCGGAGGGCGCAGCTGACCGAGGTGCGCCGTCCAGAGGTCGAGCAGCCCGAGCGCCACCGCGGTCGGGAGCAGCTCGACGAGGGCCGCCGCCTCCGGGCGGTGCGCCTTCAGGACCGACCGGGCAGCCCTCAGCTGCGCAGCGACCTCGTCGCCGGAGCGGGTGCGTCGTCGTCCTGCGTGCACGCCTCGGAGGTGCTCGAGCAGTCCCACGGGCAGCGCGTGCGCGCTCGGCGCGAACCACCCGCGCTCGACGACGTCGTCGTCCAGGGCAGCCAGCACCCGCGGGACGTCGGCGTGGGCGCGCACCCGAGACAGGAGCCGGTTGGGAGTGTCCGCGACGAGGGTCAGCAGCAGCCGCTCGTGCGAGCGGAGGGTGTCCGCGCTTCCCGGGCGAGGCGCCCCTCGGTCGAGGGCGGGCCACGGCTCGTGCTGCGGATGGGCGGTGCGGACCTGCGCGAGGTCGGTGGCATCCAGGCCGACCGGTGGCGCCTCTCCCGGCAGCAGGAGGTACCAGTCCAGGGCGTAGCCGAGCGTCGGGTCGTTGCCTGCGTCGTCCACCCGGAGGTGCCCGCGAGCGGCCAGGTCGAGCACGGTGGCGGCGAGGTGCCTCCGCTGGGCGTGCCGCAGGTGGAGGGCGCCCAGCTCAGCCGGTGTCGCCAGCTGCAGGACCGGGTCGCTGCTCACTGCTGCGGCTCCTGCGGACGGGAGGACCCACTCTGCCGGGCGGAGTGCCGGAGGAAGGCCTTCAAGCCCGCCACCCCGAAGCACACGAAGCCCAGCACGAGCAGCACCACCTGCGCCGCTGTTCCCAGACCGTCGTGGGGCAGGACTGACGGGGCCCGCGAGACGAGCTGCACCACGACCATGCCGGTGACGAACCAGCCGACGGTGCGCCAGGTCCCCCGCTCGAGGCCTGCGAGCCCCGCCGGCCGTGAGCCGACCGGCGGCGCGTGTCCAGCCGCCCTCGTCACCGCGCCGCTGGGCTGGGCTCCACCCGAACGGGCGGCGTCCCAGCGCCGGCCAGGATGCAGCGCGGTCGCGTCACCCCAGGCGTTGCGGCGCGTCCTACCCGGTCGGCGGATCGTCAACCCCCGCCCGTCGAGGTCGGTGGAGAACGGGTGACTGGCCGCCCACCGGAAGAAGACCATCTGGAAGACCAGCAGCGCCGTCCAGCACAGCGCGGCTCCGGCGTGGCCGTCGAGGGCCCTGGACACCGCCAGCACCCCGCTCGTCACCGCCGTGAACAAGCAGGCCGTCGCGGGAGTCGGTGATCCCTCCTCGCGGTCGCTCCGCAGCAGGCCGGTGAGGTCGGGCACGGCATCCGCCACGGACGTCCGCTCGCCTGCCGGACTGGTGCGCTCTGGCCCCACGGCCCGCTCCTCCCACCGGTGCTGCACGCCGCGATGATCAGAACCTAGGACGCTCAGGCACCGGTCCGCACCCCGAAGATCGACGGGTCCGCAAGCTCCGCCAAGCCCGCGATGATGGTCGTGTGAGCGGCACGCGCAAGATGACCGTGCACGACGTCGCTGCCCGCGCGCACGTCTCCGCGCAGACCGTCTCGCGGGTGGTCAACGGCTCGCCCCACGTCTCAGCAGCTATGCGGGCGCTGGTGCAGCGGGCGGTCGACGAGCTCGGCTACGTGCCCGACCCTGCCGCGCGCTCCCTGCGAACGGGCCGCAGCCGGCGCATCGGCGTCCTCACCCACCAGCTCACCGCGACCGGTCCGATCGGCAACACCGCGGCAGCTCTCGCCGAGCTGCGCGCTGCCGGCTACGAGCTCGATGTGGTGCCCCTGCCCGACGACGTCGGCGACGACGAGGGAGCCGCCGTGCGAGCCGTGCGCGAGGCGATGTCCGGCTTCTCCAGAACGGCGTGCTCGGTGATGGCGCTCGCGCAGACCGAGCGCATCAGAGACGCGGTGCTCGCCGTCGACATGGGACTGCCGGTGTACGTCGACGAGCACCTCGGGCGCGGGACGGTGGACCGCCCGGGCGCGGAGGACCTCGTCGGACGGGCCGCGGCCGGGCACCTGGTCGCACTCGGTCACCGCGGTGTCGCGCACCTGCCCGGCCCGGCGGGGTCGCTGTCGGGGCGCTACCGCGCCGAGACCTTCACCGAGGCGCTCGCGGCGCACGGCGTGCCGTGCGCGACGTGGACCCCGGGTGATTGGTCAGCGGGTTCGGGCTACCGCATCGCCACCACCGCGGACCTCACCGGGGTGACCGCCGTGTTCGTCTGCAACGACGCGATGGCTCTTGGCGTGCTGCGGGCGCTGCGCGAGCGCGGCGTGGGCGTGCCCGGTGAGGTGTCCGTCCTGGGCGTCGACGACCTGCCGGAGTCGGAGCACACCTCTCCCTCCCTCAGCTCCGTGCACCACGACACCGCCGCCGAGGGCCGGTTGGCCGCGCGCGTGCTCCTGGCCGACCTGACGAGTGGCGCACGGCCGGACCCGGCGGAGCACCTGCGCGTGGAGGTGCGCGCGCGGGAGAGCACGGCGGCTGTCGGGGTGGCCCGGCGAAGAGGTGATCGTTAACAGGTCAGATCCGGCCGTCGCTGCGGCGGAGAGCTCCTAGCGTCTGCTCCTCGTGAGCCAGCACTCCACCGCCGGCGGCTTCGACCGCAACGCACGGGTCGCCA